>NC_014735.1 GCF_000172995.2 Halogeometricum borinquense DSM 11551
GGCTAGCAGTCGGTGACCAAATACTCAGGGAAAATTAGCTCCCACGACAACGCCCACAGCGCACTTCGAGCGTGCGACACTGGTCGAGGTCACAGTGGAGTCTCAACTGGAGATTCAACCACGGATTCAGATGACTCGGTCTCTGACTCGGTATACGCCGAAAAGATATCCTCTAGTGAGGCAGTCTCGGTCTCGAATCGTTGTGGGGTAGCTCCCAAGCGGTCAAGATGGTTAAGCGCATCAAGATGACGTCCATGCGCGCACTGAACACGAAGCGTCGTGCCGCTGACCTCGAGGTTTTCGATCCCGTCGAGTGTCGTCAACGAGTCGATATCGTCGGGGACGTGATCGACCGAAACCTGTAGTATGGTGTTGTCTCCGACTGCATTACGAAGCGAGTCAATCGAATCAATCGCCAAAAGCGAGCCCTCATTGAGAATACCGACGCGATCGCAGACCGATTCCACTTGAGCAAGGCGATGGCTGGAAAAGAAGATTGTTGCGCCCCGGGCGCGTTCGTCCCTGATGAATTCTCGCATCAACCGAATGCCGTTCGGGTCGAGCCCGGTCGTTGGCTCATCGAGCAACAGTAGATCGGGCTCGCCGGCGGCTGCCATTGAAAGTAAGAGTCGCTGGCGCATCCCTCGAGAATAGCCAGTCGCGACGCGGTCGGCGTCTTCAAGTAGGCCAAACCGATCGAGTAACGCATCGGGGTCGTCGTCAACGTTCCGAGAGTCAAGCTCGAACTCGACGTGGTCTCGGCCGGTCCAGTCAGGCATTACTTCGTATCCGTCTGGCACAACGCCGGTACGTTGACGAATTGCCGTCGCATTCTCTGTTGGATCAATCCCAAACACTGACGCCGACCCCGATGTCGGATAAATAAACCCGAGTAGGATGTCGATTGTGGTAGATTTTCCAGAACCGTTGGGTCCCAGAAAGCCGAAGACTTCTCCGTTCTCGATGGACATCTCGAGCGAATCGAGCGCGGTGGTCTCACCGTAACGTTTCGTTAACGAATGAGTTTCGATAGGATTCATCTACCTATCCGTTAGTGTTGAAAACGTATCAATTTGACTGTGAACGGTTATTTGACTTAGGTTGGTATGGGTCCGACAGAAGGAGAATTGGCAGTAAACTAATGGGGAACCCAAACGCATATGATGATATTCACACTATATATGCTAGAAGGAATGTATCTGAATCGAGAGAACAGTAAGTATCGGTTCCGGGGTATCGCTAAGCGATTTCCGCTGGCGACTCGGCACTTCAAGACGAAACTGAAGAACCGTTACTACTGGCTGTATGGGTTCATCATATTTGTAGCCGGAATGGGTGCGGCAACCGACCTCTTATTCAATCCGGCAAGTGGTTATCAAGGTGGAAGCGCGTATGTGATTGCTACTTTTGCCTGGGCAATCAGGCTTTTCGGTATTCTCGGAGCTAGTGTTGCAGGGTACTCATTGGTAACGGGTGATCAAGCAAGTGGACGGATCCGATTAATACTGAAACTTCCACATACGCGGTGGAAGTACGTTTTCGAGAAGTTCCTCGGTGAGGGCCTCGCGCTTATTACGGTGACCTCGCTTGCAACGATCACAGGATTCGCCATCTCGACAATTCTCTATGGTCCACCGCCTGTCCTTCCTGCTGTTGAGGTCTTAATTGTTCAAGAAGGATTTCTGCTTGTCTGGCTCTCGATTGCGACGGCGACCTCAATGGCTGTTAAGACCAGTCGTCGAGCTATTGCTGTTCCGGTGGCGCTCTACCTTTCTGCATGGGCTTGGAAGCGCGTTATGAATTCGATCTTGCGTGGGATCGGGGAACAATCAATTGCCGTTCGCCTCTTCGCGTACCGACTGGAACCGTCTCGTGCTTATAATGTTACCGTAAACTGGATTTTCAATCTTCCAAACTCGGACTTGATGGCGCCGCTTCTGATGGAACACGTTGATCCGAATGGATCTACAATAATCGGCCCTCGTATCGTTTCAGAACTTGTCGGCGACGTTCCGTGGTTTCTTTCGGAATGGGTATCGGCTCTCGTACTCGTGTTATGGGGAACCGTTCCAATGCTCCTCGCCTACCGCCGGTTTGCAACAACTGACATCGCGTGAGCGAAAAAAAAATAAGCTTCCAATGATTGGATTTTTGGTGCTGATCGTGGTCGAGTTGACAACAATGTGAACCATCTCAGGGAGCGTCGCGTCTGCTGTGGCCTGTACTGATAAACTCTTCAGAAAGAGGAGTATGACAGAACAGGTATTTTCGGCCGGGTAGCCGTGATCAACTGACCAGCCTGAACAGACACACTGCATCGTGCTAGCGCGGGAGACATCACCCCCAAAACTGTTATGTATTCTATAATTACAATAGTATTCTTGTCACGCTCATATTTTCCAGCCAGTCTGGAATTCTGATTGTGAGCTGTAGAATTGTATTCTGGCAATGAGATTATTGTGACAGCATGACTATTGATAAACAAATATGATACCGATGCAACATTCGTCAGTAATCAACATCGTTCTCTCCTAGGCAGAACAAGCTCAAGACACGCTTACAATAGATGAACGAGAACTGCTTCGCCAAGAAGTGTCTTCACACAACACATTTCATCTGTATCTGTGTTCGTTCCAATAGAACAGAGAACTACCAAAGATTCGCGCACCGTGGTCATTAACAATCCATCACAAGTACGTCAATAAATATACAAACACTCGCTACAGGCTTATTTCAAAATGTAGAACAGGTTTTAATATTATAAAAGATGCTTATCGGAGATATGGTCCCTGACACGAATGAACTTGGCCTTCGAAATTGGAGAAGAAAGCTGGGTAAGAGAAGCTGAACCAACGGAAAACGAGATGAATAACACTTATGTAGATAAACCATAAGTATCAATTTAATGTCCTCTCGTAGGAGAGTTCTAAAGGGAATAGCGGCATCAGGTATTTTCTTCTCAGGTTGTAGCGGACCCGCAGTTACTCAGCCAGAACTCCGTCGGGACTTGGGCTTCCGTCGAAAGAGAAAATTCCACGTCAATCAGACAGATATAGATGCAAACCGTCCACTGGTTAACGGGTATTTAATTGATAATGAAGAGGATGCGTCAAACCTCAACTGGGATATGCTTCTGAATCGAACGGCAAAACCATATCAACAGACAAATTATTCCTCTGATTTCCTCATCCTTCTAGTTGGTCTCGTCGATGCGGGGAATCAAATTTCAACTAATCAATGGGATTTTGAGCTTGATGATCAAGCAATGACTTTCAGACTAGAAATAACAGGGGAGTCAACTGAGCCAGATGAGCCAATTTATTCATACAGACTTCAGAGATGGAGTGACGGAACTCTTACTAACACCAACTCAGTCGAAACTACTCTCGTGTGAAATTATTTTCGCCAATTACGAGGAGAAGATAGCCAACACTCGATAGAACGTTGAACAGATAGTCACCGTAGACGACATTACCTTATAAACAAGATACGATATACGATAGTATACCGGTAACAATACTTAGATAATACATCGGTTTATGAGATCATATTCGTGTGATTGAGAATCATAACTACCATTTTTGATCCTAATATCTGAATAAAGTGGTAAACAGGCATTCTTGGCACTGTCTAGTTAACAGTTTGAGGAACGAGAAGGTCGTTGAGTTAGTTGGTCAAAATGCTCGCAGACCTGCTCAGCGAGTGCTTTGCCACGGATTTAGAAGAAGCATGGGAACGTGATCGGACGGCGACGTCCCAAACTCGCGACGCGAGTTTGTGGGCTCGAAAGACGCTTTCGTCTTTCGAACGTTGACGAGACGCGAAGCGTCTCGTTCGCACACCAGAAATCTCCGATTTCTGGGGACGCCCGTCAAGGCGTTCGCCGTCCAACTCCACGCGATCGGCTGTTCACTCAGAGAGACAAAAGAAATTCTTCGATTGCTCGGTATTGAACGTTATTATCAACCTTTTTAGCAATAGGTACATTTGCTGGCTGACAGCGGTCATAACCCGTGAGGCGAAGCCGAAGCGGGTTGCAGTTGACGAGGCCGCTGTCAAAATCAATGGCGAGTGGTCTTGGTTGTACGCTGCAATAGACACCGAGACAAAGCTGATTCTTGACGTCGAGTTGTTTGGACGTCATGGTACCGATCCGGCCGCTGCGTTATCCATCGACTCTCGGAGAAACACGATTTCTCAGACGCTGTGTTTCTTGTTGATGGCTACGGCTATCAGACTACCCTCTCTCGGTTAGGATCGAGCGGTCAGCTTGACTACGTTGAGCGAAACCTCATCGAAGAGTGGTTTCTGCTTCCATAATTCGTGTGGGCAATCATGCAAGCGCCCGCGAGTGATTCATTCAATTTGCGCAATACTATAACATCTAACGACTGCATCAAGTGCTCGATGGACGAACACCGGTTGAAGAGGTCACTATCCCATCTTCCAAGGTTGTGGGAAGCCACTAACTTCGGAATTCGATTCTGTTTCATGCTTTGTTTTCATTATTTTCCAGATTTGACACTTTATTAGTCATTGAAAGCCTCAACATCCGACCCAAAAATTATTAGTGTCAAGTAGTAATAATATTGATATGGTCTCACCGCTCCCTACCCGCACCCTCCAGACAGAATGGCGATTCGCGCTTATCGGCGCACTAGCCTCGCTGCCCGTCGCTGCCGTTGTGAACTCGCTACCGAACTCGGAGGCAACCCTCGGTGGCGGTGTCATGATAATCGGAGCGTTCATCGGGGGAGCTATCGCCGCAATCCGCTCGGCATCCCCGGATGCTGCAGGACTTCGTGCTGGGTTCCTTGGTGGCGTCATCGCAGTACTCACGTTCATTGTGACAGTAGTCAGTGCCGCGAGCAGTGGTACGGTGGCAGCATGGACACTATCCAGAATCGTATTCTGGGTCGCCGGTGGAGTATTGGTCCTCTGCGTCGCCCCCATATTCGGTCTGGGATGCGGGCGTGTCGGTGGATGGGCGGCAAACACCGTCTCCTCACGATGGGCAACCGGCGCAAACGCGTCAAAATAATCCTACGACAGACTGCTAAATATCGTTTCAGTACTGACCAAAGTTAGAGGGTAAGCTCGAATTCTAGCGGGCCTATCCTAATCCCCAATACATCTACTGCTCTTCATCAGGTTCTGTAACGCGCCCGTCACGGTCGGCCTCAATGAGTTCACGAAGTCGAGTATCGAGCGACTTCGAGCGTGGAACGGTATCTTTCCAAGTCTCCCAAACCTCATCATCAATCTCGAAACTGTATGTGGTCATCCCGTTAACTCTCCCTGAGTATTTGTGACTATATCTAAGTTCTGGCCACAGTTCCTTAACAGTACTCACTACCTCTAAATTGGATTCAGTAAAATTAAGTGTAGTTGCAGACAGGCTACATATGAGAGTGCAATGAGTCAAGAAAGAAGTTGGATGAAGATCGGAGCCGCTGTCGCGGTGTTCTTCATTTTACTCAATATCGTCTCCTACGTTTGGTTCCCTTTCCTGCCGTGGACTGAGCAACGGCAGGCGGGCGAAGAGATTGTCGAACAACAGATGGACGCAGAGAAGGCACTCGAAAACTACCGCTGGTTCCGTTCGCAGTATCACGACATCGAAGCACAGCGCGAGCAGGTCGAAAACAGCTACGACGAGCTTGAACGGTTCTACGAGATTCAAGGTAAAGACCCAGGCGACTGGAGCCGAGAGGCCGAGGTACGTCACGGGAGAATCCAAGAACGCATCACAGGTAACCAAAATATGCTTGAAAGCATGGTAGCAGAGTACAACGCTCGGAGCGACGATGCGACGCGGTCGGTTTTCAAGTGTAATCTCCCGTACAGCGTCGATGATCGATTTGCAATTACTGGTCCGCCGGGAAGCGACGCTCCCGACCAACCACAGGACAAGTACGTTGACGGTGCAGATCCGGACAAAGAACCCCCGAAGCCTGAGGAGTGCGATGCACTGCCTGAGGAGGTGAACGCATGAATCGAAAGAAGATCCTACTCGCGGTATCGGCAGTCGCATTGATCGCCCTCGCAGGGTGCGGAGGCGGTGGACCATCTGGTGAAAAACTCGGGCAGGATACCGGACAAGATATCTCGAACGTCTCCCTGGGGGAGTCGTACATGTACGAGGTGAAAATAACCGAGAAAAACCAGTACGGGCTCGTCCAAAAGCGACCACCGTTCATCATGGAAGACTCGCTTGAGCGTCAAAACCTCATCAAGCGATATGAGTACCTGAACGACAAGAATAACGTCCACCACGTCTACATGATGTCCAACGATGGGAAGGTCATCAACTACGAAGTCGCACAAGGAAAGGTCTCGTCAGTCAACAGCAAACTGACGAACGACCTCCAGCCGGTTCGAATCCCGGGCTGTGACGCACACAAGAGCGGAAACGACTGTTGGAAAGTGGTCGAGTCACCGCAAATGGATGGCTCATACGGTAAGAACGGCGACGCGATTTTCTTCTTCACGACCGACGGCCACTACGTCGAATGGAACGGGCTGTACGTCGTGAGCGAAGAGCCAAAGAACATCCAGACGCAGGTCTCGCTCGTTGACATCGACGACAGTTCCAACTCCGACGACTCCTCGGAGGAGACCACAAACGAAACGGCGAACAACAGCACATCATGAAGCGTCGGACGTTCATCACCGGGGCAGTCGGTGTCGGAGTTATTGCCGTTGGTGGAACGTCAGCCGCGTACGTCTTCGATCAGAGCAAAGAAAACTCAAAAGAGAAGGTCGCAAAAGACGTCCCTGAGAGCGTTGAAGAAGTCAAGCCGCTCGCAGAGGCATTTCACAAGCGAATTTCACCGCACTTCGACGATGTTCGTGTGTTCATCTCCCGCGACGGCGAGATCATCATGGAATACGCGACGAACACGAAAAGCCAGAGTGCACTCAACACGGAGTTCAGCCAAATTGCAGCAGAGTACGCTGATGTAGCTGCTGACTACAAACCGACGACGCTTTCGATGGTCACCGGACCAGTTCAGGGAATCGTTCCCGTGTCGTCGCTTAAGGCCTACCTCCGCGACGATATTAACAAGAAAGCGTTCCTCCAGACAATACAGGTGACTGACGTTGAGCGAAACAACAACCGCTGAACCACAAACTACACAGGAACGAAAGCTCGCATCTGGCTGTGAGAGACGCCACTGTGACCGAGAAATATTCGACGAAGCCCGAGTGACCGTGTCTGTCGGCGACATCGAACAGCAGTGGTGTCCGCAATGTGTGCAAGACGAAATGGGACTCGATTACGCTGCGTACGAAAACGAACAAGAGTCCCCCATGCGATATATCTCAGCACAGACGGTTACTGCGTTTCTCGCAGGGGCAGCGATCATGCTCCTGATCAGTTCCATACTGATCGTGTGAGAGACGCCCTGTCTCTGTAGCTTCTTTTTTGCCCAACCAAGAACCGTAGGAGTTGTACTTCGGTCACGTACGTGCCACGTAGAGAAGGATAGTGAAATCCCGTTCAGCGATACCGATGCTAGCTACTTACCACAAAATGAGATATGTTATTCTATCCCAATGAGAATCGGCACTGGCTTCATAATGACGCACATCAAATTGTGGTATATGTACACAAACATCCTTGTCCCGACAGACGGAAGCGACCTCGCAGAACGCGGCCTTGAACACGGAATGGAACTTGCTCGAGAGCACGGTGCCCACCTCCACATCCTCTTCGTCGTCGACGAATCCGTTTACGGAAGTACACCCGCACTCAGCAGCTACGAGGCATTTCTAGACAAAATGGCCGACGATGCCGAAGACCTTGCAGAGGACTTCATCGAGGAGGCCACCGAGCAAGGTATCGACTCAACTATGTCAGTTCTTCGGGGCGTGCCTCACGAGGAGATCTTGAACTATACCCAAGAAAACAATATCGACGCTATCGTTATGGGCAAACGCGGAGCGGCCGGCGTTGGATACCCACACATCGGTTCAGTTACCGACCGCGTTATCCGAGAGGCAGAGGTTCCAGTTATCCCGGTATAATCCACTCACCAAACTCGTTTATTCAGTTAGCTGCCAACGACACGACCGTATTCCTCTCGTTACATATCCTCCCAGTCGTCAGCAAACTTGCGACTGAAGTCGGACTCCTCTACGATGGAGAATTAGTCGCCGAGGGTCCTCCAGAGATGCTCATAGAACGATGGGAAACCGGCGAAGAAAGTACGCCCGAGGATGTCTTCCTCGAAGTAACGACCGATAGATCCTATAACACTGATGAATCCCCAGAACCGCGGAAGGAAGTCAGATGTGAGTGTTACGTCAGCACAACATTCTATTTACGCTTCCACATCTGTAACCCGATGTTCAAAGAGTCGTTCACCCGTTTCCTCACAGGTGACGGCAAACACTTTATGTGTGCTACAACAGGATTCAACAACTTCCTCACCGATCTGAATGTCTCCCCCCGTCGTGGGACACGTTTCCAGGAACATTCGAAGGCTATTGAGGACCTGTCCCTTTTTCTGCGGTTCGTAGGTGTCCCAACTGGGGATCTGAGATTGGAGAACACGACTGGCAGCAATGTCTGCGATGAGCGCAGGACGAGACGGCCACTGGCCGATCCGTCTCGATTCAGATTTCAGGAGACGGGCTTCGTCCTGAGTAACGAGGTCGAACTGACGGTCATCATCTTCAAGTCCGAAAGCTTCAACGACCGCTTCCGTAGAAACCTCCTCGTCAGCAAGTGTCTCAATCTCCTCAAACCACGCCGCCTCGAACGATTCGGTGAGACAGAGATCATCCGCATCTGCACACAGTTCCAGAATCCCGTGAGCGACGAAGAAGTCTTCAAGGTCATCCGAAGATGACAACTGCTCAGCAGTGGTTGAGTCAGTATCGCTCGTCGTTGCATCCTCCATCGTCGCTGCTTCGTCGGTTTGCGTAGCCCCCTGAGCGGCGTCCGTCGTCGATTCGTCCGCTGCGTCAAGACCATCGAATCCGGTTGCAATGTCGGGTTCTGTGTCTTTTCCGAACCACCGAAGGATAGTCGGCGGAAGATACTGCTTTGTTAACGTCGGCGTTCCCGGAATAAGGTATCCGCGGAGATAGATTAACCCGACAGAAACAGAAACAGCGACCCATCCACCAAGTTTCGATTTGCGTGCGACGAGTGAGCCGAGTAATGCGGCGATAACGAGATTCAACACAGTACAAGGCTCACACCTGTTTTCTCCGGTATATTCGGACTGACGGAGGGTGTCAACTATGTCAACTTTCATCCGAATAAGGCACACGAACTCAGTTATTATCTATTTTTCCCGTACGTAGAGTACGATACTTCCACGTGGTGAGAGGATCGAACCGCCCATCAGCAACAGCAGTATCGACCACTCTTACACCCACAAGGACGCATTATCTCGCTACCGAGTGATTACCGCCAGTTAGACACAACATAGTCCAAAGAGCTAATGCTCAAATTGAGAAAATCAACTATGACATGGATAGAGGCGTAATTGAAGAATATCTGAATATATTAACTAGATAGTTCCTGAGCTTCTGAAGGCACACTGTTACAAACCGAATCTGGGGTTATGTGTAGTGATTAGAGGTCGACACGCTGGAACCGAACATAACCAACAAACAATGCTCCACCGCCGAGTATGACAAGTGCGCCAATCGAGAAGAAGAGCAGCGACAGTTCACCCATTGGGACAGCGGTATCTTTCAGTGAGGTGATCCACTCGCCGACCCAAATAAGCGTATGAATCGGATTGAGCCATTCCACGTAAAGAAACCAGGCGGGACTGTTCCCGGTGGCCGCCGCGTTCAGTGATGGATAGTCAACGATCCTGCAAACACTAGCGAGAACAGGCACATGACTACCATATCCCAGATCCTCGTAACTGGACTAAAGAACAGGTACGTGCCACAAATAGCAGCTAAGACACGAAACGGTGAGGTGAATGCTGCGGAAACACCGACGACAAAGGTGGTCCAGACGCTGGTGTAGAACAGAAGCCACCCGGCAGTCAACCCGAATGCGACGAGGGGAATACCACCGTAGACACTGCTCATCAACACGCCGAGAACCACAAACAGCGGCAGCAGCGTGACCACGACGAGCGACAGCCTCGACACAAGTTTCGCTAGCAAAACGTCTCGTTTGGTAGCAGGAAGTCCGAGGCGAAGTTTTAGTGTTCCTGACTCCCGTTCGCCCACAACTGCTCGAAACGCGAGGGCGACTGCGAGCGCAATAAATACGTCCGGAAATGAAACGGGAACAGAGACATCGCCTCTCGTGGCGAGGTCCAGATTTCGTGTCGAATTCCTTCTACGAGGTTCGGAATAGTAACAAACAGCAGTAGCACGAACGCTCCCAACTTTCTTCTAAATCCGCTGCAGAGCGCTCGCTGAGTTGGTCTGCGAGAGCTATTCCAAACTCACTCAACGGCCGACTCATTCCTCACGTTGGCTTAACTAGACACCGCCAAGAATACTGATATTACCTTCTAATTAGAAAGTAAACTGGGCAGTCTACGACTTACCGTTACCTATTCAGGATCGAATGGAATACGCAACTCGCCCATAACCAACATGGATAAGCCATTCGACAGCCCAGACTCAAACAGAATTAAATATCCCTTCACAATTGGTCTATAACATGCATATAAGTCATCCAGCATCAGAAAAACATCTAGAGGGGGGGATCAAAACGTCAATTCAAAACCAGCGGGAGGCATTCGAGAAGCAGGGAATTTCGTATACACCGCGGTTTTCTCGTGATGCAGAGATACTGCATCTGAACGTTCCAACGCCCCGTACATACGTCCAACTTCGACGTGCGAAACGAGCGGGGATTCCAGTCGTGATGCACACACACGAGATCGGCGAGAACTTCCAAGAGAGCTTCCGCCTATCGACCACGTTTTCCCCGATTGTCCGCCGGTACGTAGATTTCTTCTACAAACGCGCCGACCACTTAATCGCCCCATCGGAATATGCAAAACGAGTACTCAAACAGCGTGGACTGAACACACCAATCTCAGTCGTTACGAACGGGATCGACCCGGATCGCTTAGCTGGTGTGTACACAGGCGAATACAGTCCGAAATCGACAATAGAGAGAAACGGAGAACAGGAAAGTAGACTCACCGTAGCTAACGCGTCTATCCTCTTCGAACGGAAAGGACTATCCGACTTTACAGCCGTTGCTCGTCAGCTACAGGATGTGAACTTCGCCTGGTTTGGCCCTCGATTTAATCGATTTCTCACTGGATCCAGCGTAGATAAAACCATACAACAGGCACCGAGCAACTGCGTATTCCCCGGGTTCGCAGACGACGTACGAGATGTCTACGCTGCAAGCGACGTATTTTTCTTCCCGACAAAAAGTGAGACAGAAGGAATCTCGATCATCGAAGCCGCATACTGCGGGATTCCAATTGTCACGCGGGATATCCCAGTCTACGAACCGCTCTTAGAACACGGCACGCACTGTTTGAAGGGAAGTTCGGTAGAGGAATTCAAAAACCACATCAAACTACTGCAGAACGACCCGGAACTCCGGAAACGACTCGGAGAGAATGCACGAGAGCTCGCAGAGCAATTCACGATTGGTGCAGTAGGCAAAGAGCTAGAAAGCGTATATCAGACTACAGTTTAGTTCGCTTCTGTATCTGAAGACAGCAACGTCACATATAATCGCTTGAACCTTAACGGTCCTTAATACCGGGGAGTTCTACTTGAACTCGGCCTGCACGAACTCCGGCGCGTCCTCGATCTCCACGACCGTCGTCTCGTGAACGCTGTGTGCTTCTTCGCCGTCGTAGTCGACGTAGTACAGCTCGTCGACGTGAAAGTGCATCAGTTCCCGTGTGCAGAACTGGAGTTCCCACGGACCGGTCGGATACGTCGTCCAGAGCAGCCACGGCCCGTTCAAGCTGCCCGGTGGCGACTCTCCGGGATTGTGCGCGAGCCACCACTCCTTGTCGTCCTTCCGAGGTATACGGCGCAGTTGAACCGATGATCACGAACGGGGATTTCGTTCCCCAGTTCGGCAAGGGTGACGTGTACGAGCTGGTGACGGCGCACGATAGCGTCGATCAAGAGGGATTCGTGGCACGCGTTCCGACGAAGAACACCCTCGACGATGGGATCACTGTAACGGTCGGGGCATACGCTTCTTCGATCGGCGGAGAAGACCTTCAGGTCCGCGTCACGGCGACCAAAGGCGGTCGTGAACTAGCAACGCTGTACGCCGACGCCAAGACCTTAGAGAACGAGGAGAACGGGTATCGGAACTTCATTCCTTCCAACGCTCAAGGCGGCGTCATCTCCGATAGCAGCGTGTCGAAACAGGACATCCCCGGATGGAGCGACATTCGTGACGCCGCTGAGTCAGTCATCGAGAACGGCCAAGAGATCCTGAGCGGTACCGCAGACAAGTTCACTGAAACTGCCGACTACCTTGGCGACGAACTCGATGGTGCCGTAGACGAGGCCTACGAACAGACGGAACCGCTGTTCGATTCGGTGGAGCTCACACCAACCCCCGATGAGGAACCGCCAGTAGATCTCGTCGACAAGGCAAACGAGCTTGGTGCCGAGTACGTCGAGACGGTCGATCTCAAACGAAGCTGCTACATCGTCGGTGTCACGCTACAGCGGCGCGATCTCGGTTTCCATGACAGGTGTCGGCGCAGGAGCCGGGACGCTCGCGATTCTCGGCGCGGGCGCACTCGCAACTATCGCTGGTTGCCAGCTGCTTGATCTCATCAATACTTTTAAGGCCGACTCAAGCTGTAACTTCAGATACGCGTACATCTTCGAGGAGACAGACATCCACGGTGACACCGAGAACTGGCTAATCGCGGTGCTCTGCGAGTAATCGACCGAGATCCGGCTTTGACCCATGACCAAATCATCACAGGCGACCGACGACGGGACCGAGATCAGATCGGACTCGAAACGAATGAGGTCGATCCTCGCAGTCGTGGGGGTCGGCACACTGGTAATAGGGGCATGGAAACTCGTCGCCGGCAATCCCGTGACGGCCGGGTCGATGTTCGTGTTCACAACACTGTGTGTCGCAAATCTCCGCTCCGAAACCGTCCGCCGATGGATGGACGATCATCCGATCGTGGTGTTGATCGCACTCATTCCCGTGGCCGTCGTCGGTGTTGTCGCCGCGATGCCGTAACCGACTGAAATAAGAAACGGCATCGGATTTTCGAGCGTCATCCTGAAGACTGACTCTCACACCCATTTCAGATATCACTGCTTTGTTGAATCCGATGACGGCGTGGGGATCACTGTTTGAGAGCTTGTTCGAGGTTGTGGACTGCGGCGGTCAACACGAGTTCGCGGAACTCGCGGTACCATGCGCGAGGGTGGACAGCGGGGCCGAACCGACGCTTGATGGCCGAAAAGGCGGTCTCGGCCATCCAGCGCTGACCGTATAATTCGCTGTCCAACCGTGCGTTGTGGGCGTGATCGTACGCAGCGAACAGTCGATGGCGCAGCAAGGGCCGGACGCCCTCTGAACGGAGGGCGTCCCGGAGTGATTGGTCGTCATAGCCTTTGTCGCCGGCGAGAATCTCGATTTTTTCTCGGTGTTGCGAAGAGCGACTCGACGGCCAGTTTGGGTGTCGTGAAGCCAGTGTGCCGAGCAGTGACGACGACGTTCCTCACGCTCGCCGGCCAGCACATCGGGTTCGACCCACCCGACTAACCGGCTGTTCTCCGCTGGGTTCGCTCAGCGCGTAGCCGCTGCTCTCGCGTTCTCCCCCAGTTTTCGCGTGTTTCATCGGACACTCGGTGTCGTCGCATCGAGATAATATCTCGCACCCCCTGATTTCCCGTCGAAGAACAGCGGAACGACCGGAGTGCCAACCGATTATTCAGTCACCTTTCCATCTTCTTTCTGTATCCAACTCATCCTCGACATTAGAAAAAGCCAATTTGCGTTTTACAGACGAAAAGAGAGGTCGTGCTCTAATTTAGATTCGATGTATTCCTGCTCTCCAGCTAAGCGATGTGGAGTCCCATCGCTACTCTTTGTTCAGTGCAGGTTTCAATACAGCAGAAACCGTACTTGGCTCGTGTAGCGATCAGTTCCGCTGTCTACTCGGTCACAGCGCTCTAAACAATTATGGTACAGGTTTCAGCACCGGGGAAGTCTGTAGTGGCAAAGAAACTAAATTGATGAGTAGCAGTCTTATCTACAACTTCTTGGCGATACTCGAACAAGCGCCGCGGTATATTACGTACCATGGTTCCAATCCCCTCTCGAACACTCGTATCCGGGGTTCCGTTAACCGGGGATGTTTTCAATTTGCATTGGTTGTGAAATTATCCATCCCAAAGTAAATAACCGATCGCATGACAACCAATTATCAGATGAGTCTCAGCATACAAAATCTAGGAAAACGGTACACCGAAGACGTCTGGGGCGTTCGAAACATCGATCTTGAGTTAGATACCGGTGTTCACGGTCTTCTCGGACCGAACGGTGCTGGCAAGTCCTCGCTCATGCGGATGATTACGACCGTTATGGAACCGACAAAAGGGTCAATCAGGTGGAACGGCACGGACGTACTCGATTCGCCGGGAACGATCCGATCGGTTCTGGGCTACCTTCCGCAGGATTTCGGCGTGTATCCCGATTTGACATTGGAGGAGTTCCTCGAGTACGTCGGTGCGTTGCGGTCGGTGGACTCGAAGACCGTGGCCGCTCGTATCGACGAACTGATCGCGCTGACGAATCTGGAACAGGCTCGCGACCGTAAACTCAAGACCTTCTCCGGCGGAATGCGTCAACGGGCAGGAATCGCCCAAGCGCTACTCAACGATCCGGGACTGTTGGTGGTCGACGAACCAACAGTCGGTCTCGATCCGGAGGAGCGTGTCAGATTCCGCAATATCATCTCCGATCTGTCGTCAGACCGTGTTGTGATACTCTCAACACACATCGTACCGGACATTGAGGCCACAGCGAACACGATTGCCCTGCTGGACGACGGGGAACTACTCACCCACACTGATCCCGAGTCACTAATCAAGACTGTCAAAGGGAAGGTCTACACGTACACCACTGACCAGTCCAACCTCGACAAGATCCGATCCGATCAGATTATCTCGGGCACTGTCAGTCGCTCGGATGGCATCGAACTCCGGGTGATAGCCGAGGAGCCACCGCATGAGAACGCACGTGTTGTCCCTCCAACGCTTGAAGATGCCTACCTCTGGCGTGTTGGCCCACAGGTGGCCCGATAGATGCGCCAGATCTATCATGTGGCCCGAGCCGACTTTCTCCAGCGAGTCCGTTCGAGCCGACTGATCGCTTTGTTGGCGTTCGTTATATATCTCGGCTATCTCGTCAATACCGGGGAGATCGATCTCGTCTTTCAACAGTCCGTGGCTGGTGGCGCCCTTAACAACTACCGTGGAGTGAATAACGCAGCCTGGATTGGCGCTAAAGCAGGGTTGACAGGGAGCTTCTTTGTGGTGTTCGTTGGGTTCTATCTGGTTAAGAATAGTCTATATCGTGACCGGTCCACAGAAGTCAGTGAACTCCTCGCATCGATGCCGATCTCGAATCCCCGATATCTGTTAGGAAAGTGGTTGAGCAATGGAGCGTACCTTGGATTAATTGTCAGCGTACTGGGATTGTCAGCCGTCGTTGTGCATGTAGTACACGGTGTCGGTCCCACCAACCCGATCAAACTGCTCTTGCCAGTAGTACTATTGGCCATTCCGACTGCCTTTTTCATCGGTGGGGTTGCGCTGCTAGTCGAGACCGTTGAACCCCTGAACAACACCGCTGGCAACATCCTCTACTTTTTCGGCACGCTCGCGCTCATGAATGTTTTTTATACTGGGACGGTAGCAAACGGCGTCGTGTCCGGGATAACCGGCTACTTCGATCCGTTTGGATATACTCCAATCTACGTAGCAATGTACGATTCGGTTCTGTCTATCGCTCCAAACTACACTGGTGGCGTACCGGCTTTCGGACCGATTTATGTAGAACAAACAATATTTACTTGGAGTGGAGGGGGATGGCCGCTATGGGTGTACCCACAGCGTGCCGGAATGATCGTCGCTGGGGTCAGTCTCACGGTCTTCGGTACTCTCACATTCAATAGATTCGACCCATCGAAAACAGGGTCGGGGAGGACCACATCACTGCTCCGACGGCTGTTGCCGGAGCGGTCGTCAACTGAGAGCGTGACTGAACCGCCAGCACCGACGGAGGTCACACTTACACCAGTCAAAACACGAACCGGTAGCGGTCTCTTCCGAATTCTTCTCGGCGAGTTCCGCATGACCCTGTCCAAGCTCCCGTGGTGGTGGTATCTAGGCGCAGTCGGGATTATTGCAGCCAGCTTAATCCGTCCACAAAATAGAGGCCCAATTCTACTAATAGCACTCATCTGGCCAATATTCGTCCTGTCGTCGATGGGAGTTCGCGCACAGCGCCATCGTATGGAACCGCTGATCTTCTCGTCCAACAGCGCGTACACGCAACTCTTCGCCGAGTGGATTGTTGGGGTGACAATCATCGCGGTGCTGGTTGGGAGCAGTATTGGTCTTACCGCCCTGTTGACCTCGACACCAGTGTTGTTGGGCTATGTAGCGGCGATACTCTTCGTTCCGTCACTTGCTTTAAGTGTCGGTATCTGGAGCGGAAGATCAGAACTATTCGAAGTGCTGTATCTTGTTATCTGGTTTGTCGGCCCGGCCAACGGACTAAAGCCCGTAGTGTTCACCGCAACGGAAGCTACGGCTCTGTCAACAGTGAGCGTTATTGTGTACATCTGTCTGGGGCTCTGCTTGTTCGTGGCTAGCTTCGTTCACCGCTCTCGACAGATGGTTTGAGATTTGCTACTCTGAAGGGCGAAGCATTCGTCTCGATTTTTTGAGTGGCTGGGGTTCAGTCCGTTCCACCGCTGGCACCGATACCCCCGAGCGCTCGCTACGAAGTAATTGCGGTCGGGAGTGTGCATCAAGAGTCAACAGACAGTGTGTGCATGGGACATATAAAAGGACGAATCCGGTTCGACAATATTTCTGTAATTTCTTTATCACTTTTCTCCTGGCTAGAATTAATTACTTATCCGCCCATGGTCAAATCGTCATGTCAAGTGACACTACCGCACTGAACGTCCAGTACAAAGACGAAGGCAACCTGACGAATGATGTCGGTACTCTCGACCTCACTGAAACTCACGAGTCGATAGAAACCGACGAGGTTGAAAAAAAGATGGACGACTGGGTGGATAGCTGCTTCGTCGCAAGCTGTTAAACGGCACCCATTTCATAGAGTCGAACGGCAAGAACCTCCGCCTGCAGGCGGAGGCTAAAGCCGGCCGAGTGGCAAACCGCGTCTGATCGTCTTGAACCGATCTTTTATACTAATATTTAATCTACAGGCTGCCCCATTAAAATGTAGGAATTATCATACCAGATCTGACTCCGATGATGATACCTGTGCCCGAAAATTGTGGTAATCCACCAATTGGACTGCGAACCTGAAACTCCTACCGCTCAGAATTCCTCCGTTGCCACGGAAGAGAACAATTCAAGGTGATGATTCCTCCTACAGTATAAGAATTACCCGCGTCTCTTACAGTGGAGGTTACTTCTCTCCGAGAATACTTGAACAGTGTAAACACCAGACATGATTAATATAATAAGGACGTGGCCTGAACCACGGTACGATGGTAGTATTTGGCCTTTCCTTCGAAGGGTTCCCCCATTTTCCACTGAAAGAAGGCAATGACGGGTACCTTATTCCAGATGCATCAGTCGCTGAGCTATCTGAATGTCACAAGGAGGCTCTCAGTCAATCAGTCGCTACTGCGGTGGAAGCCGAATCGATGGGGTTCGAGTATATCGTTCATGCGGAACACCACTCGGAGCTTGTGACGAACAACTCCCCGAACCCGATCCTGACACAAACCGCAATTGCACGAGAGACTCAGGAGATCCGGCTGCTTCAGATGGCGAACATCCTCCCGTGGCACGAGCCAGTTCGTCTCGCCGAAATGCTCTCGATGCTAGATATTCTGAGTGACGGCCGGGTCGATGTTGGTGTCGGTGGCGGATCTCGCGATATTGCCACAGCGACACTCGGTCAGTATTGGGGTGGATCGTCGGCCCACGAACCAAAAAACGAGAAATCATTTGAAGAAAAATTTGAAATTCTGGTCAAGGCATGGACCGAAGATCTAGTCTCATACCACGGAGAGTTTCATCAGGTACCTCCGAGCTATACCGAACGGGAAATTAGCCATGACATCGCGTACTTTTCAGACAGTGTCTGTGAGTACGATCTTCACGACTACATCTCTAAAAAGAAAGACACGATAACGCTTGAGGGACTGCCAGTTATTCCACAACCGGAGCAGGAACCCCACCCACAGTTATGGCGACCGGCACTGTCATCCTCGTCGTCAACGTGGGCAGCACGTCGAGGGATCAACGTTTGTACCCATTTGTTAAGTATCTCCCAAACTAACGAAGTCGTCGACGCATACTACACCGCTGCCAAGGACGCTGAGTGGCCTGATCGTCAGACAGATTATACTGGGGAGGCGTTTAACTACGGATGGGATGCTCAGCGAAACCGAGGTGTTGGTATCATTATCTCCATGTTCAACACCGAAGTCGCCGACGACGGGGCGATTGAGCGATGGAAGCGCTCGTTCAAGCGCGATGAACAACAAAGAAGAAACGACCTCTCAGAGCCAATAAATGTCGATGAGCAGATTCAAGAACGGACAGCTCCCCTCTATGGGGATGCCGCTGAACTAATCAATGGGCTTGCAGAGGTGATCGAAGAGTGTGCGCTTGATGATGCGCTAATCATCTGTAATCCACACTCTGTCGGCCTTACACACGAAGAGCGACGAGAGCAGATACGGGCGTTCGCAGACGATGTGATGCCCTACTTCAGAGACGACCAGTATAAGTGAACGGTTGAGAGTGCAGATCCCCGGTAGAGTAACAGACGGAATAATACATATACGAGAGCTTAGAATTGATTGACTGTCTAAAGGTGAAAGATCGAGAGCAGTTGCATGGTCCAGGTTAGTTGGTTGAAACAGATTGCGAGCAATTGGAGCCACTGTCGGCGGGGTCAGAGATGAGCGTGTATTGCGAACGACTCAGTCCGGCATTGGAGTCTAAGACAATAACAGGCCGCCTGTAACAACGGTACGCCATCAACGATAAAGACTACCTCGGAAGCGCGACATTTTTTCAGAGTTCTTCGATATTTATGGCATCGGCCTGAGTCGTAAGCAAGGACAGATAGGTGTGAGAACCATTTTTGTTATCCACGATGCTTAAGCAAGTAACCCTGAACCTTCGAGCGGTATTCGTGACTGAGGAACTCTTAGCATACGGTGGGAAAAGGATGTTTTGAACCCCTAATGCTCTCGTCCTTGGTTGTTTCCTCGGGACTATGATAGCGTTTGACGAATTCGTCTATCGAATTAGGAAGAGATAGCAGCCACACAGGATACCCCCAAGTAGATTTCGTAGCAGAGGTCAAGGTCAAAACTCGTTCTTCGTACTATCCGGCATTTCATACGCTTTTCCTGAAGATTCTCGCAGTAGCCAGGACACTAATCCTCCTAAACCCGATTTCCCCGCGTTATATGCAGTGAGCAGTTTGACCATCTCTCGACAGCGGTCTGGAAAGTACTACTGCGCCGATAGAAGGGTTGACTAGCAGAAATTCTACGGGATCGACAATCCCAAGCGAGCCGTGAGACCGTAGGGTAGATATTGTATGATGATTCAGCAGAGCTTTTGAAAAATAATTCCAACAGAGATGGAATATTAAACCTGAACTATAAAATTCCACTGTGACAATAATAATATTGTAATGCTGGAATGAGTACATTCTCATAATCGTGACGAACCCACCGAGACATAATGAGGACGGGAGACCAGCAGATCAGTCTCAGACAAACAGTTGCTCCATCACCATTCAAGAACAGGATAGTAATACCGGTATCGGGATTTAATCTGAGAATATATGATTGGATTCGGCCGTAAGAGCGCTCAGATCTCACTAATCGTACGCCACTCATAACGAGGAAGACACATAAGAAGTGATACACATTTAGCACCTTGCTATTTCATAATATGACTGTCATTATTAGCTGTATAATTACGCTGTTTGTCAAAGAAAGACATCACTCAACCGAAATAGAATAAAAACAGTACCCTAGCAAGTGGCCAATCCGCTATTCTCAAAGGTAAATCCGCACTATCCACGCATCAAAGCGGTGCGTAGTCCGGTTACCGACTCCGAAACTATCCCATCGAGAGACTGTTTTCAGCGCGGTGAGTGCGGAGAACAGAAAAAGAGACTACTCGAATAGCTCAGCGTGGCGCTCAGCAAGTTCCGTGTATTCCGTTGCAGAGTACTTGCTGAGAAGTTCCTCGATATCGATACCGGCCTCAGACAGTGGAGTAACTTCCGCGGGAACACCCCGAACGAACGACTCCGGCGGAATATCGCGCCCCTCGGGAACAACACAGCCAGCGGCAACGATACTCCGCTCACCGACCGTCACATCCGTATTTATCGTGGCATTGAATCCGATGAGCGTGCTGTCTTCGACGACGGCCTCATTAAGCACCGAGCCGTGACCAACCATCACCCGATTGCCGATAGTTGAGGCGTGAAGGACAGCGTTATCAGCAACGTGTGATTCCGCCCCAATTCGGACCGAGCCGATATCACCCCGGAGAACAACCCCAGGCCAGACACTTGCGTTCGCAGCAACCCGAACATCACCGACAAGCGTGGACATCTGGCTCACATGAGCATCCGCGTCGATGGTCGGCGTGTCACCTTCGAACTCGTAGATCCTCGGATCGTTCATAGTGATTGGTACGTGAGATACCGCATTAAGTATTGTTCGTGTATCACGAATTAAGACACGCGACAACGGTACTGGTTCTACATTCATACACGGCAGACTGAAAGCTCGTGTACGAAGTGCGCGTACCGAGATAAGTGTGCGAACTGGAGTAGTTTCTTTGCGTGTGTGACAGTCAGTAGTAGTTACTGAGAGGACAAGACGATAACGAACGAACGCCACACCATGCAAGGAAACACCGTGATATCCGGTTTGTTTTAGTACCTCGCTGACAGTAATCGATGCACGAGTGGAGCACATCAGCACCACACAACGACCGGCCGTACTCTCCTGCGACAAACCCGAGGTAATCCGCAGTAAGAGCCTACTGCCACGGCAAACTCGAATTGACAGATCGTCCTTCACTCTCGCCTTTTCTTACCACTGAAGACCATAGAAAACCATCTGATGGTAGCAAATGGTACTGAGAGTAAATTATAAGTCGATCAGGCCAGTTTGTCAGAGTGGGAAATGACCGAGCAAGAAGAGAACAAGCAGATGCAGATGTGGCCGCCAGCGTTCCTCGAGCAGATGCAAGAGGCCGGTGAACGAACAATGGAGGCACAGAACCGGATGTACCGGCAGTTCCTGTCGTCGATGACAGGATCAGACGTGAGCGGCCTCGGCCAAATCGGCTGGCGCGACATGGCGACGTTCAAGACGCGCGTTCAGAGCGGAGGGCGCATCAGCATTCCCGACGCCGAACGCGAGACGCTCGATATCGAAGAGGGCGACATCGTCCAAACGATCGTTATCCCAATCAACCGAGACACGGAGTAATCATCATGAGCAGTAACCCCATAGAGACCACGTTCGACCTGCAGCATCAGTCAGTCAAACAAGCCCGAGAAATCGTTGAACAGAACGTCAAACTTCAACAGTCGATGATGCAGTCAGTCCCGGATGGCATGGACGCCCAGCGGTCGGTACAACACAGAGCTTCGGACCTCTCGAAGCAAGCACTTCACACGTATGCTGAAGCTATCGAAGCGGCGAGTCCGGAGGCCGAGATGTCGTTCGAGGATATGCACCAAGCAATCGACGATGGGTTCGACATGTTCAACGAATCGTTGGACGACATGTGGGACTACTACGAACAGATCGTCGATATGAACGTCGAAGCGTACGACGAGTTCGCAGACACGCAACTCAACTTCGTACACGACTCGTTCGACGCATTTCTGGAATCGTACGAGGCAGTCGAAGAGCAAACGATAGAGATAACGAATCCGGAAATGCATCCGGAGGACTAATTACATTAAAGAAACATATTGAACTATGAACTCCAACTCCGGTGGAGAGAGTCCACCAGGCGGCGACTGGGGATTCGAACAACTGAGAGAAGCATACATGGAGGGATTCGAACGGAACATCGAAGCCCAGTCGGCGTTCGTGGAGGCATGGCAGGACGCGGTTGACGAAACGATGCTGTCGGAGGAGGCGATGCAAGATAGTATCGAAGGCTACGTCGGCGCGTACGAAGTCTGGATGGACGCGGCTGAGGCCTCTCTCTCACGAATGAGTAGTGCGTACGAAGGAAAGGACGTCGATATTTCCAACTTCAGAGATATCTGGCTCGAAGCCGCCAACGACGCGTTCAAAGAGATTGCGTCCACACAGGGGTTCGCTACCATGACGGGCCAAACGGTCGAAGAATCATTCGGCCTCAGAGGAGACTTCGGTGAAATACAACGGGAGACGTTACGAAACCTCGGCGTTCCGACCGAGTCGGACATCGACGAAATCGGAGAACGACTCCTCGAATTCGAGCGACGACAGCACAAGGTAGAGCAGAAGCTAGACGAAGTCCTCAACGCACTCGAAGAGGAATGAATCCGTACAGTGCTCCGTTAGAGTTCCAAGCGCAAACGTGGGAGGACGCTGCCGAGGCCATCGAACAGATGACCGGAGCGCCCGACCAGCTGGAGCGAATGCAATCGGTTGAGGTCGGACAGACACCAAGCGAGGTTGTCTACTCGGAGAACAAACTCGACTTACTGCATTACGAACCGCGGACCGACGAGCAACTTGACGTTCCGATACTCATTGTCTACGCGCTGATTAATCGGCCGTACATCCTCGACTTGCAACCGAACCGGAGCGTCGTACGGACACTTCTCGACCAGGGTCTCGATGTCTACCTCATCGACTGGGGAGAGCCCTCTCGGCTCGATGCCAGTCTCACCCTTGACGACTACGTCAACCGGTACATCGAGAACTGTGTCGATGTCGTTCGTGACCGGTCCGACCAAGACTCCATCAACGTCCTCGGTTACTGTATGGGAGGAACAATGAGTGCCATGTACACCGCGCTCCATCCCGAGAAGGTACGCAATCTCGGGCTGATGGCGTCCGGACTCTGCTTCAACGACACTGGTGGCACCTTGGAGTTTTGGGGCGACGAAGAGTACTACAATCCGGAAGCGGTAACCGACGTATCCGGAAACGTTCCATCGGAGTTTCTCGACGTTGGGTTCGCACTCATGGACCCAGTCGATAACTACCTCACGAAGTACATCCGTCTGTTCGAGAATCTCGACAACGACAGCTTCGTGGAGAACTTCGCCCGAATGGAAAAATGGCTTTCCGATGGGATCGACGTCGCCGGCGAGACGTACAACCAGTTCCTACAGGACATCTATCAGGACAACAAACTGGTGAACGGCGAACTCATGCTCGGCGAACAGCACGTTGATCTGGCGAACATCGACATGCCGGTGATACAGATTATCGGCGAACACGACCATCTGATTCCCCCTGAGTCGAGTATCCCGTTCAACGATGCGATTGCCAGCGATGACACCATGGTCATCGAGTTCCCCACCGGCCACATCGGGCTCTCCGTCTCGAGCAAGTCCCACGCAGAACTGTGGCCGCAAGTTTGCGACTGGTACGTACAGCGGTCACAACACGAAGAGACGGAGAGTACCTCAGCGGAAGCAACCGACGAGCCAGCGACCGAGAGTGCAGCGGTCGAGGAGTCGGCCGAGCTGGAGGACATCACCGGAATCGGTCCGGCATATGCTACGCGGTTGCGCGAATCAGGTATCGAAACCTTCGAAGATCTCGCCTCAGCAGAGGTGTCGATAGCCGAACAAATAGACGTCTCTGAAAGCCAGTTCCAGCAGTGGATCGACGAGGCCAACGAACGTCTCAACAAGAACGACTAATCGTTCTTCTCTCCCATCGATCATTTTTACGTTTCAGACCGGACCGGACACACCGACGTATCGAGTGTCTGCGTTTGAATGCCTATTGGCTTACTCCGACAGTTGCTCAGAGGGCATGCGAAAGCCCTCGAAGCGGTCGAACCAGTCACTGCCCTCTCTCAATGCCTCAATACAGTCATCGACTGTGAACACGTCGTCACGAGCGCACGGGAACACTCCCTTGAGAGAGTCATCCTCGTAGACAGCGAGACAGACGACCGGCAAGACGAGTACTTCGTACGTCTCGTTCATCTCCAGCGGCGATAGTTCGTTCTCCTGGAACGCCGGTTCTAACGTCATCCCATTCTCCGCTGCCCAAGACTGGAACTCGCGAACGGTATCCAGATTCCCCATCGCAGTGGTAACTGAACAAGAGGGGGAGGTGTTGATCGACCGACCCCACACATCGACTGTGTACTCGTTGATTTTGCCGTCAGACTCAAGTTGGTCTAGGCGCTCGATAATCGATTCTGGTCTATCGTACGCACCACGTGGCATCTGTTCGCGGATACGAACTTCGACACGACGCTGTGACTGGTCCACTGTCCCTCTCATACTCATACACTCTCAATCAAGTCTAATAGTACTTTTTCTAATTCACCGGTACTATCGAACACCTTGTGATACATTTTCACAGTATCATATGAGAAGTGGTACACAGAAAAAGATATGCCGGAGAAACAGAACGCGCCGCCACCTAGAACGTTTCAGTGTACTCCGGCGGTTCATCGATAAGAACAATAGCTTCACCATCAGCAAGCTTCTCGCCGGATTCGTTATGAACGACCGTATCGAGTCGATATCTACTCTCTCCGAATGCTTCTGTGATTTCACAGGTCGCAGTCAACGTCCCGCCGGGTTCCGCAGCGGAGAGGAATTCGAGATCCTGCGAGAGATATATCGTTACGCCGGGAAATCGTGCCAAAGCGGCACTTATCAAGCCCGAGATGAGGGTCCCGTGGACAATCGGGGTCCCAAACCGTGTGCGCTTGGCGAATTCGTCGTCGAGATGTAACGGATTCGTATCACCGCTGATCGTGGCGAACGCACTGACATCCTCACTGGAGAGTTGCTTCGTGAACGAGACGCGCTCACCAACACCCAGTTCCTCATACCGGTTCACAGAGCGCTCAAACGACCATTGATGTCGTGTCTCGAGTATACTATCCAATTCAACGCCCTCATCGTCTACGTGAGACGTCTGACCGCCCAACGATGCGATAAAAGCGTGGTTCGCCTCGATAAGTCCGTTGAAAAGGTACCCAGAACTTCGCTGAACGTGTTCTGAGGCTCGAAGCCACGCGCTGCTTAGCGACTGTGGCTGATATGCAGGGGTGGTTTGGCTGTGTTCGTCACCAGACATAGGTAACCGTCAGGTCTCCCAAAACAAAAACCCATATGACCGTTTAGTGTGTCTGGCGTGTCTTTTTACTGGATGGTAAGCCATAACAACTGTCAACAATTCTAATAGGTATCCCGTCAGCACGAGTTAATCTCTCTCTTCACCGGTAGACTGTCCATTTCGATATAGTCGAAACGTGAAGTAAGATTTTTGTGGGTTGTGCGCTAGAGAATAACACACATGATGATGGGTAATAAATGCACCGTTTGCGGCGAACGATTAACAGAGAAGCACGTGCGTGATTGTACGATATGTGGGTGTCAGATGCACAACCAGTGCATGGAGTACTTCCAGACGTACGAGTGCCAGACGTGCGGTGATGAAACGTGGATCGGAGCAGTCGAACTATGACACCCACAGGACACCTTCCACGAGACGTCGATCCACGAGTTGCCTCTAGTTTGATTAGTCCATGCTTCGATCAGTGATTCCGCAATCCGACATTAAATCAGTTCGAATCGGTATCCATCCCACTCTTGACTCTCTGCGACCCGAATACCGCTTGCTGAGTCACGGAGCGAACCCACGTATACAGGCCGGACTTCGTCGCCGATGGCCACATCAACTGACATCTCCTCGTCGGTCCCTGATCCATCATCGAAATCGCCAGCGGTCGCCAACTGCCCAATCGCTCGAACAGATTCACCGTCGATATCAAATTCAACGATAGCGACCGGGTTCGGACGGCGGACTCCCGACGGAGTCGCAGTACTGACAGTCCACGTGAGGACCGTCGCAGTGTACTCACTGAGATCAATCATCTCAACCGAAGCACCTCCGTTCGGTCCAATCGGATGTTCCGGATACGTGATGCTCCCGTCGGGGTATCGGAACGCCTTCATCGGAGGCTGTGCGTCGTGATTATCGCTCGTGCTCGAATCGTCGTTCAGTTCGTGGCTCATGCTTGTCCCTCCATAATGGTCGTAATAACGCAGTTCCCAAATCCACCCACGTTACACGTCAAGCCGACATCGGCATCCACCTGTCGTGGTCCCGCATCGTTCGTAACCTGTTTGTGGATTTCGTACGCCTGTGCGACTCCCGATGCGCCGAGGGGATGTCCCTTGGATTTCAGTCCACCTGAGGTATTGATTGGTAGGTCACCGTCACGGTGGGTGATACCGTCCTCGACCGCCTTCCATCCCTCGCCCTTCTCGAAGAAGCCGAGATCTTCGGACTGAAGGAACTCGAGGATGGAGAACATATCGTGCAGTTCCGCCACGTCGATATCGCCGGGGTTCCGGCCGGCCATCTCGTAAGCGATGTTACCTGATTCGACAACGCCGCGCATCGTTGTCGGGTCCGAACGCTCGTGGACGACGTGTGTGTCCGTCGCGCCGCCAACACCGGTGACGACCGAGTACTCGTCTGTGTACTCGCGGGCGACCGACTCCGGACAGAACAGTAGCGCTGCACTCCCGTCCGAAATCGGACAGAAGTCGTACAAGCGGAGCGGGTCAGCGATGACGGGTGCTTCAAGAGCGTCTTCGAGCGTTATTTCCTTGCGGAACTGAGCGTGGGGGTTATCGACACCGTTTGCGTGGTTTTTCACCGCAACCCTCGCTAAACTCTCACGTGGAGCGTCGTACTCGTGGAGGTAACGCCGAGCCGTGAGACCAGCGAAGGTAGGGAGTGTAATGCCGTGTTTGTACTCAACCGGATGAGTAATCGAGGCAATAATATCTGTTGTGTCTGCAGTTGATCGATGTGTCATCTTCTCGCCGCCGACGAGAAGCGTCATCTCTGAGGCACCCGAGGCGATAGATTGCCACGCGGCATAAACTCCTGCACCACCCGACGACGAGGTTTGATCGATTCGCGTGGTGTACGCTGGGAGCATCGAAAGGTCGTGTGCGAGTGCGTTGGGGATGCCAGTCTGTCCCTCGAACTCCCCGCTGGCCATGTTCGAGACGTAGAGGTGATCGACAGAATCGGGGCTCACCCCGACATCGTCGAGACAGGCCTCACCGGCTTCCGCCAATAGGTCGAGGATAAACTGTCCTTCACGATTGCCAAACTGCGTCATCGACGCGCTAATAACAGCTACGCGTTCCATACTCCTGCATGCTATTGGGTCCATCATGAACGTTTGGGCTAGCTCAATTTCGATTCGATCAATCGATACTTCGAACAGGCCGCCCGTGATCTGTGGACAGCCCCTCATCCAAGAGAATATGATTGAGAGATATTAAATATTGGATATTAGATATGTTTATTATGTCACAACATGAGGTTGTACATTCAACAGAGGTCGGAAAGTCATGTACAAGCTACTCAACGTGAGAATGAAGTCCACAACCAACCACGGCTGTAAACACATACTAGGAATAGGGAGACATCCATAGCCACGGGAGGATATACCATCACATCTGGCATAATGCTTATTAACTACTCGTAAGTAGAAACACAATGGATGGGACAAAAGTGTCTGTACCGTCCGGATAGGGCCGTCTCTGTCCTACTCGCAAACATCAAAACAGGGACAATAATCGAAATCCATGAACACCAATAAACGAACCTGCGTTATCACCGGCGCATCCAGAGGCATCGGGCGTGCGATCACGAAGGAACTCGGACAATCCGGCGCAAACGTCATCGTCAACTATCGGTCATCAGAGTCGGCCGCATACGATGTCGCTGAGTCCATCGAAGAAAACGGGGGAACTGCGGTCCCAGTGCAAGCAGACGTTTCAGACATATCACAAGTTAAGGCGATGCGCGATACCGTACACGGCGAGTTCGGTTCGATAGACGTTCTCGTCAACAACGCCGGTATCACAGTCGACAAGACGTTCACGAACATGACCGAAGCGGACTGGAAACAAGTCATAGATGTCAACCTCGGCGGCGTATTCAACTGTACGAAAACGTTCTACGAGGATATTAAGAAGGCCAACGAGGGGAGACTAATCAATATCTCGAGCGTCATCGGCAAACAGGGGAACTACGGGCAGTCCAACTACGCGGCGAGTAAAAGTGGCATGCTCGGCTTTACGCGTTCTATCGCACTGGAGCTGGCATCGTCCGGGTCCACTGCAAACTGTGTCGCCCCCGGATACACCCGAACCGACATGGTCGATGACGTCCCCGAAGATATTCAAGACAAACTCCGGTCAAAGATTCCCCTGAATCGGTTCGCGGAGCCAGAAGAAATCGCGAACGTCGTCCGATTTCTGGCCAGCGAGGAGTCGTCCTACATGACCGGAGAGGTAATCGACGTGAACGGTGCGATCGACCTCTGAATCTACATCGATGCAGGACAAACTCAATGAACTGAAAGAACGGCGCGAAGAATCCCACCGCGGCGGTGGGGAAGAGCGGATCGAAAAGCAACACGACAAGGGTAAGCTAACCGCCCGCGAGCGTATCTCGTACCTGCTCGACGAGGGGAGTTTCGTCGAGGTGGACGCATTTGCGGAACACCAGTGTCGTAACTTCGGGATGGAGGACCGAACCGTTCCCGGTGACGCCGTTGTCACTGGGCACGGGACAGTAAACGGCCGACCGATTGTGGTGTTCGCGCACGATTTCACGGTCTTCGGTGGCTCGGTGAGTTCGGTCGTGGCCGAGAAAATAAACAAAATCGTTGATACAGCTATCGAAGCTGGTGTTCCGGTCGTCGGTCTGAACGACTCCGGCGGTGCCCGAATCCAGGAGGGAGTCGATTCCCTCGACGGATTCGCTAACCTGTTCCGACGCAACACGAAAGCAAGCGGTGTCGTCCCGCAGATATCGTGTATTATGGGTCCCTGTGCGGGTGGTGCTGTGTACTCCCCGGCACTAACCGATTTCACCTTCATGGTACAGGACACATCGCACATGATGATCACGGGACCAGACGTCATCGAAACCGTCACCGGTGAGCAGGTAACGATGGACGAACTCGGCGGTGCGAACGCCCACACGAGCAAAAGCGGTGTGGCACACAAAGCGTTCCGCGATGATGAGGCCGCTCTCGATTCCATTCGAGAGTTGCTCTCGTACCTCCCGGCGAACAACATGGAGGACCCGCCGCGCGTCGAACCGTGGGACGACCCGAACCGGCGCGACGATGAACTAATCGATATCATCCCGGAAGAGCCGAAAAAGCCCTACGACATGACGGAGGTGATCCAACACATCGTAGACGTTGGGTCCTTCTACGAGACCCACGAAAACTACGCGAAGAACTTGGTCGTCGGCTTCGCCCGTCTCGACGGACGGTCAATCGGCGTCGTCGCCAACCAACCGCGCGTCAACGCCGGAACGCTCGACATCGCCGCCAGCGAAAAGGGAGCGCGTTTCGTGCGCTTCTGTGACGCGTTCAACATACCAATCCTCACGTTCGTGGACGTGCCTGGATTTATGCCAGGTACAGACCAAGAACACGGAGGAATCATCAAGCACGGTGCAAAGCTCATTTACGCATACGGAGAGGCGACAGTACCGCTACTTACTGTCGTGACGCGGAAAGCCTACGGTGGCGCGTACATCGTGATGGCATCGAAAGGACTCGGTGCGGACGTCAACTACGCGTGGCCAACCGCCGAGTTAGCAGTCATGGGTCCCCGTGGTGCGGTCAACGTCCTTCATCGTCGGGAGATCGCCAAGGCAGACAATCCCGAAGCAAAGCGACAAGAGCTGATCGACGAGTTCCGCGAGGAGTTCGCGCACCCGTATCGGGCGTCGGAGAAAGGACACATCGACGACGTGATCGATCCCCGCGAAACCCGTCCGCGGCTCATCAAAGACCTGCAACTACGAGAGACGAAGCGTGCAGAGAACCCGCCGAAAACCCACGGAAACGTCCCACTCTAATACAATGACTGTACAACAGAACCACACCGCCGCAGTACTGCAACGGCCGGACGAGAAAGACGATGCAGAGTCAGACGAGAAACCGCGACCCGATGAGAAAGCTGGTGCCGTCCTCCTCGAACGAGAGGCCACGAAAGCGGAGGAACCCGAGGAGACGCAGCCGCCAAAGCAGGATGCGAGACAGGTTTCGATCGGAAAAAATGCAGGAGACCTGACCGTCCCAGACGCCGCGACTGAAGCAGAGGTTGCTGCGATTACAGCAGCAGTGTCTGCCCACCTCTCAGCCGAACAGGCGGCAGCCGAAGAGAACCAATCGAAATCAGAATCTGATCCGTGGCAAATGTCAGGTCGGTATCGGACCGCTACCGGACGACCGGCGAGGACGCCACCGCATCTTACGACACAGTCCGGATGGAAACTGGCCGCTCAGGCGCATTACTTCCCCCGATAACGCATAGCGAGCGTTTCGATCATCGAGACGAAACCCCACTGCGAATCAGCGTACGACTACCAGTTGCGTCAGGTGAGCCTGGAAGGAACGAAACGCCGAAGTCGTCCGCATCTATCGAGGTAACTCCGACAGGCCCCCCGGTAGTCGCCCAGAGATATCTCTGCACTCCATCACACACGATATTCAGCGGCTCGTGGAAGAATACGAAACTACCCACCATGCCAGTGAGTGTGGCTGCTCACTCCAGCTCGCCCATCGGTGCCACCGCATTGCTACTCATCCGTCGATTTCTCATTCAGAATGGAAACAACCCCCGCAAAGGAAAATTCATAGATTATATTACTGAGTGATTTTCGTTATATTACAGGGGTATGTCTGTAAAGAATGACCGTCTCTGATTCGATGCCTTCGTCTAGTCAGCTAGATGTTCACGGTTAGTAGCAGTATACTGTAACCGAATGTGGATTATGTGATAGGTTTAACCGAATTTCTTCCGCAGTCAAGACTTCGCTGGCGTTGCTCCGGCGGCCATCGCAGTAGCGACCGAGTTGCTGCTAAACCCCCGGTAAGGGAAACGTGACGCAACGTAGTTAGGCCAACTACCGTCATCGTATTTCAACAGTGGGGGTTACATATCAAGCTCAAGTAACAAAATACTTTCACATCTGCTATTTTTGAGGGATGGGATATGCGGGCGAAGAAGATAATCATTGGGGCCGCCGCACTTCGTACGGACGTTCTCAGCGGGGAGAAGAGAGTCAATCGATTGATCAACCACAGTGGAACAATCGAAACAGTTCCACCGATAGTGTATAAGCTGTATAATTACGAAAAGAACAGTCAAAGCACCGTATCACACGGTAGCCCACCGAAGTAGTTACTCGGGAGAGACGGCCGCTCTTTGAGTAACGAAAACGTGGTTTTCCGAAGGACGACACGAGAATCAGACCACTATCTCTCCAAGTAGGCGTTCAATACTGGACAGGTAGCCGATACTCAGTGCAGATGTTACAAAAACAACCAGCTGGTGGTGAAATCCGGAGTGCCAGAGATAGATAGAATGATGAATATTAAAACGGCTATCGAGGTGAGTAATCCAATTAGTACCCGTCATTTTTCAGATCGGAGACCTCTCCGGCAGAGATTCCAAGGAGATTAGAATTCTGAAAGAGGGTTGGAATATCCCACTATGACAGTAATAAAATTGTAATGCCGTGCCGAAAGTCAAGAACAGCCGATGTCGAGAAAGACGCGGATACTGTGACGGAAGTGTCAGAAAGACTCAAACTGAACTCGGTTAGTCGGAAATCGAGACGGTATAACATCAGATCTATATTAAACTAATCGGTAATATCAAGAATTAGGAACAATTTAGTGAATAATCACCCACATATAGGATATAATTACAGTATCTACAGATAGTATGTAATATCTGAGTCTCTATTCGGATCTTCTGAGATCAATAAACAGCGTTAGTTCTTCAACACATCCTACCTGAGGATTTCGTGTTAGCTTGGATACGGAGGATGGGACACAGAGATAGCACAGCGATCTATCAGCAGTATCCGCTAATCGGTTGATTCGCTCGGAGTGGCACAGCTCCTTTTCAAAAATACAATCAGTACTGCCAGTAAAACCTAATGATAGATCGATAAGTGATGAATTATTATTGAATGATACTCTATATGTCCCACGAAACTCTGAGAGTAGATTAGTCAAGCATCACCAATTACGCATTCCAACAATCGAACACAGGAAACGACGACACAAAACGATCCAATTTATTTTGATAAGCGGTAAATTACGTCTGCCTACGCTCCGATAGCAACGGACGATACCCTTACAAGACTATTGCTGTACGCTACTGTTATAGAGTTCACGGGAGAGGAATTCGATCTCAAGATTATCAGACTCATTGTCTCACGTTAATCAGAGACATGGGTACTCCAACAGGCTGACGTACTCCGTTTGAAAAGAAAACGTCCGAGGTCTTACGTCACCTAGTCATCCGTGAGTGGCGGCGTCTGCGTCACCTCACGGCTATGAAGGTGGCACGACGTCGGATGGCCGGCGGCCGATTCGGCGAGCGACGGTTCGGATTGCCCACAGACAGTCTCAAACTCTCGCGCTAGCAGTGCTTCCGCGCTAGCACCGTTTCCACGAACAATCTCGTCAAGCGCCTCTTCCAACACGGATTCTGCAGCGGAATCGGTAAGCGATGGTGGAATATCGTGTTCCCTGCGAAGTTCGGCTTTCATCTTCTCGACATCCTGCGGGGTGATCGAGTCTCCCGCGTCGAGGCCGACGAATTCGCGGAGCCCTTCAACATCGATGCCGTGCCGCTCAAGAGCGACCCGAAGGTCCATCACTGCTCGCCAGTTCTCCTGCTCGAAATCGTATCCCTCCGGTTGAACGACCTCGGGACATCGAGTGTAGAAGTTACACCCGGTCGGGGGGTCCGACGGATTCGGAACGTCGCCGCTCAGCGCCGCGTCGATCCCTCTCGTTCCCGCGTCGATTGTCGGAATCGCTCGAAGGAGCGCTCGCGTGTACGGATGTTGCGGGTCCTCGAACAACGTCTCGGTGTCCGCGATTTCGACGATCTGTCCGAGGTACATCACGGCGACTGTGTCGCAGATTTCACGGACGACACTCATATCGTGGCTGATGAACAGAATCGAGAGATCGAACTCCGTTTGAATGTCTTTCAGGAGGGTCAGAACCTCTGCCTGCACACTCACGTCCAACGCAGAGACCGGTTCGTCGGCCACGATAAGCCGGGGGTTGACAACGAGCGCGCGTGCGAGCGCAACCCGCTGTTTCTGTCCACCAGACAGTTCGTGCGGATAGCGATCAACGTCACTCGCATTCAGCCCGACGCGCTCAAGCAGGTCGCTGGCGATAGCAAGTCGGTGTTCGCGTGGACCAACCCCGTGAATTCGGAGGGGTTCGGTGATAGACTCACCGATCGACATTCGAGGGTCGAAGCTCGAATCCGGATTCTGGAAGATCATCTGGGCCTCCCGCCGGAACGACTTCAACTCCGTGTCATCGTATTCTGTGATGTCTTCGTCGTCGAACGTGATCGTCCCGTCAGTCGGTTCCTCGAGTCGGAGAATCGCCTCTGCGGCAGTTGACTTCCCACATCCGGACTCACCGACGAGACCAACAGTTTCACCGCGCTCGATCTCGAATGAGATACCGTCAACCGCTTTCACGCGACCGACTTCACGCTTGAGGATACCCTCTTTTATCGGGTAGTGTTTCTTGAGACCGCTCACTTCGACGAGTGTCTCTTCTGCCTTCTCACGTTGACTGCTATCTGAAGACTGGAAACTCATGCGTCGTGACCTCCGTCGGCACGGGTATCGCGTTGCGTTTCAGAACGGCGCTCGGACTGTGAATTGGACCGGCGTTCAGATTGCGAAGTGGAACTGTTTTCGGTTGGGGGTTCGAGGTCCGCAGCATCGTACCCCGGACCATAATAGACGCAGGAGGCACGGTGAGTCTGCGATCCATCGATGGCGTGCATCTGCGGCTGGTCACCCATCGAACAATCCGAAACGGCGTGCTCACAGCGACTGTTGAACCGACAACCCTCCGGTGGCTCTGTGACAGAGGGAAGCGCCCCGTCGATACGCTTCATCGAGGAACCGCGACCGGGTAAACACTCGATCAACGCCTTCGTATACGGATGTGCGGGATTGTGGATGACCTCCTCGACGCTTCCTTTTTCCATGACCTTGCCCGCGTACATGACGACGACTCGGTCGGCAATCTCCGAGACGACGCCGAGGTCGTGAGTGACGAAGAGAATGCTCATATTATACTCCGCTTGAACGTCTTCGAGGAGTTGAAGAATCTGCGCTTGAATCGTCACGTCGAGTGCGGTTGTCGGTTCGTCCGCGATGAGCAGATCCGAGTCGCACGCGAGTGCCATCGCAATGAGGACTCGCTGTTTCATCCCGCCGGAGAACTCGTGCGGGTAGTCGTCGACGCGGCTACTCGCTTCGGGGATTCCCGTCCGGTCGAGGAGGTCGATCACACGGTCCCGAATTTCGGCTTTCGGAAGGTCGTCGCGGTGAATTCGCAACGTCTCCCCGATCTGTCTGCCAACCTTGTACACCGGGTTCAGTCCGTTCTGGGGGTTCTGGAAGATGTGACTGATTCGATTACCGCGGATATCCTGGAGTTGCTTTTCAGACATCTCGGTGAGGTCCATCCCGTCGAACGTGATCGTCCCCTCGACGATTTCGCCGGGCGGCATATCCAAGATCTTTGTGATGGACTCGCTCGTGACGGTTTTCCCGCTGCCACTCTCGCCAACAATCGCCACAGTTTCACCGGGGTTGACGTCGAAGCTCACGCTGTCAACGGCGTATACAGTTCCGTCATCAGTGTGGAAGTGCGTCTTCAGATCCTCGACGGAGAGTAGCGGGTCCGTCATAGCCCACCACCGCCTTCGATCTCTTGACGCGGGTCCATCGCATCCCGCATCGCTTCACCGACGTAGTAGAACGACAGGACGGTGAAGAAAAGGAACAGTCCCGGAATCGTCGAAATCCACCAGGCCTGTTCGATATTTGCCTGTCCCGCAGAGATAGTTCGCCCCCACGAGAACGTACTCGGATCGCTGAATCCGAGGAACGCGAGCGTTGCCTCTCCGAGAATGAACCCCGGAATGAGGACAGATGCGCTGATAATGACACTGTTCGCAGAGTTCGGAATAAGATGGGTTCGAACGATGTAGAGCATATTCGCTCCCGAAGCGCGTGCGGCCTTGATGTATGCTTCGCTCGACCGCTGGAGCGCTTCGCCACGAACGGTGCGGGCGATTCCTTCCCAACCGAAGAATCCGTAGAGGGCGATAATCATCCAGAGTTCTGCTCCGAACAGATAGACCAGCAATAACAGGAGGATAAACACCGGAAAAACCGACTGGATATCGGTGTACCGCATCAGAACTTCGTCCATCCACCCGATATCCGTGGCCGTCGCGAGTGCTGCGACAGACCCGACGAGCGATCCGATAAACACAGCGATGATGGTCGAGACGAGACCGACCTCCATGCTGACACGCATCCCGTAAACGACGAGTGCGAGAATACCCCGTCCCTCAGCGGACGTTCCCAACGGATACTGCCACGTCCCGGTTTTCGCAACCCCGTCAACGACTGCGGTGACGCCAACCGGTGGAAGGATCCGATTCGTGAACCGGACTTGCGGGGGGTCAACAACTAAGGGACCCAAAATACCAATTACGAAGACGACTGCGAGGTAGACAAGTGCGATGACGGCGATTCTGTTCTTCTTGAAGCGCCGCCAGTAGAACTGCCGCATCCGCTCGTTCTTGTAGAGCGGGAGCACAATGTGGAACAAGAGGGCGACGAACGTCGCGGCGAACAGCCACTCTACGCTAAGCACGTCCCAGTTCCAGATGAGAGGATGCGCGTTCTCGATGACGGCGTAGTCGTAGGCGAACAGTGCGACTATCAGGAGATAACACCCAGCCTCCGCGATTCCCTGCTTCGAGAGGGAAAACGTAGAGGTACTCTGTGCGTCCCAGTCGATATCTTCGAACGAGATGTCGTTGTTTTCAGTTGCCATTGTTATCTACCACCGTAATCGATTCGCGGGTCCAGCAGGACGTACGCGATGTCCTCAAGCAAGTTTCCGATGATGGCGAGGAACACCGTGATGAGCGTCGTCGCCAGTACCAGTGTCGTATCCTGTTCGACGATAGCCGTGTACGTCATGAAGCCGAGGCCGGGTATCGAGAAGATCTGCTCAATGACGACCGAACCGGCGAAGAAGATCCCCAGCATGCGTCCGACGAAACTCGTCGATAGCGGGACCGCCGCCATCCGGAGGACGTGCCAGACCATCAACCGATAGTGACTCGCGCCCTTAGCTTTCGCAACTTTCACGAACTCCTGATTCATCTGTTCGAGCGCCTGCGCACGCGAGTACCGCGTCTGGAACGCGAACGAGGCAGTGAGCAACACGGTGATCGGGAGTAGTAACTGTTTGATGTTTGCGATGGAGAACCACCCCTGCTGTTGGGGAATTCCACTCTGGTAGTACACCGGGAGCGACTCAAACCGGACTCCCAAGAGCATTATCAGGATAATAGCGAACCAGAAGTTGGGGATGCTGATGCCGAAGAAGGCGACGAACGACCCCGCATAGTCCGAGAGAGTGTATGGCTTGTACGCCGAATACAGCCCCAATGCGTAGCCGATGACAGTGGAAATTACGAGGACGGGAATCGCATACTGTGCCGTGTACTTCCACGCGTCAAGTAGCGCTGGGATCACGTACTGTGACCGAGAGTCAGACCACCCCCAGTTGAGCGTGGCCATGTTGATCATGTAGTTCTTGTAGCGCTCCGTGGCGGATTGATCCAAGTTATGCTGTTCTCGGAAGCGCTCTTTGCACTCTTCGGGGTTGTCACCCGTAGCGGCACAACTCATCATCGACTTCATCTGTGCCTGATTCGGAGAGGCAGTGATTAATCCGAACGTAACGGTCAGCGCAATCCACGTCGCAAACAGGGTAAACGCGAGACGTTTAGCTATGTACCATTTCATGGTTTATTGTAGGCAAATTGGTTGGATGGCGGTTGCTAACGGCCGCTGGTTCCGTCAGAGAAGTACATCTTTGCCGTCCAGCGGTCAGTCTGATAGTCGAAGTGACTGTCGGGCGGACTCTGACCCATGCCTTCCACGTTGTTGCGGTACGCGTAGTAGTTGTACGGGTTGTACTCGAAGATGACGGGACGTTCCTCAGAGAGATACGCGAGCATCTCCTGAATAGTACCGACCGCGGCTTCACGCGACTCTGCCGTCTGCGCTTCGTCGCGCATCGCCGCCAGATCCTTACCGGGCGTGTACCCGTAGGCGTTAAAGTTGCCTTCCTCGCTGAACAGCGACGCGATTGTGCCCGCCGGAGTCAGCGGACCATAGCTGAATCCGAGCGTCAGCATGAAGTCCCACGATTTCGAGGAGACCGCTTTGTCCCACGGACCGTGGTTGTATATCGAGGGATGGTCCTTTCCGTTCTCACCGTATCCGAGGTTTTCGGCGTCAGAGACACCCTCTGCGGGGTTCGTACAGTTGAAGTAGTTCTTCATGAGACTCGGCCACGACGTGGTCTGCTGTGTAAGCTTGATTCCGACTTTCCCTAGGCGCTTTTTGAGATAGGCCGCCCGGAGGTCGTCCAGTTCGTCGGACTGGTAGACGAGGGTGAGTTCGACTTGCTCTCCATCCGGACCGACGAACTTGTCGCCGCTGTATCCGTAGTCGCTCGACGTGCCTTCTTTGAGGAGTTGCTTGGCTTTCTCCAGTGACCCATCAAACGTCACAACGTCGTCCGGAGAGTACGGTCCCCACGCGGGATGAAGCGTGTTCTGCACCTCGGCACGGCCTTTGAGGATATTGTTGACGATGAAATCGTTGTTATAAATGTGGGCCATCGCGTGGCGAACCTTCTTGTTTCGAAGTTGAGACCACCCGTTCGCACGCTGGTTGATCCCGAGGTATCCGGACCAAGAGCGGTACGGATTCTTGTAGAGTTTGAGACCTTCCTTCTGTTTGTACGAACTGATTTTTGTCGATGGAATGTACGCAGTGTCGATTTCGTCGGCTTGGAGGGCTTGCCGGGCCGTTTGTTGTTTATCGAAATACTGCAGGTGGTATTCGTCGAAGAACGGAGCTTCAGCGAAGACATCGGGAACGCGGTCATCTTCTTTCGCCCACTTGCGAAGGTAATAGTCCTCTGCCCGCTCGAACTCCATGACGGACTGTTGCTTCCAGTTCTTGAGGTCCCATGGACCGAGGTTCCCGTTGAACGTCGCCCGCATGATCGAATCGTCCTTTTCGAGTCCCTCAGCGTCCTGCTCCTCCACGTAAGGTTTCGCAAGTTCCTTCGGAATCGGGAACTGGTAGCTGAGCGGTTCGTTATATGGGAAAAACGGACGCGAACTTGGAATCGTCTCCCGAATCGTGTACTTGTCCACCTTCTCGAACTGGATCGGTTTATCTTCTTTGCCGACGTAGAAGTCGTTCGCGTAAGCGAAACTCGCCCAGTCAGCCTTCCAGATGTTGTCGATGCACCACAGGTAGTCATCGGCGGTCAGTTCGCCGTACTCCTCGCCAAACTGTAGATTTTCCCGGAGTTTGATTTCGATTTGGTTGACTGGCTGTTCAACGGTCACATCTTCGAACCAGAGAGGGAGAATGTTATCGTACTCCGGACCGAGACGAATGAATCCCTGATCCATGACGAGTTCGATGCGGGCAGTCGTCTCACCGTCGCCGACGCGGAAGACGTTCAAACCGTTCGTGGTTGCGGTCACTGCCTTCTTAAACGTTCCACCGGCGGGAATTTCGTCGGAGGAAGGCTGTTCGGTCGTATCCCCTGCGGTCGAGCCACTAGTCGCCGTGGAATCCCCGGTCGTAGCCGTGCCGGAGGAGTCACCGCCGCTACAGCCGGCGAGACTCGTGGCCACGCCAGTTGCGGCTAAATATTTTATGAGGCGACGCCGGCCGAATGAGGCGCCACCGCCTTGGTTCGTGTTGTCGCGCATCGATTGTAAACAGTTGCCGGATGGCATGAAATGTAATTCAGAATGGATGTATAAATAACCTATGATGACTATCGATGATGATATACCGTGGCGTCACGGAACTACTCGCCTGCGGTCGATTATGTTGGCTAGTCCTTCGACTTTCTCTATGAGTATAGTTACCACTGAGTACCACGATATTTGACATGACAGATAAAACTACGTGAAGGGGAAATCTGGTGCCTATTTGTCAGTGTAATGATGACAGGCACAGGAGTGACCGTCTCCGACCTCCACAAATCCAGGATCGACATCCTCGCAGATATCTCCGATGTACTCCTGACAGCGTGTGTGGAATCGACAGCCGTCCGGGGGGGATTCGGGGCTTGGAACATCGCCTTCGAGGATAATTCGGTCCGTCATCGGTTCCGGCGTTGCTCGCGGAATCCCGGAGAGCAACGCCTGCGTGTAGGGATGCTTCGGGTTTTCGAATAGCTCTCGGGACGGAGCGACTTCCGCGAGTTCTCCAAGGTACATCACCGCTACGCGGTCGCAGATATGCTGGATGACAGAGATATCGTGGCTGATAAACAGGTAGGTCAGGTCGTACGTGTCCTGAAGATCCTCCATCAGATTGAGTATCTTGGCTTGGACCGAAACGTCAAGCGCACTCGTCGGTTCGTCAGCGACGATCATCTGCGGATTCACCGATAGTGCGCGAGCGATAGCGACGCGCTGCTGTTGCCCGCCCGAGAACTCGTGCGGGGCGCGTTTCAAATGGTTCTCTTGGAGGTCAACTTCGTTGACGAGTTCGTGGAGTCGAGCCTGACGTTTCTCTCGGTCCCAATCCGTCAACGCCCGCATCGGTTCGGTGATGAGGTCCGCCACCGTCATCCGGGGATTCAGCGACGATCCGGGATCCTGGAAGATGATCTGTATGTCGCGTCTGAGCGAGCGCATCTGACTCCGAGAAGCATCTGTGATATCCTCACCGTCGAAGTAGATACTCCCATCAGTTGCGTCATGAAGCCGCATAAGCGTCTTTCCGAGCGTGGATTTGCCACAGCCGGATTCACCGACGAGGCCGAGGGTTTCTCCCTCTTGGATGCTGAAACTCACGCCATCGACGGCTTTCACGTCGCCAACGTGCCGGTTGAGGACTCCACTCCGAACGGGGAAGTACTTCCGAACCCCGTCAGCAACGAGCAGTCCATCATCTGGTTTCAGGCCGTCCTCACGGAGTGCCGCGGTCTCACGCGGATCGCTGTTCGCATCGTCTACACTCACGCTTCTTCACCCCCGTTATTTCGAATGCTATCCTCGTGTTCGTCTCGGCTATGCCACGGCGGGCTGGAAGGGACGCTCTCATCGTACAGATGGCACGCAACACGGTGGTTCGTCGTCGCCGCAGTATCCGGCGCTGCCAGTTCGGGATCATGCGAGTCACAAACGTCGCCGATATACTGCGGACACCGGGAAGCAAACCGGCACCCCTGTGGCGGATCGATTAGCTCCGGAACTGTCCCTTCGATAGTCGGAAGTCGATCAGCGACTTCACCGACTTTCGGGATACTCTCGGCGAGCTTTCGGGTGTAGGGATGAAGCGGTGCCTCGAACAGTTCCCGCATCGCACATGTTTCGACAACGTTTCCGGCATACATGACGGCCATCCGGTCTGCGATTTCGGAGATCACGGGAAGATCGTGGCTGATGAACAGAACGCTCATTCCGAACTCCTCGCGGAGATCTCGGAGGAGATCGACGATCTGCGCCTGAATCGTTACGTCGAGCGCGGTTGTCGGTTCGTCCGCGATGAGCAGATCCGGTTCGGTGATGAGCGCCATCGCAATGACGACCCGCTGTCGCATACCGCCCGACAGCGCCTCTGGATACTCAGCCAGAAGTCTCTCAGCATCAGCGAGGCCAACGGCTTCGAGCATCCGTTTTGCCTCAGTTCTCGCCTCCGATTTCGAGATATCACGGTGGGCGAGCAGCGGTTCAATAATCTGTTTTCCAATCGTCAGCACGGGATTCAGCGACGACATCGGATCCTGGTAGATCATCGTAATGTCGTCGCCGCGAATCTCGTTCAGTTCCGATTTGGAGAGCTCAAGGAGATCTTGACCGTCGTAGCGGATTGATCCACGTTCGATCTTCGCCGGCGGGGACTGAAGAAGTCCCATCGTGGAAAGGGCAGTCACGCTCTTTCCACAGCCGGATTCGCCGATCACGCCGACGACCTCATCGCGGCCGACTGTGATGCTTACACCGTCCAGTGCCTCTACGGTCCCTTCCTCAGTTTCGAAGTGAACGTGAAGGTCGTCAATTTCGAGTAGTGGTTCAGTCATGTTAGCGTACCTGTCTCGGGTCGAGTGCGTCTCGGAGACCGTCACCCAGTCCGTTGAAGGCGATCACCGTAATCATGATCGCCAGACCGGGGAACGTTGCGATCCACCACGCTGAGTCGATTTCACCACGGCCGGCCGCGAGGATTGCACCCCACTCCGGTCTCGGGGGCTGAACGCCCATCCCGAGGAAGGAAAGTCCAGCACTCCAGAGAATCACGGTCGGTATCGTCAGCGTCGAATAGACGATAATACTGGATGCCGCATTGGGCAAGACGTACCGCGTGATGATACGGAAGTCACTCAATCCAGCCGCATTGGCTGAGTCGATGTATTCTTCCTCGATGACGCTCTTGACATCGCCGCGGACCAAGCGAGCGAATCCGCGCCAGCCAACGAGGCTGACGGCAATAATGAGTGGGAATAAGCCACCGCCTAACATACCTGCAATGGCAAGCGCAAGTACCAGCGCAGGTATCGAGAGACTAATATCGACAATTCTCATTATGATACTCTCGGTCCAGCCGCCGTAATAACCCGCGACGAGTCCGAGCGTTACGCCGATCAGCATCTCGATGCCGACGATCACCACCCCGAGGAAAACTGCATAACGGGACCCGAAGACCACGCGAGAGAACACATCGCGGCCGTAAGTGTCCGTACCAAACGGATGTTCTACGCTCGGTGGCTGGGACAACGCATCGTAGTTCTGCTCCGTCGGGTCGTGCGGTGCGATAAGCGGTGCAAAAATCGCAGTCAGGATGAGTAGCACAACGACCACGAGGCCGAACATCGCAAACCAGTTTTTCATCACCCGTCGAAGAACTGTCTTCGTCCGAGCGACTCGCCCCGTCTCGACCATCTTTGGAGCCTGCGCTCCCCGCGAACTGCCTGCCTCGTTGCTCACTTGTCCATCACGGTCTGCGTCGTCGTGCGTTGAATTATCTCTCGTCATAGTTTATTCGTACTCTATCCTCGGATCGAAGTAGCCGTACGCGACGTCCACGAGTAGGTTCGAGGCGACGACGATTATTGCATACACCAACACGAGACCCTGCACGACCGGGTAATCCCGCTGCAGAACCGAGTTGACTAGCAATCGACCCATCCCCGGCCAAGAGAAGACGGTCTCGATGATCACCGACCCGCCGAAGATCGCAGGTATTTGGAGTCCGATGAGGGTGATCACTGGGATCATCGCGTTCTTCATGGCGTGCGTGTAGATGACCGACTTCTCACCGATTCCTTTGCCACGTGCCGTGCGAATGTAGTCCTCGTTGAGGACTTCGAGCATCGAAGATCGCGTTATCCGCGTGAGAAGCCCTGCGCGTCTCGTCCCTGTTGCGACAGCGGGCAAGATCAACGACACCAACCACGCCGTGGTAAAGACGGGGGTCGCTCGTCCCGAGATTGGGAAGAGACTCCACTGTACCGAGAACAGCAGGATGAGGATAAGCGCCAACCAGAACGATGGCATCGAGATCCAGAAGATTGCGAACAGCATCGACAGGTTATCTGCCCACGTATACTGCTTTACGGCGCTGATGACGCCGAGCGGGAGTGCAATGATGAACGTCAGCACCATCGAAGACAGCGCCAGTTCGAGCGTTGCTGGAAGCCGATTGGCGATCATCTGGATCACGCTCCGCTGTGTCCGGATGGATTCGCCGAGGTTGCCGTGGAGAACCCCCCAGAGCCACTCCAGATATCGAATCCATGGTGGCTGATTGAGGCCCATCTGTCGCTCAAGTTCGGCAACTGCCGCCGGCCGCGCATTAGCACCAAGGGCGATGCGCGCAGGGTTCCCCGGAGCGATATAAATGATCGACGAGATAACGATTGTCACGCCGATCAAGACGGGGATAGTGATGAGTAACCGTCGAGTGACGTATTTAAGCATATTCAAATAGTGGGTTGGCTTGTTAGACGTCCAGTTCGAGTCGGTTCAGCCACTCCTGATCGGGCCACCAAGGGTGTTCCGTCCACGAGTCGGTCCCTGAAACCGACTTTTTGTGGCCGTAAACCTTGTTGAAGGCACAAATCGGCGTGACAGGGACCTCTTCGAGGACAACTTTCTGCGCGTCGAGAATCGCCTGCTCTCTCGTCGCCTGCTCCGGACTCGTCTTTGCTTTTTCGAGGAGGCTGTCGAACTCGTCGTTCTGCCACAGCGAATAATTCGTCCCCCCCTCGGTAGCCGTGTTCTCTCCTTTCAGAATCGGCTCAAGGGCGTTCACGGCCCAGTTGCCGCCATACGCCATCGTCGTGATGTTGTGGTTTCCGGACTGGAGGTTCTTGTACAGCGTCCCTGCCTCAAGAATCTCTAGTTCTGCCTTGATTCCAACCTCACCGAGGAGCGGTGCAACGACCTTCCCCATTTTCTTGTACCGCGGGATAGTGAAGGCGTAGAAGGTCAGTTTCAGTTCTTCACCGTTTTTGGTCCGGACTTCGCCTTGCTTCGAGTTCGTCCACCCGGCTGCATCGAGTTCTTTCCGGGCTTTCTCTTGACTGACCGTCTGTCCGAGTTCCTTTGCTTTCTCCTCGTCGAGAGCGTTCACGGCCACAGGCGGAACGATACTCCAGATTGGGTATCCTTCGCCGCCTAAGGCGGCCTCAATTACCGGCTGTTTCCGGACAGCATGGGTAATTGCCCGACGGACGTGGACATTGTCAGTCGGCTTCTTTTCGACGTTGATTGCGAGGTAGCCCGGACGCGTGTACTGCTTGCGGATCAGGTTCGTCGAGTCCGCCTGTTCGACTTCCTTTGTGTCACTAAGCGTGATATAGGATGAGCCGTGGACACCACCACTAGTGAGTTCGTTTAACAGCGTGGTCGCTTCCGGGTGGATCTCGAACCGGAATTGCTCAGGATTGCCCGGCCCCTGGTTTGCAGCGAACTCCGGCCCCCATCCGTACTCTTCGAACTTCGAGAGGACAATTGCGGTGCCGTGTTCCCAGTTCTTCCATTGATACGGTCCAGTCCCGACTGCAATATCTTGCCCGTAACTCTCACCTGCTTCTTCGACGGCGCGCTTCGAAACAAATCCCGTGAGCGGGTCCGTCAGATAACGTGGGAGAAGTGGGTAAGGTGCATCAAAGGTAACCGTTACCTCATACTCGCCCGTCGCCTCGAACGCTTTTGCGGGGCTAAGAAGGTATGAAGACGGAGAGTTTTCGACGAACCGTTCCCAATTATAAACCACCTCCTCGGCGGTCAGTTCGTCGCCGTTATGGAACGTGACTCCTTGTTCGATCTGGAAGACGAACTCCGTCGCATCCTCATTGACACTGTAGTCTGCCGCGAGATGAGGCACCGGCTCTTTGTTTTCGTTAAGCCGGAAGAGCGGTTCGTGTAGTGCAGAGAGAACAGTTTCCTCGGGTCGGCGGGTGGCCTTGTGGATGTCGAGCGTAGACGGTTTACTCGACGAGCCAACGACGAACGTGTCCGCTTTGTCCCCCGCCGTTCCATCAGATGACCCCGTATCGCCCGTTGACTCCGTCCCAGTAGCTTGGTTTTCCGTTCCAGTACACCCGGCGAGCGAAATACCAGTAAGACCCGCGGTGACTGATCCGACGTAACGCCGGCGGCTAACTGAGAGCTTGCTATCGTTATCCATACGCAGTCACCCGAAACGTTCAGGAAAAAAGTAAGTATTTCCTCCGGCACCATTGTCCGGGTTTTGTCAACAGATATCAATTCACTACAGATACATTTATTGTGAAAGAAAATCCATAGATAGTTTAGATCTGTTTACTGGGTAGCCACTGCCGAACGTCTCTACGCCTGTACCGGTGTCGTACTCGACATCAGCGACAATCTCTAACTGGGACTCGTATCACGGGCGCCGCGTAGCGTCTAAATCTCACTCCCCGCAGGCGGACTGACGCTGAATCCCCTCCAAGTCACTCACGTGCGTATGTGGCTGCCGATGGGAGTTCCTTGTCAGTGTTGGGATGCTAGTTTGTTTTATCGGAACCATTATATATCAATATTTTATGCGTCAATGTATGCCACTTGGGAAAGGGGAGTTGACCACGACTGCGACCTCACTACACATTCTCGAACTAATCGTAGACCACGGGTGGGTTACCCTACGTGGACTCGTCGAAGAGACGGGACTGGCAAAAAGTACGGTACACAAACATCTCTCAACACTGCGAGCAAACGACTACATCGTCAAGGAGGGTGAACGCTACACGCTCGGACTCTACTTCCTGACAGTTGGAAAACGCGCTGTCGAGTTTCGAGAATCCTATCAACTCGTAGAACAAAAAGTGCGAGAGTTGGGAAGTCGAACAGACGCCGAAGTGGACTTCACTGTCGAAGAGAACGGCCGGTTAATCCTGATGTTCGAGGCCGCCGGAGCCACCAACGAATCGACGTTCGGAACAGGCACCGAGTTTTTTCTTCACAATACAGCGGCAGGGAAAGCGATTCTCGCAACGTACGCAGATTCCAAACGGGACGAGATCTTAGATACACAAGGACTGCCCGCAACGACGAACAAGACGATTCAATCCCGAGAAGCGTTACACGCAGAGCTTGAACAGGTCCGTGAGAACGGGTACGCACTGAACGATGGCGAATGCGTCGAGGGGTATCGAACAGTCAGTTCTGTGATCAAGCGACCGAACGGCTCCGCGCTCGGAGCGATCAGCGCTGGAGGCCCTGCCTATCGAATCGATCAGTCACGGCTGAAAAACGAACTTGCGGATCACGTCCGTTCAGCGACGGCCGAGGTGACAGAATCGTTAGTAGAAGCGCAAAGCACACTCTGACTCGGTTCGAAATGTCGGCTCGCCTCACCGCACTTCTATTTTGATTACAGAGACTCTTTTATATTCTAGATAGAAAACTCCCGTTTCGAGACCTCTAACGGGACCTATATTGCAGATCAATTACAGGTCTACGATTGTGATATTATACGTGTATTACTCATACGTAACTGAGGAATATATTTAGTTCGGATACAGAGAACTAGTTTAAGTACAACAAATCGAGGAGGGACATAAAAACTCGGAGCGTAGCGTCGCAGTTCTGATTTCGTCTCCACGTTGTGAGCGCCCTCATCACGAGAGAGTGTTCCAACCTGGCGGCCCGGAACAAAAGTTACCCAACGTGAGTTATCCAGACGTGTTACTCCAGTCGGATTTGGTCTCGAAGCGACGTTTTCTGGATTTTTCCGGTACTCGTGAGCGGCATCTCTTCGACGAACCGAACGTCGTCCGGGATCCACCACGATTCGATCCGGCCGTCCCGGCTTTTTGAACGGAGGTCGGCCTGCAACGTCTCGGCTGTCACATCGCCACTGATAACGGCAACCGGTCGTTCACCCCACTCCGCATCGGATTTTGCAAGTACAGCCACGTTCTCTACGCCATCAGTCTCAGAGATGACCGATTCGAGGACGCCGCTCGGAATCCACTCACCACCGCTCTTGATTGCGTCCGTCAGTCGGTCGAGTATCGTGATGCCGCCGTCAGGGAGTCGCCGTCCCAGATCACCGGTACGGAACCAACCATCTACGTACGCATCGTCTTTACCCTCTGGAGCGTCATAATATCCATCCGGTAACCACGGAGAGCGGACCAACAGTTCACCCATTCCGTCCTGTCCCGCACGTTCGTCTATCTTGACTTCCACAGCGGGTATCGGATGCGTCGAGCGTCGCACATACTCGTATCCCTCTCTGCGGGCATGCTTCGTCCAAAGTGTGATACCCACAGCGAGCATGTCGGTCCCGCCGTAGATTGTTGCGAAGGAAACGCCGGCATCACGAAGTCGCTCCGTCAGCCCGCGCTTGACGACGCTCCCACCGGTGAGCAGAGTCAAACCTGAGAGATCATGTCCCGTTTCGAGAACTTGGACGGCCATCGTCGGAACGAGACACGACCACGTCGCCTCACCGGATTCCGCTGCCGCGCCGAGACGCTGGGGGTCGAACCGGCCAGCGAGCATGAGATCTGCACCAAGATACGGAGCGAAAATCGTGGTCCCCCACGCGAGAAGGTGGTACATCGGAATACCTGGGAACACCGTGTCCTCGCCTGAGAGTGCCGCCGGTGTCTGATATTCAGCCATCTGGTGTGCCATTCCCAACGAACTGTGAACTATCTGCGCGTGCGTATAGCGGACAGCCTTTGGCATCCCGGTGGTCCCAGACGTGAACAGGATCACCGCCGGATCGTCTTGCGCCGCTGAAAGCTCAGTCGCCTCTTCAGCATACTCGAGCGCCGGAATCGAGATCGCATCGCCCTCGAATGACTCCGCGAGACCGTCGAAATCGGAATCGTAGAGCAGCATGTCGGCGTCTGAGCGCTCAATCGTGTACGCGATTTGCTCCGGTGGGAGATTCACGTTGACCGGATAGATGACGGCCCCGATACCAGTGATAGCGTACAGGAGTTCGAAGAACCGTGGCGTATTCCACGCGGCTACTGAAACGACACTGCCTTCACTCACCCCTCGATTCCGTAACTCGGTCGCTAACTGCGCCGCGTTTTCTGCCGTCTCGTGGTATGTCTGGTGCCGGTTGCCATCACTGATGCCTGCATCGGGAAATAAGGTCTTCGCCCGGTCAAGCGTATGCGGGAGCGTGAACATTAGTTCATCACCACCAAGTCCTCAAACTGGTCGGGATCGAACGCCGCGTATCGAACGACGGCATCGAACGCCTCAGTAGACAGCTCACCGCCGCCGGTGATACCGCGTGCATCGTGCTCACGTAGATACGAGTTCACGAACTGCCGGGTTACGAGAGCCTTCCGGGCATCGCCGTCTACGTCAAGTTGCCACTGTGCCTGCTCAACGAGAATCGCGGCAGTCGTCACATCGAAGATGTAGTCAGTGAGTTCCTTCGCCTGTGTTTGAGCGTATTCACCATCACTAGTCCCGACAGCGGTAATCGCGTTTGCCAGTCCGTCCCGTTCGTCTCGGATCTCCGCTGCCAAGCGTTCGAGTACCGGATGGGTGACCGAATCAAGTCGTTCGTCAATCAATGTGAGAAGCGGTTCGTGAGCGGCCTCGCGGTCCATCGACCGGAGAACATCGAGCGCCATCACGTTCGAGGCACCCTCCCAGATGGGAAGCACCTGAGCATTACGCAGCAGTCGTGGATGGACGAACTCCTCAACGTAGCCGTTGCCGCCTTTGATCTCCATCGCGTAGGAAGCGGTATCGACGGCCATCCGTGCCGTCCGGTATTTCGCAGTCGGGACGAGGATACGCATGAGGCGGTGAGCCTCGTCGTCGTTCTCGCGCTCGCGACGGTGAAGCGCTTCGACAGCCTCGAAAGTGAAAGCGAGCGCAGCCTCGTGGTCTGTCGCCATCTCAGCGAGATCACGACGCATCAGTGGATGTTCGTCGAGTCGTTTTCCGAATACTTCGCGGTTTGCAGCATGGACTTTTGATTCGAGTAACGACCGACCCATGGACCCACAGGAACCGATAGCGTTGTAGAGCCGTTCGGCGTTCAGCATCTCCGACATCTGTCTGAATCCGTTTTCCGACTCGCCGATGAGGTACGCTTCGGCACCCTCGAAGACGACCTCACCCGTCGGCACAGTGACGGTCCCGAGTTTGTCCTTCAGTCGGCGGAAGCGATAGTTGGTTGGCTCCCCGTCGCGGTCGTGCGTTGAAACGAGAAAGAGTGACAACCCTTCCGTGCCGTCGGGTGCAGCAGGTCGTCGTGCGAGTACGAGTGCGGCCTCAGAGTCGATATTCGAACAGAACCACTTCTCGCCGTACAGTTCGTAGGTGCCGTCCTCCTGTGGTTCGGCGGTTACCTCGTTCGCACCGACATCAGTCCCGCCTTGCTTTTCGGTGAGGAACATGGCCCCGGTCATCAGATCATCGTAGTCGCGTGCTGTCAGTCCATCATAGAACCGCTGTAACGACCCGTCGTCGAACTTATCTAAAACGAGTGCGGCCCCACCCGTCATTGCTCCGGGACAGCTAAGGCCGACACTGGAGGCGTATTCCATCAGATAGAACTGCCCGAAATGGTAGGGGAACGAAACGGGGTCTTCACGGCCGGGTGGCGACTCGAAGACATCGGCGATAACACCGGCTTCGTAGACCAGTCGCTCGTTCTCGATGTGGGCAGGATGGTGTTCGATCTCGTTGATGACTTCCCCGTGTTTGTTGTGCGTACGGAGTTTAGGAGGATTATCATCGGCAACGTCGGCATTATCGGCTACTGTATGACCGATCATCGCTCCGAACTCACGGAGGTTTGATTCTCCCCAATCGAGTTCCTCGGGATCACAGCGCCGCCTGAGTTCGAACTGCAGCGAGGGGTCATAGGTGTAATAGTTACAGTGCCGACCCGCTTCCAGAGAGCCGTATTCTAACGTCGTACCCATATATCGCAGAATGCACTCCATTGTTAATAATCTTCCCCAACAAACAAACCTTGTTTAATTATGTTGTCGCAGTCGCGAACCGCGACGAAGAGAGCGGCGGGACGACTGGGCGCTTGCAGAATCGGTTCCGGAGAGCAGAACATTATTAGTGATAAAAGAGAACCCAATAGACGAGAGATGCCAACAGAGAACAAGGGTCGAAGTTCCGTTAAGACGACCGAAACCGTGTTCGAGATTATCGAAGCGCTCCGTGCAATGGAAGGTGCGCGCGTGACTGAGTTGGCAGATACGTTGGATAAGGCGAAAAGTACCATCCATCGCCACCTGTCCACGCTTGAGGCGCAAGAGTACGTCGTAAGGGAAGGAGACGAATACGACATCGGCCTCCGATTTCTCTCCCTCGGGGAGTACGCTCGGAACCGGAAAGAGGCGTACCCCAAACTTCACCCGAAAGTGAAGGAGTTAGCCGAAAAGACGGACGAATCTGCACAGTTCTTCGTCGCCGAACACGGCAAAGCCGTGTACGTGCACCGGGAAACCGGCGATAACGCTGTCAGCACACCGAACTCGAAGGCGGGTGAAGGGGTTCCCCTCTACGCGACGGCAGCGGGCAAAGCGATTCTCTCGTGCTATCCCAAAGAGAAAGTCGAACGGATACTCGATGAGATCAGTCTCGTGGCGTTGACAGAGAACACAATCACGCAAAAATCGGCGTTACACGACGAGATAGACGCAATTCAAAAACGGGGATACAGCGTGAATCGGGAGGAAAACGTTAACGGAATTCACGCCGTTGGAGTCCCGGTCAGGCGGACAAACGGATGGCCAATCGGGGCGTTGAGTATCTCGGGACCCGCGTATCGATTACAAGGGGAGTTACTCGAAGAAACGCTCCCAGCCCTGCTGCTCGAAACAGCAAACGAACTGGAACTAAACATCGCATACTCCGATTAAGTTCCGTAATGCGGAACAGAACGCAGAAAGACGTGGCTGTCGCTGACGTGTCTTGCAGTCTATCACTGTCTCCTGCATGTTAGTAGTGAAATGGTGAGTGCTGGAAGGTCGAAAGAGTGAGTGGAATTAATAGATCAGTTGTTACACAAGTAGTGATGTAATGAAAATCGAGTACCTCCGAACAAGCATCAATCACGACGCACGAAACGTCTGAAACGACGGACCCACACAAAGACTGTAAATCCGTCGTCACAAACTCATTAGTGCCCGTGTCAGTCACCAATACAGAGACAAAATTGAGGGAGAAGGAGCTTATTTGGAACCATATAAGACGGATATGACACCATAGAACTCGCTATAATCCATGAACACCAGCAAAATAAATCAATTACTCACATTCTACTACAGTAGAAGACTATCTGAGATCATATACTCATATATGATTTTAGAATATCCCACATCCAGTTGAGGTGGGAGAATAAACCATCTCATCAGTCAGAGAACGCACCGTTACGATGCCGAATGCATCGGGTCGCGCGCGAATGGCTAGTTTTGTTTCGAGATCGTGAAATAAAATGTAGTCTGCTTCCCGACAGAGGATTCGACCCAGATGTCGCCACCGTGTCGCTCGACGATGCGCTTGCACACCGCAAGTCCGATTCCGGTCCCGCTTTCCTCACCGGACGCCTGCTCGAATATTTCGAATATTTTCTCCTGTTGGTTCTCCGGAATTCCCACACCGTTGTCTTCGACGCTGAACCGGTACGCATCGGGAAGTTCTGTGAAACCAATATGGATTTCGGGTGGGTCCTCACCTGCATGCTCGATGGCGTTTTTGATGAGGTTCTGGAAGACCTGCCGAAGTTGGTTCTCGTCGGCTCTGATTGTCGGGAAACTATCTGTCGTGATGGTTGCGTCTTCGTTTTCGATGAGCAACTTAAGATCCAAACAGACGTCATCGATGACTTCGTTCGGATCGATTGGTTCGAAGTCACCGGCCCGCGTTTTGACCCGAGAGTAGGTGAGCAGGCCGTCGATCATATTTCGCATCCGTTCTGCGCCGTCAACGGCGAATTCGATGTACTCGTTGGCCTCCTCGTCTAAGCGATCTCCGTACTCCGAGGAGAGCAGGTCGAGGTAACTACTGACCATTCGTAACGGCTCTTGAAGGTCGTGCGAAGCAATATAGGCGAACTGCTGGAGCGCCTCGTTCGACCGTTCGAGTTCCCGTTTGGTCTCTTCGAGTTCCGCTTGGCGCTCGATACGATCAGTAATGTCGTGACAGGTCACCACCACCCCTGTGACGAAGGGGTTGTCCGTAACTTTCTCGCACGTACCCTCAAGGACGCGCCAATCACCGTCCGCATCCTGCATTCTGAATTCGATTCGGCGAGGATTCTCGTCATCTGACAGCGCTGAATCAACTGTTGACTTGTCATCCGGGTGGACGTAGGACAGCAACGGCGTTCCATCCATTTGCTCGGGATCGTATCCGAGTATCGCGTGTGAAGAAGGACTCTGAAACGTAATATCGCCATTTTCGTCAACCTGCGTGATGAGGTCAGAAGCGTTATCGATGAGAGCGGACGCGCGCAGGTGCTCGCGGATCGTACACTGCATCTCATTGAAGGCCCTGTACAACTGCCCGATATTGTCGATTCGGTTGGTCTCGAAGTCAACATCGAAGTCGCCAGATTCGATACGGCCGGCCTTTCGGGTCAATCTGTCCACAGCAACAGCCGTGTTACGTCCAAGGATGGCCCCAACGACGCCGATCAGAAGGACACTCACGACCGTCACCAGAGTGCCGTACTGTTGAACTGCACGGACAAACCCGTAGGAATCGACGGTTGACTGATAAAAGAGTAAGACCCAATCTTGGTCTGGGAAATAATAGTATCCGACGACGTAGCCGTCGGGATTAAATCCGTAACCATCGCTTAACAGCTCACTCGGACGGTCGCCAACTTCCATCGCCCCGCTCGGATCTTCACCGGGGTCGATACTTCGTGCCGTCTGAAGAATACCGTGTTGATCGGGAAGCCGTTCGAATATCTGTCCGTACTCGACACCGTATCGAGGGTCGAACTCGTCGCTCATGATGATTCGATTGGCAGAATCGACCACGAGCGTCAGTTCTGACCGGCCGTGAGTCCGGAAGTTCTGCCCGTACGCTCCGAGATCCATCGTGAGAATAATTGCTCGTTCTGGCTGCCCACTAACCGGACGGACGTAGGAAATGACCAGCGTTTTGTTGTTTATCAGATACGGTTCGGTGACAAGCGGCTCGGCTGGATCGAGATTCGTGTTCACCCGAGATGAGTCAGGAAAATCAGCCGTCTGAAGCGTGTCTACTTCTCTTGTGCCCGCAAGAATCCTGTTGTTCGTCGTATTGACATAGTCGATACTGTGTGTCGCGTCCGGAAAGAAGACCAGTTGCTGTCGAAGGTGCCGCTGGATGGCTTCAGGATCACGGTTTCTGACGACGTCCGTAGCCGTGAGCACTCCCGTTAGCCGCTTGTTTTGTTCGTGCCAAGTCCGGAAATTGCGGCCCTCCTCTGCGGCAACTGTCGCGTGCTCTTGCATGACGTTCCGTTCGACAGCGGCCGTCATCTCAGTCGTCGTGAGGTACCCTATCGATCCAACCAGTGTTCCGAGAAACAGGAAAGCGAGTCCAAATTTGAGGACGTAACTCCGCCGGACCTTGTCGGGAAGGATTCGTCTGATCGGATCGAACATCATCAGAGTCTCTCTGGGTTTACAGCAGTTGGATGGTAGCTGCTGTCCAAACCGTGTTCGAACGAGCGAATTCGGTACTTTGCCGAGCCGGTGGACTCAGTAGTATCCTGCATTTTCGAGCACGCTTTCGATTTTCGTTTCCGCACCACGCATCGCTTCGTCGGCAGAGATTGGACCACCCAGAGCGCTGTGGAGTCGCACTCCAAGTTCCCGCTCGATAATCGACCACAAAGGCGTCCGCGGACGCCATTGAGCATCTTGCAGGCTCTCGTAAAGGGCTTCGAACCACGGCTGGGCGTCGAGATTGTTCTCGAAGGTATCGTGACGGAAGGGGACGCCACCGATATCGACGTAGCGTTCCTGACCTTCCTTGGAGACGAACGACTGGATTACTTTCCCGCCGGCTTTCTTCGCCGCCTCGCTCGTATGAGAGTTGATACCGACAATCCAGTTGCCCTGCTGGGGTGCCCGGCGCCCATCGGCATTACTCGGTATAACCGTGAATTTGAGATCTCTGGCCGACGGACTATTTTCTGCTATCGCGAGAGAAGCCGTCCCAGGCCACGTGCTGGCCTGTGCAACCGTCCCCTGAGAAAGTGTTGTAACGACTTCGTCCTCGTTGTACTTCGTAACGTCTGCCGGGCTGATATCGGCTAACTCCTGCACGAGGAATCTGACAGCCTCGACACCTTCCCGAGAGCCCCACTGGAATCGCCAGTCAGCGTCGAACATACGTCCGGCCTGCGAGAACCCGACCGGGAAGAAGTTCGTAACGATCGGATTTCCTTGCGCCCCGCGAATAACGTATCCGTGTGTGCCATCAATTTCCGCGTCTATTGCTCGCCCCGCTTCGAGAACGTCCTGATACGTTTCGGGCGGATCGTATCCGACCTGATCGAAGTACGTCGCGTTGTACGCAAAGATCTGCGTATTCCCAACGACGACTAACCCCCGCAAAACCGGGTCTTCGTCGCTGACTTCGGGTGGTAACGGACCTCGCGGTGTCGGCCAGTGGGCGATGTCAAGCGTCGTCTGGATGTATTCAGCCGGAACGCCATCTGGTAGATACTGCCGTATGGGCTCCAGATCCGAAGCAAACTGCGGAAACCAGGGGTCGTCGATGAATACGAGATCGAATTCGTCGTTCTGCTCGGCCAGTAACTTACGGTTTTGCTCGTACAGTGCGTCGTACGGCTTCAGTTCGACGTTTACTTCGATACCGGTTTCGTCCGCGACGAACTCGTCAGTAAGTCTTCGAAACAGTCGCCCCTCGCCTTCCGTCGCGGCGATAGAAATGCTGTCAGCACTACTTCTGATGGTACCGAGACAGCCGGACAGAAGACCACCAGTCAACATCGTTCCGCCGGCACTCAGAATCGCTCGACGCCCCATTCGAGTCCGCCGCATCACGTACTAGATAGGTCTTCATTGCATAAGTTTGTGGGTGTAATAGAGTATTATAGACATATTTATCCAGTTCTAAACGTATTTCTTGTCGATCCTTATTATAAATAAGATTGAAGATCCGGATAGAATGGAATCCCAGCCGGACAGCAGCAGAGCAGTAGACAACAAGAGATGTCAAACTAGTTTGTTATTTTCGTATATCACTATCGAAGAATAGAGTTGAGAAACAGATCATACTATCATTTAAAGATAAAATTAAGACATTATTTTCGGCTAGTAATGATTACTTAGGAACTAGATACGAGTGTTCCCACAAACACTTATAATTCAATATCCTCAGCTTTTTCTCCTATTACTTTAGTAGGGCGGCAGTACAGATTCTGATAATTAGTGCCCCACAGTTATATCCCAGAGAGAAATCCAGGGACACATGGGGGACTCATACAGCAGACGAGGCGTTCTCCGCGCCGCCGGAAGTACCGTCGCACTCGGGTCACTAGCCGGGTGCACAGGTGTATTCGGTGATCAGGGGAACGAACCAGTCCGTTTCGGAGTGGTTTTACCGTTAACTGGCTCTCTGGAAAAAGTCGGGACACACGGGAAGCGGGCTGTCGAGCAGGCGGTTTCAGACATTAATCAAGCAGGAGGAATTCTCGGGCGACCCGTAGAACTAACGACAATAGATAGCAAGGCGAGTGCAGATGTCGCAGTTGAGGGCTACAAGAAACTCGTCGATGAGGGTGTTGTGGGATTCGTCGGTGCTCTCGCCAGCGACACGTCGCTGGCTCTCGCACCGAAAGCTGCTGAAGACGGAATCATGGAAGTCAGTCCGGCGAGTACGAACCCACAACTCTCGAATGCAGGCCGGAGTGACGGGCGGAAGTACTTCGGGCGAACTGTTCCGAGCGACATCCTTCAGGCGGTTGCGATGGCAAAAGTTCTCGACGCGCCGCAGTACGTCGGTGCGGAGTCAGTATCGCTGCTTGCCATCGACAACGGGTTCGGATCGGCTCTCGCCGACGAAATCGGATCAAGTCTCGACGCGGACGTTGTCGCAGATGTCCGGTACGATCCGTCCGCGTCGTCGTTCGATAGCGTGCTTGACGAGGTGTTCGCTGGGTCACCGGACGCAGTCGGGTTCGTCAGTGTGCCCGGACAGGAGAAGGGCATCGTCGATGCGTACACCGCATCCGATTACGATGCGCCGTGGGTGTTCTCGGCGGGGATGTTCGGGAACGACGTTCCGTCGTCCTACAATGGGTTCTACAGCGCGTCGCTCTCGTCGGTCCGTACTGACGGCTACTTCACGCTCTCGCGGCGACTGTCGGATATCGCACCGCTGGCACCGTACTCCTCGAACGCGTACGACGCCCTCTTCTTGATGGCGGCCGCGGCCGAGATGGCAGGCGAGGCGAGTGGTCCAGCAATCGCTGACACGATTCGCTCTGTCTCTGGTGGCAACGGACACACGGTCTCAGTCGGTGACTTCGGGAGTCTCAAATTACTCGTCGATGCCGGTCGAAATCTGAACTATCAGGGGGCATCGAGCGGCGTTGACCTGACTGCTGATCTGGAACCACTGAGTTCCTACCTGATAAAGGGAGTTACCAACGGAAATATCAATCAGTTGGAACTGCTGCAGCAGCAGTTCTTCAAATCGGGAGGGAGCCAATGAAATCACCACTCAAACGGTTGGCCAGCAGTCTCGAACAGTTGCTTCCGAACGTGATTCGCCGCCGATACGCGGCGAAGTTCGGTCTGGTGCTCCTTGCAATCATCCTTGTGATGAGCGCAGTGGGTGCGTTCATCCACTTCGACACGAAAGGTGTCGTCGAGCAACAGACGAAAGAAGAGATTCGCGGTATCGCAGAATCACAAGCACGGTCAGTAGCTGAATGGACCACGTCGAAAGAGTCGTCCGCTTCGTTCCTTGCGGCCTCCCTCGCCGACAGACCGGCGAATACGACTGCGACTGATCACGAACGCTGGCTTGAGCAGAAACTGATCGAACTCCCGAACGACGTTCGTTCGCTGCACTACGTCAATGCGGACACGGGGACGGTCGTCGCGAGCACGACCGACGGCGTCGGCGGGCAGTCGATCAGCAGTCTCAGCGCGCCGTGGACGGGTCGTGCAACGGAGCTCGCTCAAATGAACGACGTCACGACGCTACAGCCGTACGATGCCAACGGCGAACCGGTTATCGCATTCGTCGCGCCGGTGACGGAGACGGACGGGTTCGTCGTCCTGACTGCGTCACTCGAAGCACGCTCGCACGAGTTCGGATCGCCCATCGCAACCGGCGACACGAAGGTCGTCACGTCCGAGGGAACGATCCTTCTTGACAATCGAAAATCGTCGCTCCTCGAACAGTACACGGCGTCCGGGTCCGAGTCCGTTACCGAAATCGAGAGTGCCCTCAAAGGGCAGGGCGGCTACAAACTAGTCGGAGCGCGGACGGGGATGGAATCCGGCGAATACGCGATGGCGTACGCACCCGTCACCGGAACAGACTGGGTCCTCATGTACCACGTCCCGTCTGACCGCGCCTTCTCGCTGCAGTCGCACGTGACGAAGAATCTCGTGCTGTTAATTGCGTTCGCTATCGGCGCGTTGTTCCTCGTCGGTGTGACCATCGGTCGAGGCACCGCAACGTCACTCGCTACGGTGACCAAGAGTGCCGACGCAATCGCCAGCGGTGAGGTTGACGGCGATATTCCGTCCAGCAACCGTATCGACGAGATGGGCCGCTTGTACGATGCCTTCGGCGAGATGCAGTCGTATCTCACGACAGTTGCAGGACAAGCAGAAGCCCTCGCGGCCAAAGAGTTCGACGACCCCGTCCTCGAAGAGGACGTTCCGGGATCGTTCGGTGAGGCGATGGGCCAGACGCACGAGGACTTAGAAGCGCTCATTGTCGAACTGGAGACGAAAGCAGAGATGTTCGGAGAGACGATGGCCGCGGCAGCCGAGGGTGACCTCACGGGTCGGATGCAAGAAGACGCCGACAACGAGGCGATGAACGAGATGGCCCGGTCGTTCAACGAGATGATCTCTGAACTCGAAGCCACGGTTGCCGAAGTGACCGAGTTCGCCGAAACGGTGGCGGCCGCAAGCGAAGAAGTGACCGCGAGCGCACAGGAGATAGAGCGCGCAAGTCGAGAGGTCAGCGAGTCCACGCAGGTCATGGCGGAGGGCGCACACGAGCAACAAGAAACCCTGCAACAGACCACGGGCGAGACGAGCAACCTCTCGGCGACCATCGAGGAGGTCGCATCGTCCGCAACCGAACTCGAACACACCGCCGAACACACGCTCGAAGCAAGCGAAGAAGGACACTCCGCGACAGTCGATGCAATCGACACCATCGAGGAAGTCGAATCGAAGACGACGCAAACGGCAACGCGGATCAAAGAACTCGAATCGCGCATGGAGGAGATCGGCGAAATCGTCGAACTCATCACCAACATTGCCGACCAGACGAACATCCTCGCACTGAACGCGAACATCGAGGCCGCCCGCGCTGGCGAGGCTGGCGAAGGCTTCTCTGTCGTCGCCAACGAGGTCAAGCAACTCGCCGGAGAAACGAAAGAGTCTGCCGAAGAGATCGAAGCGACCATCCAAGAAGTCCAATCGACGTCTGCAGCGTCTGTCGAGGAGATGCGCGAGACGCAGAAAGCCGTCGAGTCCGGTGTTGAAGCCGTCGAAAACGCCCGCGATTCACTCGACACCATCGTCGATAACGTCCGCGCGACGAAGGACGGCGTCGACGAGATTAGCCGCACGACCGACGAACAGGCCGCTTCGACCGAAGAGGTGGCGTCCATGATGGACCGTGTGACCGAGATCAGCGACGAGACGTCCCAGCGTGCCGAATCCGTCGCTGCGGCCGCCGAGGAACAGACCGCTTCGCTGAGTGAAGTCTCCGACGGAACCGATGAACTCGCCTCGCAGGCCGAACACCTCATGTCGCTCGTTTCGTCGTTCGACGTGAACGCCGGTCAGAACAGAAACGTGGATTCAATCGACACCGAACACGTCGAGTCCGCCGAGTCATCGCTGTCGGAATCACCCACGACCGATGGCGGGGAGACGACAGACGAGTAGTCAAACTCGGTAAGCGAACGGTTTCGGCCGAATTCATTTTTTCGACGTAAACGACGGAGCGTCCGAGATACCGAACCGAACGGCGTTTAGCAGGCAGTCGATGGATACTATTATGCATACGTTCTCCTAGGCGAGCATATGAGACGTGAAAACCGAGCGGCCACCTCGCCTATCGGGGTCGTGCTGATGGTTGGAGTCGTCGTCATTCTCGCTTCTTCGCTTGCGGTGTACTTTTGGGGAGTTGCGGATGAACAAACGCCAGCGCCACAGATCAGTGTCTCACACTCGCTCGTCGAAGACGACGGCGAGCAGACAATCGCAGTCACGTTCGATGCGGGGTCGGCAGTTCAAACCGACCAACTCTACGTCATCGGATCGAAGAAACTCGATATCGGAGGGTCGCCAGACAGTGACGCACCAGCGACCGAAGCGTACGCAAGCAAACGGGAGAAATTCACCGAATCCTCCGGTTCGAATCCACCGCAGGTTGGAATCGGTGAGACGTGGGAGGCAGCAGAAACCGTGTATCTGGATCCGGAGGGTAGCGTAGACGGTGTGACAGTCAGTATTTACTGGAACACCCAGCCAGTTCAGGGAGTAAATCCCGGCACGGTGGAAGGAGCAGAGGCGTACAAAATCGCGGAGTTCACAGTATCAACCGCTCACGACTGAACTCATTAGATGCCGGCGGCGGTGCCCATGCCTAGAGGAAATATTTCTGTCAACATAACATAAAGAATTACTATGAGACACTTGAAGGCCACGTATGGCCATGCGAATTACCTCCCGGGTTCGAAAGGTCGAACTCGCTCTCTCAGTCACGAGCCTCGTGACAATCGTCGTACTGTCGGCTATCCCTCCGATACACCTCTCTAGCCTATCAAGTACAGTGGTCGGCAGAGCAATCGCATTCGTAATCTGGATGGTGCCACTGGCACTCAGCGCTGTCGTGCTGTATCGAGTAAGAGCAAGCAAGCGGAGCAGGAGCACATACGTCATCGGGGGACTCAGTGTGCTAACGGCCGCCCTCATACTGCTGGATACGCAAACGGTGATCGTTTCGGAAGGCTTCCTGACGCACAGCGGGACAGGGGCGTTCTCTCGGCCACTGATTGCAGTCGTCGCTGGGTCGCTGCTTGCAACTGCGGTAGTGATCAAGGAGTTAGTCAGTCAGGCGGCCGACCAACAGTCAGCACAAACGTCGTAGAAAGCGGAGTAGCTACAGGTCGTGGGTCTCGGTCTCCCCGTGAGCGGTGATACGGACTTCATCGACGGTGAAATTCGCGTCATCGAGTCCGTGAACGGTTCCGTCAACGTTCTTCGTCAGATCGAATTTAGTCCGAGACGGCACGTAGACGAGATACGCCGTCTGGTTATAGTTCATCGTAGAAAGTTCAGTGAAAGTCACGTACCCTCCATCGACGACTACTTTTCCGCCCTTCGGGAGCGTTCCATCTTCCGGCGGAGTGATCGCAATGACGCGGGATTGCGAATCATTCACTGTGACCGACTCCATGGCGACATCGTATCGGGCACCGGAATCAGTTGGGAGGGCACTACAACCGGAGAGAACGACGAAGGCGACTATCGCAAAGTGTAGTTTTCTCGATCCCATTACCGTATCGTGTTCAGAGAAGAACAAGTTCTTTATGGCATCTGTTCAGTCAAGTCTGGACGGAAAACGGCTACTGCCGGATACGTTTGCAGAGAGTATCGGTCAATATCAGAATGGGAGTCGAGACAGGAGACAGAGAGACTGTTCGGGTTGCATACGTCGGGTTCACGAAAGAGTACGCACCGGTTAGTATCAACGGAAACGCCACAGTAGATTAGCGGATATCGTCTGGTCACACACCCCAAATAAACTGACACTTTGTCCGAGAGACATCGAAATCATGCCGGGAGTTCAAACAAACAACACCGTCTAGCAGAAGCTCTTCCGGGAATGAAAATCGAAGGACAGAGACGCGAAGCGGATAGAGAAATCAAGTGTAGTGTATGAATGTGGTTCCGGAAAGATAGACGTGTGAGAAACCAGTATATAATATTACTATAACACCGATAGCGCTGTAATACTGAGGTCTTTGTGGGCTCTGAGAGCGCTGTTGAGCGTACAAAACGGCGTGTATCGGTGCAGAGAGAACGCGCCCCGAGGATTCCGGTTCTATTCAGAATCTACGAATAGGTAGCAACCAATACCTGTATCTTTCGGTTGTTTGGCTAGATATTCGAGCAGATGAAATCAAAGTGTCGAAAGAAGACTCCAGATAGATGATATGTGAGTTCGTGTCTGCATTCATTACAGACGGTACAGTGACGACGGACTCCGGAAACGTGACCGCGAGACGAATAAAAGAAAGACCTTTTGTGTAATCCAATTGTCCTTTTCGGCATGCAGTGGTCCCCACTTGCACGCAGCGAATGCCGAACAGTCCTCACCTCCAAAGGGGCATGGATACTTGCGGTTCTCATCGTCCTCAAGGGGTTTTCACCTACGTATACCGGATGGGGCGCGGTCGGGCAGAATATCACCATCGGCTATATCCAAATCGGAGTCAGTCTGTTCCTCCCAATTGGTGTGCTGTTACTTACTTACCAGTCGCTTATTAGTGAACGAACGTCAGGGAGCATCAAATTCCTCCTCGCGTTACCGATAACACGTGCGCAACTCCTTTTTGGAAAGGTAGCCGGAAGGTTTGCGGCTATCGGCGCATCGATACTCGCGGCGATACTCGCCCTCAGCGGTATCGGCCTCATCGAGCACGGCGGTTTCAGCGTACTCCAGTTCGTTGAAACCGTCCTCGCAACGCTGTTGCTCATCGGAGTGTTCGTCGTTCTCGGCATACTCGTCTCGACAGTCACTCAGCGGACCGTGACGGCCACGGCACTCGCGTTCGCGTACTTCCTTACGGATCTATTTTGGGATTCCATCGTCATGAAATTATACACCGCCGTCGCCGGTGTTCCAGTTGATCCGTACAACGCCCCGGCAAGCGGTCCGCTGTTCCTCGCGCTCAGACTCACGCCGGGTGGGGCGTACAACGTCCTAACAAACTGGATTCTCGGTGTCGGCAACTCCGCCGAACTGCTCACCACAGTTTACATCAAACTCAAACCGGGCACAGGTATCAACGCCTTCGTCGTCGAAGCGGCGTTCGAAAGCGGAGCGGTCCCGTGGTACCTCCACCCCGCACTGAGTCTGGCAATCTTACTCGCTTGGCTGGTGGTTCCACTGGTACTCGCTCGCCGTCTGTTCACCAGGGGTGACATCCTATGAGCGACCCGACACCGACAATCCAGACAGACGCGCTGACCAAGCAATACGGCGACATCCGTGCCGTCGATAACCTCGACCTCACCGTCGAGAGTGGCGAGATTTACGGCTTCCTCGGGCCGAACGGGGCCGGGAAATCAACAACCATCGGGATGCTACTCGATTACCTCCGTCCGACGTCGGGAACGATGCGTGTGTTCGGTCAAGATCCACAGACAGATGCCGTCAAGATTCACGAGCGGATCGGCGTGTTACCGGACCGGTTCGGTCTCTACGAAGACCGCACTGCACGGCAGCACGTGAGGTTTATCACTGAAATGAAACAGTCGGACGACGACCCCGAGACGCTCCTCGAACGCGTCGGATTGAGTGACGCTATCGACGACGACACCAGTGAGTACTCACACGGCATGGAGCAGCGACTGGCCCTTGCGATGTCGCTTGTCGGAAATCCCGACCTTCTCATTCTCGACGAACCGTTTAACGGACTTGACCCGCACGGGGTTCGACGCGTCCGCGAAATTGTCCACGAGGAGAACGAGCGCGGTGCAACCGTCTTCTTCTCCAGTCACGTACTCGGGCAAGTCGAAATCGTCTGTGACCGCATCGGAATCCTCCACGACGGCCAATTAGTCGCTGAGGGGAATGTCAGCGAACTCCAAGACGCTGCAGAGACGGACGACGATGCGACGATGGAAGACATGTTCGTTGAACTCACTGACGCTCGCGCGGCTATCGGTGGTGATTCACAATGAAGCGCCGGGCGTTCTTGGCCGCGAGCACGCTGTCGATAGCCGGTATTAGTGGCTGTCTCGGTGATACCGAGTATCGAGTGACAGAGATGACGACGAAGGAACTGACAGGACCGCTCTCAGTATCAGTTGATCTCACAGCAGCAAACGCTGTTATCGAACACCCCGCCGAGTTCACGTTAACGATTGAGAACACCGGAAATGATCCGGTTCGTATCCGGAGTTACTACGTGTGGCCGTTCGGCGTACTCGCGCTCGCCCAGTCACCGAATCCGGGCGAGGACAACAAATGGCTGCCGAGGTTATTCTCGCCGTCGTACAAAACGAGCGACCGCGTGGAAGTCAAACCGAACGGGATGAGCCTGAGCAGTGAACCCCTCATACGAGCGCTCGAACCGGGTGAGACAGTCACGAGACAGTACAAACTACACGGGGAAGACCTCTCAAGTGCGGGAACGTACTACACTGTCCCCAATTTCGATGGGAGAGGTTCAAGTTACACGACGGGCGACGATTGGACCCCACTAGACTACCACGCGAAACTGACGATCACGGAGAAAAAACGTCTGCCACTGTAGCCGACGGACGTATCCGGTCGGCCGGATTTCCACGAATGCAGATCAGTCGCCGTGGTTCCGCGAGGAGCGAACTTCGCTCGTATCCGACTCTCTGAGACGGGCGACGGCATGCCGCATCGTCTCCCGACTGATAAGGGTAAAGCCCGCGGCGACGGCGAGAAATCCGATAACGGTGGTTTCATCGAGTGTCTGATCGAAGAAAACCACCGAAACGAACGTCGCCGAGAGCGGTTCCAGATACGCCACGAGCGTCGTCTCCGTCGCTCCGACGCGGCGAACCAGTCGGAAGTAGAGGAGATAGCCACCGGCCCCAGCTATCAAAGTAATGTACAGAAGCGAACCGAGTGCGAGCGGGGAGAGCGACCGAAGCGCGGGGACGGCCTCACCGCGGGCGGCGGCACCGAAAAACAGCAGTCCCGCACCGACGACCATCGCCCACCCCTGGAGAGATTCCGCCGGGAGTTCTTCGTCGAACAGTTGGATTGTAACGGATCCGACGGCGAACAGTGTCGTTCCGAGAAACACGAGTCCCACACCGATGGCTGTCGAGGACACCGACGCCGTTCCGACCGACGGCTGTGAGAGAACAAACACACCGGCGATGCCGACGAAGAATCCGATAATATCGAGGATACCGCGTGACTCCCCGAGGATAGGGACGGCGACGACCGCGGCGACGACCGGAGACATCGTCGTCACGACAGACGCAACCGCCCCGGAGACGTACGTTGTGCCCATATAGAGACCGGCCTGATATCCACCGAACATGAATCCGCCGATGACGGCGATGCCGAGCAGTTCACGCCACGTCTTCGGGAGCAGGCGGTCAGTGGTCGCGGCCGCGTAGGCGAGTACGATACAACCAGAGACGGCGTAGCGAATCCCCGCAGCGCCTAGCGGGGGTAACTGTTCGACGACGATGTCGATTGCCGGAAAGCCCGCACCCCAGAGAGCTCCGAGACCGACGATAGCGAGTCCGGCGGGCACACGGAACTGTTTTCGCGGTGTTGCAACCATCGTGATTCGAATATCGATATTTTCTGCGTTGCTAATAATGGGACTCCCGCGGCAGTCTATCGAGTGGGTTCCGAGTTATCTGAAATAAGTTCGAAGAGGAACGGATATAGTCCTATATATTCGAAGTTATTACAGAACTTGGCAGTCATTAGCTGCTATGGACGAAAAAGACGTGCAGATACTGAAATCGATGGAAGACCTCGAAACCACGAGTACAGAGGCGGTGAGCGACGCAACAGGGATTCCAATCTCCACGATTCACTATCGCCTCAACAAACTCCGCGAGACCGGCGTCATCAAAAACGACCGCTTGGATATCGACCTCGATAAACTCGGATTAGGGGTTACGATTCTCGTAGAAGTCTTCACGAAAGACGACCGGAACCACACCGAGAGCGGCCGAATAATTAGCGAGGTCGAAGGTGTGACCAAGGTCTTCTTCACGATGGGAAGTACTGATTTCATCGCGCTCGCCCGACTTCCCGACAGCGACAGCGTCGAACGACTCATCTCCGACTTCGAGGAACTCGATGCGGTCGCCCGGACCGACTCAACGTTCGTCATCGACCGCGAACTCGACAGCCACTACGCACTCCAACAGTACGCAGAAGAGACGCTCGTCGAGGAACTCATCGAGGAGTGAGATTCGTCCCCACCTGAAACAGACACCGTACGACATCACTCACGGCGCAGTACAGCGTGAACCAATTTGGCTTCGGCCTTCTGAAGGTGCGTCGTCACAGTGTTCGGTGCGCAGTCGAGTTCGGCCGCGATTTCGGCGTGTGTCGTCCCCCGCGGTTGGTCGTAGTAGCCGTTCTCACGGGCAACCTCGATAACTTCTCGCTGACGGTCGGTCAACCCCCGAGACGGGTCTTCTACGGTCGAGGGAAACGGACCGATTTGTTCGACGGTGACGTGAACTTCGGGCGGCGTCTGTTCGATGGCCTCCTGAAGCGCAGTCGGTTCTCCGACGACGTTCCCGAACGACCGAGCGTCACGATAGACGAGCGGCTTACGAACGACGAGTCCTGCCCGCGCCGTCACAGCCATGAACGTGCTAAAGAACGGAATTGCCCTCGGAGATGCTTCGACAAGTGCATACGATGTCGGCTGATCCTGTGCCGACAGCGAAATACGCGTAATTCCATTGGTCTCGTCTGCGGCCTCTCGAAACTTCTCGGCGTCACCGTCAATCGCATAGAGGAGCGTGCCAACCTCGTCGGCGGCGACGTTCCAGTCGATAACTCGAAGCTCAGAAATCGACGATGACTCCGCGACCACAGCGTAGAACGGTGGAATCACTGACGGTTCAAGTCGGGTCGTAAGACGAAGATGCTTCATCGGAGTTCCCCCACGTTTCTCGCTATCATTCTGCAACCAGTAATAAACCCACTGACCATACGTCACACAACCTTCTCCGAACTGTCTCCGCTCGTACTATATATGACAAAAATGAGACCGGACGTGGTCGTCCACGATGCCCTCGTACTGACAGTTGATGACCGAAACCGGTTGTTCAAACGCGGTACCGTCATCGTCGAAGACGGAGAAATTACGGCGGTTCGGTCCGCACAGGACGGCGACGCGGACATCGAGGCCGAGCACACGATAGACGGTGCCGGAAAGCTGGTGTTGCCCGGTCTCATCAACGCACACACCCACCTCGAAGTGACACCTCTCATCGGCGCGTTCAGCGATCTCGACTTCGCGGAGATGATGGGAAGTATGACCGCTCTTTGCAACCAACTCGCAGGTGGGGAACTCGACTACCTCGCCAGTGCCGGATACGAACTCGCCGCACTCAACTTCCTCAATGGTGGCGTTACGACCACAAATTCGATGGACGTGCGCCCGAGTCTCGGTGCTGAGACGTTCGGTGAAGCGGGGCTTCGCGGCTTCTTCGGTCCGGCAATCTCTGATCTCTTCTGGGATATTCCCGTTGAGGAGCAGTTCTCTCGCGCACGGTCATTTATCGAGACATATCACGACACGTACGACGGTCGAATTCGAGCGACGATCTGCCCGCACGACGACTGGTCGTGTACGCGAGAGTTGTGGGAGCGTACTGCAGAGTTTGCCGACGAATATCCCGGCTTGCTCGTCCACACGCACTTGCTCGAACTCGAAGCGAGCAACAAGATGGCGCGGTCGAACGGAAGTGACGGCTCACTCGAACTCCTTGCAGAAGTTGGACTGTTGAACGACCGACTCCTCGGCGCGCACTACAGGATTGCCGACGAGGATGACATTCGGCGGACAGCAGAATCAGGCGTCTCCGTCGCTCACTGTCCGTCAATCTTCAGCTACTGGAACCCCGATGGAGAGACGCAGTGGACGCCCGTCCCCGAACTCCGTGATGCGGGGGTCGATGTCGGGCTAGGAATCGATGACCACTACTGGCACGATTCGTACAATATGTTCGGTGAAGCCAGACAAGCACGCCTTGCAGCCAACCTCAAACGGTCTGCGGGTCAGTTCTCCTCGATGGAACTCGTTCGGATGCTCACTATCGAAGGAGCGCGAGCACTCGGCATCGACGACGAAGTGGGCAGTCTCGAAGTCGGGAAGCGGGCAGATATGCTCGTCCTCGACGTGGACAAGCCGAAGTTCGTCCCACTGACGAACATTCCCGCCCACGTTGCGAACAACGCCACTCCTGCCGACGTGGAGACGGTCGTTATCGATGGGAACGTCGTCGTTCGGGATGGGGAGATTCAAACGATGGACGCCGATGCAGTGACAAAACGCGTCGAGCATGCCGTCGAACGATTCGAGGATGAGTCGGCGTGGAAGCTCGGTGTCGGAGGCGGTGATCCACCGAGTTCGAAGGAGATTCTCAGAAGGGTGCCGAAACGAGGGCCGAGCCAACTACTTGGCCGACTCGCGGTGCAGTCTCTCAAAGAGAGACTACGGGTATAGCGTACGCTGTGCCCCGAATCTTTTCGTTCGTCGGACGTGCCATCTCCCGAAGCGTCTCAGAGAGAAGGCTGCTCGACGTTGCGTTCCCAGAACGCATCGCGCTCGTACTTCGAGTACGTCGCCTCGTACCCGAGCGCGTTCGCAATCGGGGCAACAACTTTCGCAAGTGGTTTTGTAACGGCGGGCGGGGGGGACGTGAAGACGGTATCGTCTGCGAGTGCCGCCGCCATCGCCATTCCCTGGAAGAATCCCGGCGACCCATCCTCGTCGAGTTTCCCGTCGTGTGCCAACCCGAACTGTGTCGAGACCACCGTGAACGTCTGGGCTGCCGGACGCACTGTCGTGAGAGCAACACCGATGGAGTCACCGACAGCTTCGAGGCTGTGAGCTGTCTCCGGCGGGACCGAAATCTCATCGCCGCGTGAGAGATGGTGTGACTCGCCCTCCATTTCGACAACGAACTCGCCACGAATCACCTCAAACGACTCCTCGTAGCCGACATGATAGTGTGGTGGTGGACCCTCACCGTTCGCCCTAAAGATGCCGAGACCGGTTTCGTACTCGCCACCAGTTTCGGTAGCCGTTTCGAGACCGACAGTCCAGTCTTCCGTGACAGGGTTCGAGAGAAGCGGTGTCGTTCGTTGTCGAAGCCGTTCGGCGACAGGCCCCTCCACATCGACCTCGAAACCGGAACCTTCGATCGGCTGACCGTCATCGTCGAGACACCGACCCGTCGTGACCATGCTCCCGACAAATACAGCCACCGTGAAAAATAGACAGGTCAAACAATTTGCAGTATATACGATGACACAATTTTTCGATAATCAATCAATAAGTGGTAGTCATCTCGCCTGTGATTCGAAGGCGGTTGTCAGCCATCGGACGGCGAGGCCGATTCTTACGAACTGGGAAGTTACATTCGTCTACTAAATGATCGCCCGATGACGTTCAGTTGTGGTGAGTTCAATGAGCGACAATTCAGCAACTCAGTCAGTGGATCCGGCGGAACGTGACGCCTACTTCGTGGGTGGGGGAATCGCATCGCTCGCCGGAGCAGCCTTCCTCGTCCGTGACGCTGGTGTTCCCGGAGAGAACATCCATATTCTCGAAAAACTCGACGTGATGGGTGGTGCCCTCGACGGCAGTGGCACGCCGGAGGACGGGTACGTCATCCGTGGCGGTCGAATGTTCAACTACCCGACCTACGAGTGTACTTGGGACCTGTTAGAGTCGGTTCCGTCACTCGAAGACCCCGACAGGTCGATCAAGGCCGTCATGGACGAGTTCAACGAGCGGTACGAGTCCTACGCCGAAACGAGGTTGATGGACGAAGAACAGGAGATTCTCGATGCCTCCTCGTACGACTTCGAGATGGAGCATCGACTGTCGCTGTTGCAGTTAGCGCTCACACCCGAACGGAAACTAGGTGATACGACGATTGAGGAGTGGTTCTCGGAGTCGTTCTTCGATACGACGTTCTGGTATCTGTGGGCCACGACGTTCGCGTTCCAACCGTGGCACAGCGTAGTCGAGATGCGGCGGTACATGCACCGCTTCATGCACGAGTTCCCCCGACTCGACACACTCGAAGGAGTTGATCGAACGAAGTACAACCAGTACGACTCCATCGTTCGCCCCCTCGTTCAATGGCTGAAAGAACGCGATGTCGAGTTCCGCGGTGGCTGTGAGGTGACTGCTCTCGATATCACGTCCATGCGCGGAGGGAAGACGGTCGAGGCAATTCACTACGAATCCGACGAGACGCCGAACACGATTGATGTTGCACCAAGCGACCTCGTGTTCGTCACGAACGGCTCGATGACCGACGGCTCCAGTCTCGGATCGATGGACGAAGCGCCAACGCTGGACACGACGGGTGCGTCATTCGAGTTGTGGAAATCCATTGTCGAAGACCATCCGGAGTTCGGCAACCCGTCGGCATTCGCGGATCACGTCCAAGAGACGAAGTGGGAGTCGTTCACCGTCACGCTCGACGAACCTGACCTGCTCGAATACATAATCGAGGTTACGAGAGAGGAGCCGGGGAACGGGTTGGTCACGTTCACCGACTCGAACTGGCTCATGTCTATCGTCGTCGCCGGTCAGCCGCACTTTGCGAACCAGCCCGAAGACGTGAAGGTGTTCTGGGGGTACGGTCTCTTCCCCGAAGCGAAGGGCAACTACATCGAAAAGCGCATGGAAGACTGCACTGGCGAGGAAATTCTCGAAGAACTCTGTTATCACCTCGGTTGCAGCGACCGGTCGTCGTCGTTCATCGAATCTGCGACGTGCATCCCCTGCATGATGCCGTTCATCACGAGTCAGTTCATGCCGAGAACGCCCGGGGACCGACCAGACGTCGTTCCCGCGAGATCGAACAATCTCGCATTCCTCGGTCAGTTCGCCGAACTCCCCAACGATGTTGTATTCACCGTGGAATACTCGGTCCGTTCTGCGATGGTCGCCGTCTACGACCTCCTCGATATCGAGCGAGACGTTCCCAAGATAAGCGCCCATCAGTACGAACCTGAAGTGCTGATGGATGTTGCGCAAGCGTCGTTCAGATAATACATCGCTGCGCTGCTGTACTTTTTTTACGGTGAGAAGCCGAGAGCGAGTTGGCCAGAAATGCGTCCGAAACTAACGGAAACCACCTGGTTTTACAACCAAGTTATCATAGGTCGAACATCTAATGTCAGCACCACAGATTGGGCCTTGCGTGTGAAATCGCCCGGATAAAGTTCAACTACATAAGATAAACTTATATTTCCGGAGTAGTCAGATTCATTGAATGTACGATCTCACTGGATTCCAACGGGACTTGCTGATGGTCATCGCCGGCCTCGACGAACCGCACGGGCTCGCAGTCAAAGACGAACTCGAAGAGTATTACGAGACGAAGATTCACCACGGACGGCTGTATCCCAACCTTGACACGCTCGTCGAAAAGGGGTTGATAGAGAAAGGAACAATCGACCAGCGGACAAATTATTATACGACCACCCGAAGAGGTCGCCGCGAAATCAACGCCCGTCAGGAGTGGGAAGAGCGATATCTCAACGCTTGAAGCGTATCAAACCGAAGAGAACGCTCTTCATTCACTCAGCTGTGTAACTCAGTCCCGGCAGTTCGAGTCTAGCTGTGAGTAGATTCGTTATGCCAGCGAGTCCGCCTGTTCCTCGATAGTTGCCTCGGTCTCGGGTACAACGTCGCCAAGTATCCATACTGCACCGCCGACCACGAGGAACAGGCCGCCGAGTGCTGCCATCGCTACAGTCGCCGTGGTTGCATCGGCCACAATCCCAGCCGAAAGCGCCAGCGGTGTCCGAAGCGTCATGTAGAACATTGAGACCGCAGAAAGTAGCGTCGCCCGTCCGACCCCTTCGATGTGGTCGTTAATGTACCCGTTCGCGATTGGCTGGACTAACGGCATTGCAGTCCGCATCGACGCAAACGTCGGAAGCGCCAGCAGTGCAACCCACAAAGGAACGATAAGCGCAATAGCCGTGATAGCCGGTACGAGCAACACAGCACGGCGTATTCCAAGGCGGTCCTCAACTGCGCCGGCGTAATAGCCGCCCACGGAGGACACCGCAGTGAGGGAAGCGTACATTGCGCCAAGCCCGAGCGCCATCGTCGCACCCGCATCACCCGAACGGGCCGCCGCAGTCGCATCGCCTGTAACCATCTGGACGCCAAAACCGGTAGCGTACGGAGCCAGTGTCTCGACCGCCATCGGTTGTACATACGTGTGAGAAACACCGACGACTGCGTAGAACAGTCCGACGTACACCACTAGTGACCGCAATGGTGGTTTCGTCAGATACCCGCGGACAACAGTAAATGCCTCCAGCAGGCCAAGACGGTCTACGTTCGCATCACCGCAACCAGCATATTGGCGATTCTTCGGGAGTGAAAGCAGCGTAATGAAACCGAGACTGTTGAATGCGACTGCGGCGACAAAGGGGTACGTTGGGTGTAGCCCATACAGAAGACCGCCTACAACCATCGATACCGCCGCCGTCCAGTTCTGCACAGCGTCTCCTCGCCCCCTGACATGGCTGAACCGGCCCGAATCGAGTCGCTCGTCGAGTATATCGTACAGCCACGCATCCATACTGCCCGAGCGGAACGTCAACGCCAGTGCCCACAGTGCATATAGGAACGCATACCAGAGGAATCCCTTGACGACGACGAACCCCACCAACGACCCGATGGTAAACGCCACACTGAGCAGGAGGCTGGCCCGCCGTCCCAGTCGGTCGCCAACGTATCCAGTCGGTATTTCGCCACCGACCGAAAACACCGAATACAGTGCTGACAGCGTTCCGACCTGCGTAAACGTCAGGGACCGCAGGAGAAACAGGGTGAAGATTGGCGTGATAAACCCGACCGACAGCGTGGCGCGGTAGAGGTAATACCGGCGTATCAACGCCCGGTCGGACTGCGGAGGGAACATACAGAACCCCATACGTCTGACAACTAAAACGCTCGCTGAATTCGGTTTTTGTATGAATTACGAGTAATGAACGACAGCCAGCGGTGCCGTTGAGGGTCGCCTTACAGCACCGCTCTCGTCAACTCGGCTATGTCCGCTTTCGACAACGGGTTGATATCGACACGCGTCGCCTCGGCCGTGTAGAAGATGGCGGCGGTCACATCGCGTTCGGGAAAACACTCGTGCAAGACGTGATAGTACACGCTGAGTTGCTTCCGATATTCGGCCTCTGCGTGCCGTCCGCGATCTGTTTTGAAATCGATGATTTCGACAGTGTCAGGGAGAATATGAACGAGGTCAACCACACCTGAGATAGTCACTCGTTCACCATCGACGGTAAGCGGGAGATACACGTCCTCTTCGACCCGTATCTCACCGTCAAGTGAGTCGATCAGGGTCTTGAGATGAGACTCATCGTCGTTACCTTTCGACGGTTCAACATCCGCTCCGAGTGCGTACCGTTCGGCGAACTCGTGGACCTGTGTTCCGAACTCAGTTCCCCTTCCGCCTGCAACATCCTCGAACACGTCGTCACGCATCAACGTGTGTGGTGAGTGCCCGACCGGTCCCGCAGGTGTCGGCACCGAGATCTGCAGGTTCGCCTGTGTCGTCTCGCTACGGTCGTCTGCTTCGACCTCGGGAGTGATTTCTTCGACAGCAACCGGCAGTTCCTCGAAGAACGTGTTCGGATTCTCGCCTGCCGAAAAGACCAGATGGCTCTCCGCACGAGTCATCGAGACATAGAGCAAGCGTCGCTCCTCGTCGTACCCACGCGGCAAGCAGGTTCGGAGCACGTCAGTCCGCCAGTTATCGTGGATATGCGGGTAGCCGTAGTCGTCAGCGTAGCGTTTCCGCTGACGGAGACCGATGGGGTCATCGAACGTGATCGTGTTACTGTTCCCGCCGGACGGCGGGAAACGATGGCTGTTCATGTTCACAAGGATGACGATGGGATGTTCGAGACCCTTAGCCGCGTGAATCGTCTGGACAGTTACTGAGTTCACCCCGGCGCTCGCGTGAACCTCCTGCGTGCTTCCGTTTTCGATGCCGCGTTCGATAAACTGGATGAGGTCACCACGCGTTACCGTCGTCGCGCTGTGTATCGATTGAACCGTCGTCAACAACACGTCAGCGTGCGCCCCATCGTAGTTATATCGGGAGAAGACGCGCTGTGCAACCCCGCCGATGGTCTCAAGCTCCGCCAACTCGGTCTTGAACGCCTGCATGTTATCGGGGTAGCGCTCGGTATCGAGGATGTACTCGATCTCGTCCAGTGTGTAGCCTGCCTCTTCGAGGACGACCGCCCACCCGCGCTCGGAATCGGCGTCGAGAATGCGAAGCCACGCCAATAGAAGCTTCGCGGGATCAGAGCGGAACAACTCAATTCCCCCCTCGTACGACATCGGCAGTCCGTACTCCGCCGCGGCCGACAGTAGTTCGCGCCCGAAGTCCCGTGTCCGGGTGAGAACTGCAACGTCTCCGTACTCGGGCGGTCGAAGCTCACCGTCTTCTTCGACCTGATAGTCCTCGTTCCCCGCGATTTCCTGAATCTTCGTCAAGATGGCTTCGTGTTCGTCCTCGTGCTGAATCGCCTCGATATTCGAGTTCTCGCAGGGCGTGTTCGCGGAGAGCGACACGATTCGGTCTTGGACCTCTTCGACATCGACCTTGTCTGTACTCGCGGCGGGCGTCACCAAACTGTGTTCGGAGAAGTCCAAGATAGCCTGCGTCGAACGGTAGTTCTCGACTAGTTCGATGTCTGTGATAGGGCGAGTCGCCCACGACACTCGTTCGCCGTCCTCGTTCAGTTCCGCGACGAACCGATCCAGTCGAGACTCGAACTCGGTAATATTCTCGACCGCGGCGTACTGGAACGAGTAGATGCTCTGCTTCCAGTCACCGACGACACAGAGGTTGTTCGTGTCCGCGAGCAAGAGTGCGAGTTTGAACTGGATCTCGCTTGAGTCCTGAAACTCGTCGATCATCACGTACTCGAAGGCGACATCGTCGCGGAGGCTGTGGTCGTCACAGAGGAGGACGAAGGCAAACAACTGGAGAAAGCCGAAGTTGAGGTAATTCCGGCTCAGCGCGAATTCGAGATACTCGAAATACACGTCGTGAACGAACTGCTTGAGGTCCGCTCGGTCCTCCTCGAACGCCCGACGTGCAACGTCGGCAGGGACCTGTTTCTCCCCCCGGCCACCACGGATTGTCGATTTGTCGGGAGCGTCCGGGAGATAACATTTGTTCCGCCCGTAGCGGCTAAGCTTCGAACGAAGCCGCGACTGTTTGCTGCCCCCGTTTCGCGGTTGATTCAACTCGTCGAACAGTTCGCTGAACGCCTCGAAATCACCGTCCAGATGGCGTTCGCCGTTTCGGTACCAGCCATCGGCCGTTGGAAAGACGCCTTTTGATGCGAGCTGTGTGAGTAATCCGAGGAGTTCGACCGGGTCTTCGATAGCACGGAAGAAGTCGTCATACGCAGCGTGGTCGTCGCTGAACCGGCGGATGAACTCACGGAACTGCGCTTTCTCGACAGTCTCGTCCTCAAGGATACGCGTCGAACCAGTAATTCGGTCGTCGATGCCGAGGTGCGTCGGTGCCTCGAACCCATGTTCCATGAGCAGGTCGTGACAGAGACTATGGAACGTCTGAATCGGAGCGTCAGAGAGTTCCCGCATCCCGTAGCCGCAGTGGGAAACGATCCGGTCTTTCATCTCGGTCGCCGCGTTATTCGTGAACGTCACGAGGAGGACGTCCGCCGGTGCAACCTCGTCCTGATCGACAATCTCCGCGTACCGGCGGGTGACAGTGAAGGTCTTCCCCGTTCCGGCACCGGCGTCAACGACGTGAATGCCGTCAGTACTGTCGATCAGGTCCTGTTGATGGTCGTTCGGTTGGGTCATCGTGATTCCTCCTCCAGAATGCAGTCTCGGTTATCCACGTACCGATAGTTCGGATCGCCGCCGAGTCCCCCAACTGGGAACCGTTCGTCACCGGCGCGGCGAGCGTTCAACTCTTCGAGTCGTTCTTGCACGAACTGTTCGAAGGCGTCTACATCGTCTGCGAAGTAGTTCTTGTTTCGAATCCGAAGCACGTGTCTGAGCGCCTGCTTACAGCCGTTTTTTACGTATTTGTAGTCACCGACGTTCTCCTTCATCCGCGCTGTCAGCGCGTGCCCGAACTCGGAGTCGATGAGTTCGTCGCTATCACGCGTCTGTGGGAGTTCGTGCGTCTCGAAAATCGCACGATACTCCTCGTACTCCGTTTTCGAGAACGTCTTGTTGCAGTCGTTCGCGGCCTCCGATTTCAGTTCGTTGAAGACGGCCTCTGTCGCAACGTACTCCGCGAAGGTGTGCGGATAGTACGTCACCGTCGTCAGGCAGTCGTCCAGAGAGGCCTCACCAGCGACGATGTCATCAAGCGTTTCGAGGAAGTGAAAGAACGTGAATTGGAGTTCCTGGTCTGGCTGTACGGTACGCTGGTGAGCGAGGTACAGCAGTGCTTGGAAGTTTGGCTTGTCGCTCGGTGGGTCGAGCGCCGAATGTTTGACTATCGAGTGCGCAGACTTCTTCGACCCGCTCTTGTAGTCGAGAAGATGCGTCGAGTCGTGAACGAGGTCGATTTTGCCTTTCAGACCGAGGTCGCTGTTCTCGAACCACCGTTCCGTGTGGGGTGTGTCAATGGGGCGGTCGTAGTACTCGGCGAAGAAATTCCGTCCCCAGCCGTCGTTTCCGGCAACGAACTCGTCGCCGTGGGGTGGGTTCGTGTCCAAGAACTCGACGATAGTCTGGAGTCCGAGACGGTACTTGGTGTGTCGGACCTCCCGGTCAACCCCACGGAGGAATGGATCAACTTCATCGAGGATGATCTCCGCAACTTCAGCAAGCGTCTCGTCCGTGACAGACTCGGGATGAGCGACGTAATACTCCGCAAAGTCGTGAAGCAGATTTCCTTCCCTGAAGTAGTCCTTGTCCGGAGTATCGAGAAGTCGAGAGAAAAAGTAGTCTCGGGGTGAGTTGACGTAGGTGTTGAGGCTCGACTGGCTGATGGTCGTGACTTCAGCAGCAGCGATGTCGAGTGGTTCCTTCGCAAAGCCGTCCGCCGTCGTTCGAAACGCGCGTGAGTGTGGAACCGAATCGAGATCGCTGAATCGCTCGAAGGTCTCATCGAACAGTTCCTCGAAATACAGACACGGGGTCACGGGTGTCCCCCCGGCGGTATCCTGTACGAGGTAGTACTGGTCGATACCGTTCTGGAGGAGCAGTTGGAACTGCTGGATGTTGCGCTCGAACTCCCGGTCGCGGTCAACCCACGGCCGCCGTGGGGGCGAGTGCGTCCACCCCTCGTCGAGACCGAGGTAAAACACGACAGGCCGGTCAACGTGAGCCGCTGACTTCGCATCTGCCAACAGCACACCCTCGTTTCCGTGATCGACGGGGATATCGTACGTCTGTACGTAGAATTCGAGTCGGTCAACTGCCTCCTCAGTAACGGGGTCGGTCAAGAGACCAAGCGTGGAAAGTTCGTCACGGAACGCATCGAGAACGGTGTCCGCAGCGGATTCGTAAGCATCGAGGGCCGCACTGAACGTACCGGTACGAACCTCGTCGTGGAGTTCGAGAAGCCAGTTGGCCGCTTGCTGGTCGCTGTCGTAAAGGCGCTTTTCGTCGTGTTCGATATCGATCGATTTTCCGAACCGGGTGAGCAACGGCCTAACGTCACTAATTCGGGTCTCCCGTCCGGCATGGGCACTACGGAGAAGTTGCAGAAACGTCCTGTGATGGGGTAGGTCGTCGAATCCGGGACCGCCGTGGTACGGAATCCCCGCCGCCTCGAATGCGGATTCGATGAGCGACGAGTACTGACTGGCAGCATCGAGGACGACACCGACGTCATCGGCGTTTTCCTGAGTGACAGTATCGAGAACTGCATCGACAATCGCGGCCGGAGAGTCAAAGACACGGAACGGCGGGTAGTCGAACGTCTCATCGGCGAACGGATCGATTGTCTCGTAGTCGGGCGGGAGAATCGAACGTTCGAGTGCGGTAAGTTGCGTTAGTCCGACGACGGCAACTGACGTATCGGCATCGATAGTGTACTCGGTGAGTCGGCGGAGGGTTGTGTCCGACTCACTGACGCAGTTAACGACTGTCCGCGTTGCTGCAGTGCGGAACAGTTCGTATTCGAGGATTGACTCGGCCGTTCCTTGATACTCCCAGCATTGGTGGATGTTTCCGACCGCATGGGACGCCTCCTTCCAATCGAGGTCGGTCGATTCGATACTTTCGAGAAACGAAAGTCGGTACTCGTCCTGTTCGCGGCGTTGTGCAGCGAGGCGACGGGGCGTGATCGCAAACGGACCAAAGTGTGGTCGGTCGAGACGCCGATTGAGTGCGCTCGCCATCGGCGCGTCGGGCACGAGCACAAGGTCAAAGCCCTTGCATTCCTCGTAGAGGGCGTCGATAGATTTCGCTCGTGTGATTGGCACGGAGTACGGAACTCAACTTGGTTGTAAAAATGTACCGTTGAGAGATATCTGAGAGGGGTGCAGTGGAGTGATAGAAAGGGAGTATGTAACCGGTATACGTAAGAGACACCAAATATAGAAACAAAAACAGGATATCGAGTGATATACGTAGTGTATTAAGAGAGTAGCACACAGATATATTGGTGAAATGTAGATAACTAGGAGGATATGAGATCTAAAAACAGTGTATTCACTAGCGGCATATTAAAATGTGAAAACAAACCAAAATATAAAAACAGATCGTATCGAAACCCAATCGAAACTGCTGTCAAACCGCTATTCAGTCGTCTTTCCAGATTAGCCCATCGACCGTCCCGGTCAGGACAGGTTCACCATCTGCGTTCTCACAGACAACGTCTGCCGAGAATTCATAGCGATTGTCGCGTTCTACGACCGTATCGTACGTCGAGGTGCAGGTAACTGATTCGCCAGTGTAGACAGGTTGGTGAAACTCGAATTCCATATTACTGGCCAACACCCCGTCGTCACCGCCAAGTTTCGTCGGCATCGTCGCCGTCAATAATCCTTGCACCATCACTCGGCCGTCCTCGTCAGGTTCGGTGTGTCGAGGCTGTGCGTCTCCAGAAAGTTCCGCAAACTGCTGGACCTCTTCGACGGTAAACGTTCGTTCGAACGTCTGTGTTTTGCCTTCAACTGGTGGATTCATATGACTTCTCAATTACCAATGATAAATTAGTGAGGGATAAGCGTTAGGTATGAAATAGCAATCCTTCAGGTACGTGCTGGTTCGACCAGCCGACTTATTGCACACTCTACTCATTGCGCCGGAAGTAGCGACCATAAACGAGCGATTCACGGCAGCGTATACGCAATCAGACGGTAGCGTTTGAACGGAACTCGCATCCTCCTTGTGGCGAACACGTTCGGACCGGTTCCCGAGTGGTGAAGAACGTCCAACTAGTGTATGGTTGGGGTCGGGTATGACCGTACATGGGATGATACCCATGGACTGGAACCGCCTCGGACCACGTGAAAAGGAACTGTTAGCAATCCTGCGACGGAGCGAACAGTCCTTGACTTCGCGGGAAGTCCAGCGTGAACTCCGAGAAGACGGCGTCGATGTCGTGTACTCGACAGTGAGTGCGACACTCGACCGCCTCGTCGAGAAGCGGTTAGTGGACCGAACCGAGGAGATGCAGCGTGGATCACCTCGATACCGACACACCTTCGCGGCCGACCAGTACGCCGGTGAACTCCTCGATTCGATCGTCGAGGACGTATCCGAAGTCCTCGGTACTGACGGCCTGACTGGACTGGTGCGAAGGGCCGAGGCGATGGGCGGGGATGAGCAATCGAACGAACACAACCCTACAAATACGAAAGCATGACAACGAAACTCGATAGGCGGAAGTTGATGAAGCAAATTGGAATCACTGGGACCGTAGCGCTGCTGGGTGGCGTCGCCGGATGTACCAGTAGCGCTGACTCAAGCGGTGATGGGGGTGCGGAGACTGAGGCGAAGACCGCGACATCCAAACCGAAGGACAGCTCGTCGGACGGTGAAAAGTGGACGAAAACCGACACCGTCGATATGAACGATGAACTGAAATTCGCACCGAAGCGCATCAAAGTGGAGTCAGGAACGACTGTCACGTGGAAGAACGTCGGTGCAGTCGGCCACACCGTCACCGCCTATGAGGACGAGATACCCGACGGCGCGACGTACTTCGCGTCGGGTGGATTCGACTCCGAGAAAGCGGCGAAAGACGGCTATCCCGACAAGGGGAACGTGACAGAAGGAGGCACCTACGAGCACACGTTCGAGACCAAGGGAACGTACAAGTACTACTGTGTACCGCACGAGATGAACGCAATGGTCGGATACGTCAAGGTTATTTAAAATGAGTTCACACGACACATCGGAGGGGGAGGAGACCGACACCAAAACAGAGCGTAGCGCAGAGACATTACTATCGGAACACGAGGCGCAGTTGAATGCGCTTATTGCAGACGTACAGGGGCCGGACGCGGACCCAGTAGAGACGCAACTTCCGAATCTCGGTCTTGGTCTCGGTCGCCGGGACTTCATGAAAGCGGGGGCAGCCGTCGGGGTTCTGGGCTCCGTCGCCGGGTGTGCAGGGCAGGGCGACAGCCAGGGTGGTACAGCCACGCCGTCTTCGAGTCACGGCGATGTGCCCGACCACTTCGTTCCGCCGGGCGAACACGACAAGTACTACGGCTTCTGGAGTGGCGGTCACTCCGGCGAAGTGAGAGTAATGGGAATTCCGTCGATGCGGGAACTCACGCGAATCCCCGTGTTCAACAGGGAGTGCGCGAAGGGATACGGTTTCGACGACGGAACGGGGGAGATGCTTAAAGACGCAGGCGACTACACGTGGGGTGACTCTCACCACCCGAGCTTATCCGAGACCGATGGGAAGTACGACGGCGAGTACCTATTCGTCAACGACAAAGCCAACGGCCGCGTCGCACGGGTGAATCTGAAGTACTTCGAGACGGATGCGATTCTGGACGTGCCGAACGTCCAGTCAGTCCACGGATGCTGCATTCAGAGCCCCGACACCGAGTACGTCTTCGCCAACGGTGAGTTCCGTGCGCCGCTTCCAAACGACGGGCGCGACGTAGACGACCCGTCGAAGTACGTCTCGCTGTTTTCGGCCATCGACCCCGAAAGCATGGACGTACTCTGGCAGGTGAAAGTCAGCGGCAACCTCGACATCGCCGACTCCGACAAAGACGGCCGGTGGCTGCTCTCGTCGTCGTACAACGACGAAGAGGGGGTCGAAATCGAGGAGATGACCCGCGACGACCGCGACTCGGTGAAGGCGTTCGACGTACCAGCCATTCAGAAAGCGGTTGATGCCGGGAAGTACGAGGAGGTCAACGGCGTCCCCGTCGTCGATGGGACCCGTGAAAGTTCACTCAACAAGGGCGATAACCCACTCGTCCGCTACATCCCGACGCCGAAATCACCCCACTGCGTTGAGGTGACGCCGGACGGAAAGTACGGCATCGTCGCCGGAAAGCTCTCTCCGACCGTCTCGATCATCGATATCGAGAAACTCGGAACCGAACCCGACCCGGCGAAGACGATTGTCGGCCAGCCCAAACTCGGTCTCGGTCCACTGCACACTACGTACGACGACCGCGGTCACGGGTACACCTCGCTGTTCATCGACTCGCAGGTCGTCAAGTGGGATATCGAAAAGGCAGTGGAGTCACCAAAAGGCTCCGAGGAGGCCATTCTCGGGAAGATAGACGTCCACTACAACCCAGGACACATCCAAGCGGTACAGGCAATGTCCGTCGAACCGACCGGCGATTGGCTCGTCGTCCTCAACAAACTGTCGAAGGACCGGTTCCTCCCAGTCGGACCGATTCACCCCGACAACGACCAACTCATCTACATCGGAAACGACAAAGACAACGAAACCGGTGGAATGGAACTGGTTTCCGATCACCCCGTCTATCCCGAACCGCACGACGCCATCATGGTCCACAAAGACAAGTTGGACCCGGCGAAGATATGGGATGCCAAGGACTACGAGGGAGAACGGGAGTACATCTCCGAGAAGAACTCGGGAATCGAACGCCTCGACGACTCGACCGTCGAGGTGAACATGAGTTCCAAGCGGAGCGAGTTCGGCCTCCGTGAATTCACGGTGAAAGAAGGCGACGAAGTGCAGATGACCGTGACGAACATCGAGAAGAGTCCGGACATCATCCACGGAGTTGCCATCCCCGAACACGACATCAACCTCGCGCTCGCCCCACAGGACACTCGGGAAGTAACGTTCGCCGCGGATGATCCCGGCGTCTACTGGATCTACTGCACGTACTTCTGTAGCGCACTGCACCTAGAGATGCGCTCGCGGATGATCGTCGAACCACGGGACTGAACCATCATGAATCTGCCAGGACGAACCGAGTTCGCCCAACTCCGCCGGTTGCTTCCGGTGGGAGCGGCAGTGCTGCTGCTCGGTGCACTGTTACTCCCGATGTGGTCCATCGAGATGCACGCCGTGCAGTATCCGAACGAACCGCTCCACCTCAGCCTGTACGCCTACCCACAGGTCAGCGGCGACTTCGTCGAGATCCATCGGCTGAACAAATACATCGGGTTCTACTATCCGGATCCTGTGTTCTGGCAGCCGAACTACGAACCGCACCCGCGGGCGATAGACGTTCCGGAGTGGTCGCTCGGGCCACTAGCGTTCGTCGGGGTGGCTGCAACGAGTGTGTTCGTTGCGCTCGCGCCGACCGCCCGGAAACTCCGGCGTGGCCTCACACTCCAACTTGTCGGGGCCGTCGCGGTGTTCGCCGGTCTGCTGGCAGACATCCAGTTCCGACTGTATCAGGCAGGCCACACGCTGGATCCGGATGCGCCTGTCATGGGCGTTGAGGGGTTCACACCGCCGCTTTTGGGAACCTATTCGGTTGCCAATATCACGAGTTACTCGCGGTTCGGTGCCGGTGCCTACCTGACGATGCTTGCTATCGGACTGCTGGTGGTTAGCTACGCGGTCCGCAATTCGACGGTCACGCTGTGGGAGGTCCCGGGATACGCCCGGAACCGATTCACGGGCGACGACGAGACGACGGAACCGACAACCGGGACGACAAGCGAGCGAGCGTCCGCTCCGGACGCCTCCCGAACGGGGCGGCGGTAACGATGCCGTCTGTATCGGCCGAACGAGCGTTCGCCCTCTTCGCGGTCGTCGTTCTCCTCGGCACGACACTCTCAGCGCTGACGGTTCCGACGGCCGCAGGAGCGGATGACAGCCTCGCCTTCGAACCCGGTGTTCCGGAAGAGTACGCCTTCGACGCACCGACCGAAACGGGAACGGCGACCGTCGGCGGCGACTCCTACGAGTCGGTACAAGCGGCCGTCGATGCGGCCACGCCCGGAGACACCGTCCACATACGGGGGTCCTTCTCCGAGCGTGTTATCATCTCGACGCCGAACATCACACTCGAAAGCGCACCCGGTCGGTTGGCCCGTATCGACGGCGATGAGACGGAAGATGCACTCACGATAGACGCCGACGGCGTTACTGTCCGCCGAATCTGGATTCACAACTCCGGACGCGACACCGGAAGTAACGACGCCGGCATCTGGGTCAACGGCACGGACGCGCGCATACTCGACAGTCGTCTGACTGACGTCACCTTCGGTATCTGGGTGAACGGCGTTGACGACGTACTTCTGCGGAACAACACGATTGTCGGCCGCGAAGCGGTCCGGCCGTTATCCTATCGAGGAAACGGCATCCAACTCTGGAAAACGACAGATACCCGCGTCGTCGAAAACCGCATCACCGACGTTCGAGACGGGTTGTACTACTCGTGGGCGTCGAACGTAACCGCACGGGAGAACACGATGTGGGAACTTCGATACGGCGTCCACTACATGTACTCGGACGACTGCCGGTTACAGAACAACACCTCGTTCGATAACGACGTCGGCTACGCGCTCATGCTCTCAGAGCACATTGAGGTCGTAGATAACGTCGCCGTGAACAACACCGGCGTGAGCGGACACGGGATTCTCCTCAAGCGGATCGACGACTCCGTCGTTCGGGGGAATCACTTCGTCGGCAACGACCGGGGCATCTACGTGCTGAACTCGGTCCGAAACGTGATGGCAAACAACCTCGTCATGGAGAACGGCATCGGCGTCCATCTCACCGCCGGAACCGAAGACGAACGCGTCTTCGGGAATAGCTTCGTCAATAACGACCGGTCAGTGTTCGCGGTCACCGGCGAGTTGGCCGTCTGGAACGCGTCCGAACGAGGTAACTACTGGTCGTCCGCCGACGCCGCCGACATCGACAACGACGGCATCAGCGACGTTCGCTACCGGCCGTCTGGACTGGTAGAGCATCTGATCTACGAGCATCCACAGGCGGCGGTGTTCGCAGACAGCCCCGCATTCGACGCCATCCGCTTGGCTGAGAGTTCCTTCCCGGTCATCGAATCACCGGGAGTTGTCGATCACCACCCGCTCACGACACCACCACACAGCGACTGGAGACGATACTATGAACGCAATTGACGTAACCGACGTAACGCAAACCTACGGCGACGTGACGGCTCTCGACGGCCTGTCACTATCCATCGAACCGGGGACTACCTTCGGTCTGCTCGGTACGAACGGTGCAGGAAAGTCTACGCTGTTCAAACTGGTCGTCGGGCACGTCCGACCCGACACCGGCACGGTTTCGGTCGCCGGGCAGAACGTTGAGACAGCAGGCCCGGCCATCCGTAGCGAAGTCGGATACCTGCCCGAACACGCCGGATTCCCACCAGCGCTTACCGGCCGGGAGGTACTCGAATTTCACGCGAAGATGCGCGGGCTCGACGACGCGGACGACCGCATCGAAAGCGTTCTCAGTCTCGTCGGACTGCGTGACGCCGCCGACCGGCGAACCGGCGGGTACTCGAACGGAATGAATCGCCGTCTCGGATTGGCGACAGCGCTGCTTTCCCGACCGACGATTCTCCTGCTGGATGAACCCACTGCAGGCCTCGATCCACGAGGAGTCGCCGCGTTCCACGACGTCGTCGAACGACTAGCGCGGGACGACGACCTCACGGTCGTCCTCTCCTCGCACGTGCTCTCGGAGGTCGAAAAGTTGTGTGATACGGTCGGCATCGTTCACAACGGGCGACTGCGTGCTGGCGGGTCGGTCGAAGCGTTGAAGCGAGACCTGATCGACGGCGTCCGAGTCCGCGTCCGTCTGGCCGACGCGGGGTCAATGGCCGACGCGACTTCAGTAGTCGATGAACACGACGGAGCCATTCGGTCCCAATCTAACCGCGAGTTCACCGTCGAATGCTCGTCGGAAGTCCCCCCCGGCCTGTTAGACGACCTGATGGACGCCGCGTCGCTGTCGGGGTACGAGGTTACCGAGCCGGGCCTCGAACAGGTCTTCGAGCACACTCTTGGCGGCGCGTCGAAGAAAGAGCAGGGAGAAGACGCGGAAGAGCAGGAGAGGGAGAAAACATGACCGAAGGACCTAACAGAGCGGATTCCGGTCGAAGCCACGAGACAGACGGTGGGGTCACAACGACCGGAGACGCTAACGTGACAGAACCAACCGATGTAGCGGAAGCACCAGAAGTGACGGAATCAACCGACGGGCAGGATAGCAGTGCGCTCCGACAGATTGCCACGGTCGCGGGCATGGAGTTCCGACTCTCGGTTCGGAATCGCTGGGCGGTTGCGCTGGCCGCGCTATTCACCCTCTTTGCGTCGCTCATCGTCGGCTTCGGCGCGTCGAGTGTCGGCCCGGTACGGGCGGATGCGGTCATCGTGAGTATGGCCTCGTTGGCAACGTATCTGCTCCCCCTCGCTGCGCTGGTCTTCGGCTTCGATGCAGTCGTGGGGGCCGAGGAACGCGGCTGGCTTGACATCGTGTTTGCACTCCCTGTCTCGCGTGCGCGAGTCGTCGTCGGGTCGTACCTCGGACGGGCGGTCACGCTCGTGGCCGCGACGAGCATCGGCTTCGGAATCGGCGGGATTCTGCTGTTTTCGGTGGCATCGAGCGCTAACACCGTGTTGTACGCGACGTTCCTGCTCGGTTCAGTTGCGCTGGGACTGGGGTTCCTCGCAGTCGGCGTGTTCGTCTCGTCGGTCGTCGGTGAGAAGACCCACGCACTGGGGGCCGCACTCCTCGTCTGGGTCTGGTTCGTGTTCGGACACGACCTGCTCGCACTCGGTCTCGTGGCCGGGTCAAAACTCCCACAGAGCGCGTTATCGGTGATGGTCCTCTCGAATCCGGTGAGCGTCTTCCGAGTGTTCGTCCTCTCGGGTATCGACTCGACCGGCGGCGGACTGGCGACCGTCGTAGGGGAATCCACGCTCTCGATGCCACTTCTCGCAGTCGCGGCGACCGTCTGGGTCGTTGTCCCCGTCGCCGCCGCGGCGCGTGCTGTGCGCCATCGGAGCCTCTAGCCCGCCGCCATCGCTTTCTACCTCGGTCATCGCTAAAATACCGAAAGCGAGTTCCTAAATGCCGGTGCTCCGGAGTCCTAAATGCCGGTTAGCAGCAGGCGTAAATAGCGGTAAGAAGCCGGTAAGAAGCAGCCCAGAAAAGTGCGTCCCCGCGTGGAGACGGCTTAGTCGCTCTCGAAGTCAAGGTCGTCGTGCTCGACATCGAGGTCACCACCGTCGTGTTCGATGTCGTGATCGTCGTCCTCGAACTCGGTTCTGTCGTCGTCGCTCTCGAAGTCGAAGTCGTCGGTCTCGACTTCGAGGCTGTCGCCGTCGTGCTCGATATCGTGGTCGTCAGTTTCGACCTCGACGCGGCCGTCTCTGATCTCGATATCGATCCCGCCGGAGCCGTCGAACTCAAACTCGACGCGACCGTCGTCGCTGTCGAATTCGAGGTCGTCGCTTTCGACCTCGGCACGGTCGCCGTCACGTTCGATCTCGAAGTCGTCGCCTTCGACGTCAACGCGGTCGTCGTCGCTCTCGAAGTCGAGGTCGTCAGTTTCGACCTCCGCGCGGTCGTTATCCCGTTCCACCTCGATGTCGTCGAGTTCGATATCTACGTCGCGTCCACCGTCGAACACCACGTTACCGTTGTCATCAGTGTCGAGGGTGAACTCGAAGTCGCCGTCATCTCCCTCGACTTCGATGCGGTCGCCGTCGAATTCGACGTCGAAGTCGTCGCTCTCAAGATCGAGAGTCGATCCGTCGTACTCGAAGTCGAAGTCGTTCGTCTCGACCTCAATGTCACCATCGGCGTCGATCTCGACATCGAAGTCGTCAGTCTGGATTTCGATCGTGTCGCCGTCGAATTCGATATCGAACTCGTCGCCCTCGATTTCGACCCTGTCGCCGTCGCTCTCGATGTCGAGGTTTTCGTTATCGCTCTCGACATCGTACTCGCCGTTTTTGCGTTCGATCTCGAAGTCATCACTGTCGACCTCGAGGTCGTTGCCGTTGTATTCGACATCGAGAGTGAGGCTGCCGCTACGACCTTCGACCTCAATCTCGTTACCGTTAATCTCGACCTCGACGTCGTCACTCTCAAGGTCGATGCGGTCACCGTCTAGCTCGATATCGAAGTCGTCACCCTCGATTTCGACGCGACCATCGGACCGAAACTCAATGTCGAAGTCGTCACCATCTAGCTCGACACGCTCATCACTAGTTTCCACATCGAAGTTGCTAGACCGGTGGCTTGCTGCGACCGGTGCAACCATCACGGAGAGCACCATCACGAGTACCAGTATCGGTGCAAGTACTCTCGCTATGTTCCGCCGCCCGTATATTTGAATCATGGTTCTTCATGTTGCTATACACTAGAGGGTGGCGACAGTCCGAAGCAAAGGTGAGCACCGGTGATCCGGAGACCAACCGAGTACCTTACGACTGCTTCTAGGGAGTCGTCAAACCGACTGTGAACAGCTATGTGAATCTACGACCGGATGTGATATGAACTATCCCTAACAAGTGGGATAGGAAGTAACCTCAAAATCACCTAAAAATAGAGAACTTCCAGACGGGGTCCGACGGGAGCGACGCTAGTCATCGAAATCGTCGTCGTCACGATCCGATTCGATGAGGATCCCGTTCGCGTCGTATACCCGGCGTACGTCGTCGCCGTCCTCGTCGTCTTTCTGGAACACCCGAAGCGTTCCGGTTTCGTCGTACCATCGCTCTCTCTCATCACCGTCGTCGTCTTCGGTTCGCTGGAACCTGAGTGTCCCGTTCACGTCGTATATCCGTTCTTCCTCGTCGTCGTCTTCCTCTTCTTCTCGGTAGACCCGGAGTGTGCCGTTCCCGTCGTAGATCCACTCTTCTTCGTCGCCATCCTCCTCCTCTGTTCTACGGTAGCGCACTATCCCATTGCGGTCGAACTCCGTTCGCTCCTCGTCACCATCGTCATCAACTTCCTCGACGAATCCACCGTCGGGTCCGATACAGGACTCGAACTCCTCCCCGTCGGTAGTCTCATACTTGACGAATCGCCGGCATTTGTCGGTGGACCCGGCTCTATACTCGATGACGTCGTCAGGGCTATGAGTTGCCGTCGCGGCCTGTGGCAATACCGTGACCCCACCGACGAGAACCCCAAGCGTACGGAGGCAGTCACGTCTAGTCGGGGAGAGATGACTCATGATGGCGCACCCCCAGAATATCCGGGCGGGATCCAAGACGGCCACAAACGAGAGGCTTTCGGGATTACGTGACTGGGAACCTGTAGCTCGACGATCCGGCTCACGAGGTGGGGCATCGCGACAACAGTGACGATGCTGCTCGACAGTCTTGATGTGAGTTTCATACAATATATTGTGCCCTTGTGTTTATATCTGTGCGCTAACTAACCAATAGTTACTTTCCACTTCGCCACGCAGTTAGGTTCGGCTCAGGTCGAAAAGGCAGTTTCACGGGAGAAACCTCGTGAAGTGAGGAGATTACCTCGATTAAGCGACTTCGCCATGACAGCAATAACGATGTAATACCATATCGAGTGAATCTCAACTGTACATCGTATATTCAGAGACGTCGGCCGAAAAAAGAAGAGAGTGAAGCCGTCCAGCGTCAGAAACCAAGATAAAGAAAGAGATCATACGTAATGAATCCAGAATAGGAAATGGATTCCAGATACATTATCATTTCACGAGAGATATGTGCCTATGTATGATTTTCTTAACCTGAAATTTGAATAACTCGACTGAGATGGCAAAAAACGAGTTCAGATGTTCGAGTCAGAAACTCTACGAAATAGAATGTAGCGAGTGAGATCGGCCGCATTCACACACTGGGCAGATCTTCGACCAGAAGCCCGCCTACCGCGCTTGTCAGTATCCAAGCCTATACGAACCAGTCCCCATTGACCGACAAATCGTTTGGTAGTCGGTTGGTCGGTGCCGTCAACGCAACCCATGTCAGAACAACCGGCGAGGGCGCTGACCGACCCACCGATGGTTACCGTGAGATATCGCCGCCTCGAAATCTTCGAGAAGGAGAGAATATATAATCCCGATTTGGGTCCAAGTCTTGTTAATTTATTCTGTGAAGCCGCAACCTGATCTCATACTTGGCCCTTTATTTATGTATAATTCACAATACCACATGTATTTGGTCAATATATAAGTATTATTCAGATGTATAAATTCATATCAATGAAATCTGGGTTAGTCTGATGACGGATTGCGGGTCTAACCGCAGACATCAGCCATCAATTCGGTTCGTACTCCTCGTGAATGCGGTCCATCCGCGCCGCCATCACAAAGTCGGTCTTATGTAACCCATCGATTTTGTGAGTCCACATCTCGACGCGTACTTTGCCCCAAGTGAGGTGAATGTCCGGGTGGTGCCACTCTTCCTCAGCGAGTTCGCCAATCTCGTAGGTAAACTCCAGTGCGTCGCGGAAGTCCTCGAATTCGTAGGTGCCTTCGAGATAGTACTCATCGACGACTTCCCACACACTGTCGTCGAGTTCGGTGAGGTAGTTCGCGTACTCGTCTTCGGTGAGCGGTTCATCCGCCGAAGTACACGCTTCGCATTCTTGGTCTGCGAGAGTTGATGCCATGTGTAATGATACGGTCGCCAGCAGCATGTATCTTCACCAGCAGCGCAGAACCGAGATGAGAACAACGCCGGACAGGGGAACCACCCAGACGAACCGCACAGTGTGAGTCATGTGGTCCAAAAACAACTACCCTCGAAATTATGATCGTCTGCGCTCAGTATACACACATGACGCTTTCAGAGTACACCTGTACCTGCGGTGCCACGCTTCGCTACAAACAGGACCTCTCCAAAGAGCGGGGCTCCCTCTATCCAGCGTGGAAATGCAAAGAATGTGGCACACCGGTCCCGGGACAGATTGCAGAGAAGATCAGTCACCAACATCCCTCGTGACTGATCTCGGGGTCACCTCCCGTAGCATCTGCTTAGGTCGCTGAACGTTTGGCGGTGTGACCGCCATCAGTTCCAGAATACGTCGGGCCAATATAAGCTAGCCCCTCAGATCAGCTGTGGACGATAATTGCGCATTAACGTGTTAGGTAGCCGCACCAAGGTTGATAGCTGTATCACAGACGGTCAGCGACCGCCTCGATAGGATGTTGCGGGATTCCGTTTGCACCCTCTCGGTCGCCGAGTTGTGACCGACACGACCCGCCGGGAGCGACAACTCTGTCGCCGTCGCTGGCATCGACCGCATCGAACAGAATGCTCCCGATAGCTTTCGAGAGGGCGTAATGCTCGTCGTGGTAGCCGAAACTCCCCGCCATTCCACAGCAAGTCGTGTCCAACGGATCGACATCGTACCCGACGCGACGCAACACACCGACCGCGTGGTGGTCCTTGTTGGTCCCCTTCTGATTGCAGTGGCCGTGATAGCTGAGTGTTCCGGCCGCGCCGAGCGAGCGGTCATCGACCGGAAGCGACTCGTCGAGTCGGAGCACGTCGAGGTACTCCAAGACACCGTAGGAACTCCCTGCGACCTGTTCGACGCGTTGTCCGTCGAGCAAGTTGCAGTATTCATCTTGGAACATCACGGCGTCGGAGGGTTCAACGAATACGATGTCCCACCCGTCTTCGACTTGGCCGACCAACCGGTCGGTGTTGGACTGCGCTCGTTCTTTAGCGCGATCCAACATTCCCGTCGAGTAGGCAGCGCGACCTGAGGGTGCCGTATCGTCCGGGATACTGACGTGAACGTCCGCAGCCTCCAGAACTGTGACCGCCGCCTTACCAGCCGCCGGATACGAGTAGTTCGTATACGTGTCCGGAAACAGCACGACCCGAGCGTTGGCGTCGGTGCGTTCGACAGTTGACCCACCGCGGCTCTCGAACCAGTCTCGAAGCGTTTCCCGGCGGAAGGGTGGGAGTTCGCGTTCGGGAGCGATACCGAGCGCTTTCTGCATGGCCGTCCGCACCCCCGGAAGCTTCGTGGCCCAATTCGAAAGTGGGGCGAGCATCGATCCGACTTTGGAGGCGGTGTCGATGTTGGCGAATAGGCGTTCACGGAGTCCGATGCCCCTCGCTTGATGGTGCTGGTGTTTCACCTCAGCTTTCAACTTGGCCATATCGACGCCCGTTGGACAGTCGCTTTTACATCCCTTACAGCCGATGCAGAGATCCAGTACCTCCTCTTGGAAGCGTTCTGAGTGTATTTCATCGGGACGAAGGTCGCCGCTGATCGCGGATCGAAGGAGATTCGCACGTCCGCGAGTCGTCTGTACTTCCTCGCGCGAGGCGCGGTAGGTCGGACACATCACCTCCTGTCCGGTCTGACGGCAGGTTCCACACCCGTTACAGAGTTCGACTAGCTGTGAGAAGCCGCCTTCGTCCGTGAAATCGAGCGTCGTCTGCGGCTCTATCGACTGGTACTGCGCACCGTACCGAAGATGTTCGCGCATGTCCGCACCGACACCGCGGTCGGAGTCCGGACCGATATCGTCCGCCCCCGAGCGATAGACGACGTTGCCGGGGTGCATCCACCACTCGGGATCGAACGCCGTCTTCACCCGCTTGAACGCATCCCAGAGCGTCTCACCGTACATCTTCGGATTAAATTCCGTCCGGGCCATCCCGTCGCCGTGTTCGCCCGAGAACGAGCCGTGATGTTCGAGGACGAGATCCGTCACGTCGTCGGTGATAGAGTGCATATCCTCAACACCAGACTCGGACTTGAGATTGAGAATCGGTCGGATGTGGAGCGTCCCCGACCCCGCGTGAGCGAAGTACGCGGCCGACGTGTCGTGGTCGTCTAAAACCGCCTCGAACTTCTGAACGTACGCGGCGAGTTCCGCAGGTGGGACGGTCGCATCCTCGATGAACGGATAGGGCTTCGCGTCGCCCTCAAGCGACATCAAAAGCGGAATAGCGGCCTTGCGAAGTTTCCAGATGTCGGCTTGGTCCGCGTCGGTGTAGGCTTCGACGACTTCGAACGCCGCGCCGTCGTGGATGAATCGCTCGGTCGTCGCGTCGATTGCCGCCTCGAAGTCATCGTGGAGTTCCGAATCGAACTCCAACAGTAGGGCCGCGTCCGTGCCCTCCGGGATGGGTTCGACGTACTCGGCGTACCCGTCGGAGTTGGCCGCAAGCCGAAACACCTCGTCGTCCATCAACTCGACGGCACTCACATCGTACTCCAGTGCAACCGGAACTGCCTCCATCGCCGTCACGAGGTCGTCAAAGCAGTACAAGGCCAGTGCCGTTTCCTCGGGTACCGTGACGAGCGAAAGTTCCGCCTCGACGATAACGCCGAGCGTGCCCTCGCTTCCGACAAATAGCGTTGCGAGATTCATCACTCGCTCGCCGGCGTCGTTCTCGTACACCACTCGGTCGAGATTGTACCCCGAGACGCGGCGTTTGAGGTCGGGGTAGCGCGCTTCAATCTCGTCTGCGTTGTCTTCGACCACTGCGCGGACGGTTCGATAGATGTCGGCCTCGCGGTCGTCCTTCGAGACGATGTCGTTCCACTCCGAGGAGTCGATAACGACTTCGCGCGCCTGCAAAAGCGACCCATCCGAGAGGACGGCCGTCACGGTTTCCGTGTATGCGTCCGTGATACCGTATCTGACCGAGTGAGCGCCCGTCGAGTTGTTTCCGATACCGCCGCCGACGGTCGCGCGGTTCGATGATGCCGGATCGGGAGCAAACTTCAGGCCGTACTCCGACAGTGCCGCGTCCAGGTCGTCCTGCACGACGCCCGGTTGGATACGGACTCGCTTCTCGTCCGGGCGGATTTCGAGGATATCATCCATGTGCCGGGAGACATCGAGAACGACACAACCCGGTCCGACGGTCTGCCCCGCCAGCGACGAACCAGTCCCGCGCGGGAGAATCGGCACTTCATGACTCGTCGCCACCTCGACGGCCGCCTGCACGTCGGACGTATCGGTGGGAAAGACGACACCTGCAGGCTTGGCGCGATAGATACTGCCGTCGGTGGAGTAGAGAATCTGGGCGTACTCGTCAAACTCGACACCGCCTTCGACTCGCGCGCGAAGATCTCTCGCTAAATCACGGTATTTCACCGCGTCCGGTCGGTCGTGTCCGAGTTCGCGTGCCGACCAAGCATCGCGGTCTTCGATCGCCATGACAAAATTCATCATCGACAATAGTTAAAACCTGTGTCGATTGGTGGCAATGAACGCGAGTATCCCGCAGCTATATGAGTCGAGCTGCCACATCAGCCAGTATGCCAAGCGCGACGATACTGCACACGTGTTTGAACGTGGCCGATGCGGCGGAGGCAATCGAGTTCTACAAACAGTTCGGTTTCACCGAATCGTGGCAGTTTACGACACCGGACGGAAGGACGACGAACTACTACGTGAGCGACGGCGACGGTGTCGAACTCCAACTTTCCGAGACTGACGGCGAGACCGACTTCGAGATGGGGACGGGGTGGGATCACCTCGCACTCGGCGTCGAAGACGTGGATCAAACGGTTGAGCGAATCAATCATTACGGCGTCGAGAAGGAACCGGGACCACAACCCGAAGCCGAGGCGTACACTGCCTTCATCAGAGATCCCGACGGACACGTGGTCGAACTCATCGAGCCGTTAGACTGAGACGCCGCTGAGCTAAAGGAAATAAAAGTTGATACGCGCCGATTCGACGTCAGTTGCCGACGTTCGTAGCGCGCTCGACGATGTCAGCGCCGTACATCTCCGCTAACTCCTCGTGCTGGTCCGGTCGGTGTTCGTAGACGTCTTGGAACAGCGTGATCGGCGTCTGTGCGGCCTGATAGGTCGCTTCGTCCCACATCCGGTCTTTCTCGATGTCGATTTCGACGCCGTCGATGACAAGCGTCGTAGACTGGGTCATGGCGATAGCGCCTTTGCCGGCCTCCTTTGCGGCCTCGAACTCCTCCATCGAATCCACGATGTCGTCCATGCTGGGGACGTACGCGGTCATATCCAGCAGTTTCTTCCGGAGGTCGTCCTCGTCTAGCTCCGTCGTCTCGCCGCCTGTGTGCAGCACGTAACCACTGTCAGTCGTTTCGAGTCGGACTTTATCGCCGTTGTAGATCTGCTTGCCGTCGGCCGCCTCAAGTTCTATCTCGCGGTCGTCAACTTCTAGCAACCAACTGCCGGTCTTGGGCGGGAGCGGCGATTTGTTCGCTTCAACGACCTGCCCGGGCGTCAGCGACCAGATGCCGATCATCCCTTTCGCTTGGTTCTCGGTCATTCGCTCGTTGTACCCGTCCACGTCGCGGATGTCGTCGTAGGGACCGTCAACCGCGACGAGTCCGGCGGCGCTGGCACCACGAGACGTGTTGTGACGGAGTTCCGGCCATTCGGGGAGTTCGCCGGTCGGGGTCATCGCTCGCATGTCCTTCGTGTAATCGACTTCGCCATCAACGAGCAGGAACAGTCGTTCGAGATTGTTAGCGGGCTTACCCATCTCCGTACGGAGGTCGCCGAGAGCCAACTCGGCCGCCCCGCTCTCGACAATCACGGACATCGAGAGACTTCCTTCCTCGAGACCGTGCTCGTTTTCCACGATGGTGATGAACTCGTCGGCCTTCTTCCAGTCGTCGATATCACCGACTTCGGGAACGACGAAGCCGTCGATATGCTCTATGGCACCGTTAGCCGGATCCGCAATCTCAAGCATGTGCTGGAACCCCTGATACCGGGTCGCGGGATCATCGCGGTGCCACACAATTCGTGGGTGAATCTCACCAGGGAAGTCGGCCCCGTATTCTGAGACGACTTCGACAATGTTCTCGACACCCTCGTCGCGCATCGATGGTGCCGTCGCGTCCTCGTTGTCGGGAACCCAGACATCCGGAGCCTGCATTCCAGTGAGTTGGGCCGCACTCCGCAGCATCTTCGCGGAGTCGTCTTCACCTTCGACTGCTGTCGGAGAGGTGAAAAACGTGCGCACAAACTCCCGTTCGTAATGCCGTTTGATGCTCATATGACGTATGAACCGAGTTCCTCATAGATAGTTAAATGAACGCATTGTGGCAAAATGTTCATTAATATCATACAGGTTCGTCCACCCGCATCAGATGGATAAACGAGAGGCGGTATATTCCCAGAATTCGTTCGCATATACGAAACGCGGTTTGTCGTATGCGTGCGTGCTGTTGAATATAATCCGAGAATAGAATTTGTGAGATTCTATATTTCCCAGCAGTAATTCGTGCAATCGGATATAAATCTGACATCGATTACCAAATCTGATAGCTTTAGTTTCAGCTTCTCAGAACAGTAAATCGATTTGAGTGATTTCCTTATTCCGAATGAAAGCGTCGCTGCATACTCACCAGAGAGCCATGTTTTAACCGTTCATCAGCAGTAAGAAGCCGGATAGCGGCCGGAAGAGTGTATCTACGGGGTGACGACAATTTTTATCCGCTAGAGTACGCTACGGTTTGCTAATGAAAAACGCAAAAACGGATTCGGTTCGGGCGACGGAAACGTCGCTGGCGGTTCTCTCGGGCATCGAAACCCTTGGTGGGGGTGCGACGCTGGCAGAGCTTACAGACGAACTCGAGTTCGCCAAGAGTACAATATACAAACACCTCAACACGCTCGAAAAAGGAGGACTCGTCGTCATGCGCGACAACGAGTACCTCATCGGATTGCGGTGTCTGGAGCTGGGCGGCATCGCACAACGGTACGACGGTATCTACGAAGTCGCAAAACCCGAGGTGCGTCGGATGGCGGTCGAAACCGGCGAACTGGCGAACCTGATGATCGAAGAACACGGCTACGGAATCTACATTCACACCACCAGTGGCGACCAAGCGGTCAATCTGGACACGAGTCTCGGAAAGCGCGTTCACCTCCACCAGACCGCAATCGGCAAGGCATTACTGTCGAGTTTTTCAGACGAACGGGTCGAGGAAATTCTCGATAGACATGGCCTCCCCGGTGAGACGGACAACACGATCACCGACCGCGAGGCGTTGTTCGAGGAATTAGAGACGATTCGAGCGGAGGGTATCGCGTACGACAAAGAAGAACGAGTGAATGGAACAGGATGCGTCGGCGTACCCGTCGAGACGGGTGACCGGCGAGAAGCCGCCATCAGCATCACCGCCCCTATCAATCGGATGGCCGCACCCGAACGAGAGAGCGAGATCATCGACACAGTGAAGCAGGCAGCTAACGTCATCGAAGTGAATCTTGCCCACAAGTAGCGATTTCCAACCCGCTTGGTACCATACCTTGACAACAGTAACTATGTAATGCCACCGGTATTAGTTAGGAGATGCAGTGAGTAGTGCTACAACCCAATGGCCGGAACACGACTGTCCCAGTCCGAATAGTGGCCGGAACGAACCATCGAACTGAGTAGAACCGAGACGAAGCCGACGACCGACAATTAATACTCAGTTAAGAGAAAATCCACGTTGATTGTAGGTCCAACTATCAATATTTCCACGAGTGTATGGAATAACTATTCCCCCGACATCAGTAAAACGATGTAGCAAGGAACTCATCGGCGAATTTTAGCGGAAAGAAACGAATAGAGCGAGAATCCATCTATGATCGACAGTATATTGGAATTCAAATGAAAATATTCGATTTGTTTAGAGTGCGCCAAATAATCCAGCTACGCGACTTATACAAGTACAACGGAGAAGATCAAAAATTGGTAGTACCTCGGCGATAGAACCTATTCGATAGAATTAATTGTAATACCTCGGGATTCAGTTCTGAGATCAGTCTCGGTCAAAATAACGGTTCGAACTCCGGGTATATTCTGTTATTCTGACCATTCGTTACGACAGTGAAGAAGAATAATGCTGTTTACACTAGTGAGCGCGCATCTAAACTGTCATTCAGTTACACAAACTACTTAACATAGTCGTCACGTGTGTTACATGCTTCCCTCCAATCGGCAGCGGTACACTCGTCTCTAGCCGAACGGACCCGCTGCCGACCCCATAACAGACAATGAGAAAGAATACGAATCAGTTACGCACGTTACTTCTCGTAGCAGTAGTGGTAACGTCGGTATTCGCTAGTACTGCGACGTTCGCGGGGACGGCCGTGGCCGACACCGGAACGGTCACAGCCCCCGCAGAGGACGTCGAAGTCGGTACCGACGCGAACTTCACCGTTGAAGACACAGACAATCCGAACCCCGCGAAAATCGTCTACTTCAGCGACAGTGACGGGACGATAAACGAGGCGGAAACAAAGACGGGAGACGGCACAAACAAGTCGTTCACCGTCGGGAGGTCCATCGTCGATTCTGACCTCGACGGAAATCTCGACGACGAAGTGACCGTCACAAACACGTCGGATGGGTCCACGTACAACGTAAGCAGTATCGACCCCATCGACGGGAACGTCACCGTCGAAAACGCGCCGAACAGCAGCACAGAGATCGAAATAGCATACACCACCGCACCGGAAGCGCAGAACATCGATCTCTCGGGTGACGGGACGGTGACCGCAACGATCGGAACGGCCAAGTCGAACGCCAACACGGACGACGGGATTCTCAAAGTGGCTGCCGGCGATACACTTACCGCCGCGTACTGGGATGCGAGTGCGGGAGTCTACCGTTCTGCGACCGCCAGCGTAACGGCCGCCAACACGGCACCGACGGCGAACGACGACACGACGACAGTCACCAAAGGTGAAAGCGTCACTATCCCCGTCCTCGATAATGACGAAGACGATGGGAGCCTCAACACCTCCTCGGTGACCGTTGTCTCCGAACCGAGTGAAGGGGAGACGACGGTACACAGTAACGGTAGCATTACGTACACGCACACGGCTGACAGCGAAGCGAACGACTCGTTCACGTACGAAGTTGCGGACGACCAAGGAGAAGTCTCGAACACCGCCAACGTAGATGTGACCGTCGAAGTCGCCAACACGGCACCGACGGCGAACGACGACACGACGACGGTCAACAAAGGAGAGACCGTTACTGTCCCCGTCCTCGACAATGACGTGGACGATGGTACCTTCGACAACTCCTCTCTGATCGTGGTCTCGGGACCAAGCGAAGGGGAGACAACGGTGAACAGTGACGGTACCATCACGTACACGCACACGGCCGATAGAGTGGCTGATGACTCGTTCAAATACAAAGTTGAAGACGACCAAGGAGTGGAATCGAACATCGCTACCGTGGATGTGACTGTCGAGACCGCCGTACCTGATAACACGGCCCCCAAGTATCTTGCCAGCGCCCACTACGACGAGGACGAAGGCGACGGAGACACTGAAATCGAACTCTCGTTCAGTGAACCCGTCGAGAACCTCGGAGACTCAGAGATATACATCAACGGCGACCCGAAAGGAACGCTCAGCGGGTACGCCGCCAGTATCGATCACACCGGTGGTCGGTACGTTGCGACGCTCGACGGCAACCAAGTGAACACGGGCGATATCAAAATCCGACTCGCCGACGATATTACGGATACGTCGGACTCGGAGAACCGTCTCAGTAACCCCGGAAACAAATCGGTCGTCGTCGCACCGGTGACCGTCTCGGAAGCCGAGCGAAATCTGAACGTGTACATCGGAACGAAAATTGCCGTCGTCGGAGACTCTCCTAATACGCCCGTCGAAATCGTCAACGGGGACTATCAGGCCGGTTCGACCGGCGACAACAGCCACGTCTACATCTTCGATACGGCCAACGAAGATACCGACGACTACGACATCACTATCGGAAGTGGCGCAGACGAAGTCGAGGTCGAAGTCATACTCCGTAACCTTGCTCTCGACATCGATATCGACGACCGAAACGTCACCGAAGATGAGACAATCGAAGGGATGGTCTCCTCGAAAGACGGTAACCGACCGGTCACACTCGAGCTCCTTGACGATGACGGCGACGTCGTCAAGGGGAGCACTATTACGGGCAGATTCGACGGACAGGCGGAGTACGAGTTCAGCCTCGACGCGTCGAGTCTCGATCTCGATCCCGGAGAGTACAACCTCAGAGTAACCGACGACCAGTCCGGTGTCCAAGAGGAGTCCCGAGACATCACGGTCACCGAAGCTGGCATCGGAGTCGCTGAGATTCCCGGTGACCGAACCTTCTACGAAGACCGCGGTGACGTGGCAAAGATTGCAATCGACATTCGGAATACCGACACAGCGACGTTGGCAATCGGGAATTCCGATAAGGGATTCAGGTCCAACGTGACAGTCAAAGACGGCAACGAAGACGGGAGAGTCGAACTCCTGTTCAACACCTACGCCGTCACGGGCTTAGAAGGCGAACTCTCGGACAGCGAGCGCGATGCTGTCTACTCCACGAACAACTCCGAGGACAGCGTGACGGACGCCGACGTAGACGAGCAGAACTCGGTCAGTAGCCTTCTCGAAGGGGCGAGTTACCCGCTCGAAGTGAGGGCCGGAGAGAGTTCGGACATGTCGGACTCGCAGGGTGTTGGACAGCTCATCCTCCAAGAACGTGAGACGTCGTGGATACAGAGTTGGACTGCACCGTCGCAAAGAAACTACGATACAGCCGACGAGATTCACGAGGCAATAACTACCAACAACCTTACAAAAAGTAACAAAGTTGCGTTCGGAGACTTAGCGGTCCATCGCATCAAGGCATCGGGGATCGAAGGCGCACTCAAAACAAAAGCCGACGACGTGGAAGATGCGTTCTTCGAACTCAGCGACGATGGAGACATCTCCTTTACGGTCGAGCAAGCTGACCCGGGTCCGAACCGCGAACCGTATCAATTCGTCCTTGACGGAAGTCACTCGGACGTCGTCGCCGACGGCGAGAACGACACATACTACGTCATCGTGGACACGGACGAAGTCGAGACCACCGAACGGAGCGTAGAACCCGAACACAGTTTGACCGCCAACTTTACCGTCTTCGGAGACACGGGCCTCGCAGATGAGGAAGACCAAACGGTGAAGGCCAAGTACGAACTCGTTGAAGCTGAATTCGGGGTTGAAGAACCGCTGAACGTCTCTGCGACAGCAGACGAAGTCATCGGCGGCGAGACGAACCTCGCGCCCGGAACACAGATCGACATTCTGATTCGGGACAGCGGCGACACGCGGCCACCGTTCGTGAAGACGGGTACCGCCTACGTCTCCGAGGATGGAACGTTCGAGAGCACGGTTGACTTCAGCGAACAGAGCGTAAACGATACGTTCGATGCCTTCATCGACGGCGGCCCCGCAGGTGAGGTCACCATCGAGGGGAACGTCGTCGATGACGGCGAGACGCCGACACCGACCGATACCCCGATAACGTCGACGAGCACGACGACAACCGACACGTCCACCGATACGCCAACGCCCACGAAAACGGCAACGCCAACTGACACACCGACGCCCACGGAAACGCTCCAACCCGTCGATACGCCCGGATTCGGTATCCCCATCGCTGTCGTTGCCTTCCTCGCCGCGGCGCTCCTCGTGAGTCGCCGCGAGTAACGACAGCAGCAACTTGTTTTTCGACGCCGAAGCGGTTTTATCCGAACTCAGATGCGAATTTGCGAGCGGTAGCTGGTCGTCCAAATGAGTCCGAGTACGGGAACAACCCGATTATATTACTAATGTATATTGCGCTGGAGTCGATACAGTCGGCTATGGCATTCACAGACGACCTGTCAGCGGTCGCGGACCCGGTATGGGACGCCATCGTCGCCCATCCGATGGTCGAACAGTTGGGAGCAGGCACTCTCAGTACGGAGCCGTTCGAGTACTGGGTCAGGCAGGACTACGTCTATCTGGTGGACTACTCACGGGTGTTCGCCTACGGGGCGGCGACGGCGCCGGACCTCGACAAAATGGGGACGTTCGCCGAACTCCTCGATTCGACCATTAACACGGAGATGGATCTTCACCGCGCCTACGCCGCGGAGTTCGGTATCTCGGAGGCGGAGTTAGAAGCGACCGAAGCATCGCCAACGACCAGAGCGTACACCGACTTCCTCGTCCGCGTCGCGGCAACGGGAACGTTCGGTGACCTCGTCGCCGTTCTCCTGCCGTGCATGTGGGGATTCAACGAGACGGCGAAACGGCTAGAATCCGAAGGGATGCCCGACGACGACCGGTACGCCGAGTGGATACAAACGTACGCGGGCGAGGAGTTCACCGAACTGACGACGTGGTGCAAAGAGTTGATGAACGACGTGGCGGTGGGGCGGAGCGACGCGGAGCGTGAACGGTTCCGAAACCTGTTCGAGACCTCCGCTCGCTACGAGTACCGATTCTGGGACGCCGCGTGGCGACAGGAGGAGTGGTCGATATGAGCCGTGAAGAGACAGCGTCGGAGCGCGTCCCCGAGACGTTCGAGGCGTACGCCGAGACGACGGACGAAGCCCGGTTCACCGACTGGCTTCGGGAGCGTTCGCAACCAGACTGGGACGCAGCGACGACACACCGCTTCACGCGCGAACTCGGTGCTGACGAACTCGACGACGAAGTGTTCCGGCGGTATCTCGTGCAGGATTACGCGTTCCTCGAAACGCTGGTCGGTCTCGTCGGCCACGCCGTGGGCGATGCACCGACGATGGCGGCGAAAAGCCAACTCACGGAGTTTCTCGGGACGCTCACGGCCGACGAAAACGACTACTTCGAGCGTTCGTTCGAGGCCCTCGGCGTTCCGCCAGAGACGTACACCGATCCGGACCTGACGCCGACGACGATGGCGATGGAGGACCTGCTCGAACGGGCCGCACGTGAAGGCGGGTACGCCGAAACGCTCGCCGTCTTCGTGCCCGCCGAGTGGATTTACCGGGAGTGGGCAACTGCGGTCGCCAACGAGTCGCCCTCGCGGTTCTACCTCGCAGAGTGGATAGAACTCCACGCCGTCGAGGAATTCCAAGCCGTTGTCGGATGGTTGCGCGACGAACTCGACCGGGAAGGGGCCGCCGCCGCACCGCAGCGACGACGACGCCTCGAACGACTGTTCCGACGCACGGCATCGTTGGAAGTCGCGTTCTTCGACGCGGCATATGACTCAGACGGCAAGAGCGCGACGGGCGACGCGGACGTGCCCGGAGGTGAGAAGTAATGGTGAGTTCAACTATCGCGCTCGCCCTCACAGTCGCCACGCTCGTCATCTTCACCGGGATCGGTGTCTGGTTCTCACGCGGGAAAGTCGAATCCGTCGAAGACCTCATCACCGCCCGGAACGCGACCGGCGAGGGGCAGATGAGCGCCACCCTCATCGCCTCGGTCATGGGCGTCTGGATTCTACTGTCAGCCCCCGAGGCGGGGGCGCTATACGGCATTGCGGCCGTCATCGGTTACGGAATCGGTGAGGCGGTACCAATGCTCGCGTACTCGCGTCTCGGCCCGCGGATTCGGGAGTTGATTCCGGAAGGACACTCGCTCACCGAGTACGCCTACGCGCGGTACGGTGGCGCGATGTACGCCTTCGTCATCGTTGTCAGCGTTCTCTACATGTTCGTGTTCCTCGCCGCGGAACTGACGGGGATTTCGCTGGCACTCAATCACGTCGCCGGGATCCCACAGTGGCAGACGGCGGTCCTCGTCGGCGGCTTCGTCCTTCTGTACACCGGCTACGGCGGTCTCCGAGCGAGTATCTTCACCGACACGATTCAGACGATGGTGATACTCCCGCTACTCGTCCTCAGCGTCGCCGCGGTCATACTGACGCTTGGCGGTCCCGGCGCGATTCACCAAGGCGTCGTCGAAGCGAACGCGACACTCCTCGACCCCGGATTTGTCCCCGGGCTTAGGTTCGGTATCGCGCTCGTATTCGCCGTCCTCGGCGCGGAACTCGTTAATCAGACGTGGTGGCAACGCATCTACGCCGCCACCGATTCAGGCGTACTCGAACGTGGCTTCCGAACCGCAACGGTCGCAAACGGTCTCATCCTCGTGTTGGCGACGCTCCTCGGCGTCGTCGCCGTCGGCAACGCCGACGTGGTGACGCAACTCGGAAGCGAGAACTACAACGCCGGTATCGCCTTCTTCGTGCTACTCGAAGGCGTATTCGGGGAGTGGTTAGTCCTCGGCGTCCTCCTGCTCGCGCTCACGCTTGTGATGAGTACGGCAGACACGCTGTTCAACGCGTTGTCGAGTCTCGTGACCGCCGATCTCCCCCGACTGCTCAACGACCCGGACGACCGAACGCTGCGACTCGGCGCACGCGCAGTTACCGTCGTCGTCGCTGTCGCGGCAATCGCCGTCAGTCTTCGTGCGCGGAGCGTCCTCCGCTTGTTCTTCGTCGCCGACTTACTCGGGGCCGCCGTCGGCTTCCCGCTCGTCTACGGGCTCTTCACCGGGCGACTCTCCGGAGCGGGGGCGCTGGCAAGCAGTATCACCGGGCTGGCAGTAGGGAGCGCCTTCTTCCCCTTCCCGTTCGGGCTTCACGGGCTGGTGGACGGACTGCTCGGCGGTGCGCTACCCGCACCTGACGCAACTTACCTGCTCCCGTTCGCCAGCGCCTTCCTCGTCTCGACGGTGCTGGCGCTAGCCGCCGCACGACTCTCGACCGACGAGTTCGACCTGAGTCGCCTCTCGCGGGAGATTCGGAGACTCGACGAACCGGTTCCGGATGGCGGGACCGCATCCGAAACTGGGAGACAACTGCAGACTGAAGACACGACTGAGGTGAGCGAGTGATGGCCGCAATCGGGCCAACGATGTTCAGTATACTCCTCTGGGGGAGCGTCCTCGGCGTCTTCCTCGTCTTCGTCTTCGAGGTGTACACGCTCGCCGGCGGAACGTCTCGATTAGTACGGAACTAGAACGAACACATTTTTATCTCCAAGTAATATCACCGAGGTATGAGCGAAATGACGGGTGAAACGGGTGTTCAAAGCGGAACTGCACGGGGGTATCTGAGTGAGATGGGGCCGTCGTGGGTGGCCGGGGCAATCGCCGCCGGGCCGGCCTCGATGGCGAGTCTGATCACCGCCGGTGCTGGCTTCGGCTACTCGCTGTTGTGGGTCGTGCTACTCTCCGCTGTCGCCGGGACAGTCGCACAGTATCTTGCGATGCGACTAGGGTTGCTCTCCGGGCAGGGTATTGTAACTCTCGTCGAGTCGTATCTCGGTGAGTCGTGGGCGTGGATCCTCGTGGTGGACGTGGTCGTCGCCGCCGGTGTGGCACAACTGGTTATCATGAAAACGGTTGCCTCCGTGTCGGCGACGATAACCGGTATCGACGCCCGAATCTGGGGTGTGATCTGGGCCGTCATCCTTCTCGCCGGGCTTGCTGGGCGTGGCTACCGCTTCCTCGAACTCGCGGCGAAGGCGCTCGTCGCCGCTGTTGTCCTCGCATTCGTCGCCTCGGCGTTTATCGTCCCCATCGACGCCGGAAGCGCAGTTCAGGGACTGATCCCGACACTCCCGTCCAACGGTGCCCTCGTCGCCGCGGGCATCCTCGGCGGCGCGGTTCATATTACGCTGATCACGATGCACTCGTACACGATGCGAGCGCGCGGGTGGGACGAATCCGACTACGGTCTCGCCACGTTCGACGTGATAGCCTCGATGCTCGTCGCGTTCGGGATCTACAGCATCTCGATATTCCTCGTCGCTGCCAGCGTCCTCTCGGATCCGAACCTGACGACGGTCGGGGCCGCCCAAGCCCTCGGTCCACTCGTCGGACCAAATGCGAAGTGGTTGTTCCTCCTCGGACTGGGCGGTGCGGCGGTTTCGACGCTCGGTGGGAACACTATCGTTCCGCCGTTCGTCGTCGCGGACAAACTCGGCTGGGGGACGACCGTCGAGGACTCCCGTTACCGCGCGCTGCTCGCTGCGTTCGCCCTTCTCTCCGCACCCGGTGCGTTCATCGGAGGGCAGGTCATCGGACAACTCGTCCTCGTTCTTGCACTCGGGACGGTTGGAACGCCGTTCGCTATCGCTGTGGTGCTGTACCTTCTGAACTCCGAGGCAGTCCCGAAGTCGAACGCGACGCTCGCAAACGCCGGTGGCGTCGGCATCTTGCTCGTCTCGGGCGCACTCGCCGCAAACTTCGTCCGGGGACAGATCGCCGGTGGTGTCGAACTCCTGTCGGGGGCGGTTCTGGCGTTCGCCGTTATTCTCGGCGTCGCAATCGTCGTTCTCCTCGGAAAGTACGTCCGCGAAGAGGTGTCGGTCGCCTGACGGCGTCGGGATAAATGGTGTGAAGTACCACTGCGCATAAGACTCACAAGGAGGGACGCGCTACATACGAACGATGTATCGAGTACTCATCCAGACCGGGAGCATCGAGTGCGACGAGTACACGCACACGGACTACGGGATCGAACTGTACGATGAGGATCAGTTCGTCGCATTCGTGCCGTACGAAAACCTGCTGGCGGTCGTAGATGAGACGACGAAGTCGGCCGAAGATCGCGCGATACTGTGATCGCTCACTCGGGAGTATATCCCTCAATCCCGGTTTCACGCAGATACTCCTCCAGAAGCGTCGGGAACCGGCCGCCCCGTACGTACCGAAGTCCGAACTCGTCGGCCCACGAGATGATTCCTCGGTCCTCCGTCACCACACCCGCGTTCAACTCGCGAGCGAGGACGAGCAGGTCAAAATCCTCGCGAGAGTCGAGAACGCCCCGCCGAAGCGCCCGACGATACTTGTCTCGCATCTTCGAGAGAACGCGGTCGGCCTCCGTCATGTACGCCTCGGTCCCGTCTTCGCCAGTTGTAGCAGCGAGATTCTCCGGATCGAGTTGTTCGACCTCTCGAATCGCCTCCTCAGAGACGCGCAGGCCCCGGTCAACCCGGTCGCTCATCTCGTCTACGAAGTTGTAGACGATGTTTGCGGGGATAGTGACGCCGTAGCGGTCCGGACTCTTTCTGACCACCCACGTATCGAGTTTCGTGAACACCTCCTCTCCGACTTCCCTGTCACGCAACATCGCTGCGAGTTCGTCGTGGATGGACGGCGGCATATGACAGGAGATGTTGAGTTCCAGTCGTGCCATAGCCACGAGTTCCAGCAGGTGGAGTACGGCCTCCTCCAGTGATTCGTCCTCCCGACGAATCTCTTCGGTGATGAACAACGAAGTGTCGAGGACGAACTGTTGACGCGGGAGTTCACTGGACATACGTCGTACTTCGTGACCAACCCATAAAGGCATCATCCCGATACTCCGGACTGACAAAGCGAAACGTCGGATTCGCCCTCGTCCTTTTGACTCACAAGAGCCTCAGTTACAGCATGGACGACCGTGAATACTTCGAGCGGCTAGAGTCCACCGCGGAGACGCCCGACGAGCTGTTCGAACATTTCAGCCGGCGTTCAATCGACGGTCGGACGTACTACGTACTGTCCGACGCGCGTCACGGGGTCGAACGCGGGACCGTCGTCGTCGAAGCGGCCGACGCCGTCGTCCGAGGGTATCCAAGCATCCCGCGCGTGTTAGTACTCGATAGCGGCGTCGCCGCCTTCTTCGATGACGATCAGACGGTCGTCGCAGAAGAGAAGCTAAACGGGTTCAACGTCCGTATCGCCGATGTCGGAGAGCCGCTCGCGTTCACCAAAGGCGGGCACGTCTGTCCGTACACGACGTCACGTGTCCGCGACCTCCTCGATCTGTCGTCGTTCTTCGCCGACTACCCCAAGATGATGCTGTGTGCCGAACTCATCGGCCCGGAGACACCCTACACGACGCACGACTACGAGGGTATCGACTCGAACGCAGTCCGAGTGTTCGGGATCCGCAACCGCGCGACCGGCGAACCACTCCCGGTCGAATCACGGCGTGATCTCTGCGACGAGTACGGTTTTCCCCAACCACGCCTATTTGGGTGGTACAGTCAGGGAGCGGTCGTCGAGGGAGTACGGGAAGCTATCTCGGAACTCGATGACGCCGGACGGGAGGGTGTGGTGATGAAATCCGCTGACGGAACGGAGATGGTCAAGTACACGACCGAATCTCACCATCACGACGAACTCGTCTACGCGTTCTCGCTTCCGTTCGACCGCGGCCGCGACTTCTTTTTCTCGCGCGTCATCCGAGAAGCCTTTCAGGCGGTGGAATTCGACGAAGACGACGAGCGGTTGCGAGACAGGGCGCACGACCTCGGTGAATCGGTGCTGCTTCCCGCAGTCGAGACGATACGCGAGGTTCAAGCAGGTAAAACCGCCGGTGAGCGCCACACTGTTCGGGGTGACTCAGAGAGCATCGATGCGCTCCTCGATCATCTGCGCAACCACTCCTTGACGGTCGAAATCGAATCGGACCGCCGCGAGGACGGAGAACGGATTGTCGAGTTCGTGAAAGTCGCGGAATCAACGATGGGACGCACGCAGTACTATCTCGACGGTGGAACGTACAACGAGTAAAGACGTACCGCCTGTCGGAGTTTCTGGACTGAAACCGACGCTCGTAGTTCGTCTCCGAGATGGACTTGCCGCGGTCGAGAACACCACTGTTTTAGCCAGTTTATGACAACAATAGGTGGTGTTTTTGAAAGATGATATATTTGTTATATATTTATGAAGAAAGGATAGAATAGTGGTGTTATAGGACCTAATATGCGCTTTCTACCCAATTTACTCTGAAAATAAAATAGACAGATGGGATATGAGTTAACCAAGGATCGTATAGATTTGACTGTTCTGTTACGATTAGGCCGCAAACCATGTGAACCTTACTCATATTCTCGGCTACCCAGAAGTACAACTCTGTTATTTGCGCGCGACGGTCGCCATCTCACCTGTGGAGAGATGACTGTATCAGACCTGATGCGGAAGAACGTAGTAACGGCTACTCCAGACACTGCAGCAAGCGAACTTGCTCAGCAGATGCGCGACGAGAACGTCGGGAGCGTCGTCGTCGAAGCGGATAACCGTCCGGCGGGAATCGTCACCGACCGGGATCTCGCAGTTGGTCCGTTCGCCGAGAGCGCCGATCCTGAGACAGTGACGGCGGAAGACGTGATGACATCGGACCTCACAACCGTCACGACAGACACCGGTGTCATGGAACTATGTGACGAACTGTGCGAGGCGAGCGTCCGGCGGATGCCAGTCGTAGACGGCGACGGGACGCTGGCAGGTATCGTCACGCTTGACGACTTGCACGTCCTCTTCGCCAGAGAGCAACAGAATCTGACTGACGTTATCGAAGCCGAATCACCGCCGTACTGAAGTGGTGATTCGGACGACTGTTAGAATCTCACTCAGTGTGGTTACACGTCAAGGTCCGAGTCTTACCCAGTACAGTGGTCAATCGCTTGACGGACTGCTTCCGTCCGCCCAATAAACGTCAGGTGGTCACCTCGCTCAATCGTGTCCTCTGGGTGCGGGAGCTGATTGGTCTCATCCCGACTCAGTAATGCGAGATGGCAGTCCTCCGGAAGTTCAGCCATAAGTTCCGAAATTGTCTCGCCGACAATCGCGACGTTCGTGACTTCGATCTCTTGAACATCGCCGGTTCGGCCCAGTTCAGTCATCCAGCGAGAAATCGCCGGGCGCTCAATTACGTTATCCATCGACCACGCAACCGACATACCCGTCGAAATCGGCTCGATATCGAGGTCCTCGAACGCATCAATATTACCCGGCTGATTCACGCGGGCAACGACGCGCTCTACTCCGAACGTGTTCTTTGCGAGTTGGGCGACCAGCAGGTTCACGTCATCGGTACCGGTCGCGGCCGCCACGACCCTCGCGTTATTGGCACCTGCTGACTCTAATACCTCCTGCTGAGTCCCGTCGCCGTGCCGAACGGAAAACCCGTCCGCTCTGAGGGTTTCGACGGTTTGATCATCGTTGTCGATGATCAGAACCTCTTCATCGCGTTCCTCAAGCCGTTCGGTCAAGGCTTGTCCGACGCGCCCGCCACCGATGATGAGTGTCCGCATTGGAATCACGTCCAGCGCTTGGGCGATATGACGAGCTAAGCCCCCTTCAAAGACAACGGTCGAAACGATCACTAAGAATACGGTGCCAACGAGCATTGTCGCGGCTTGTGGATTTTGCGACTGCAGTTCGAGTGCGAACAGCGTGGCGACACTGGCTGGGATAATCCCGCGTGGGCCGATCGCACTGATATAGAGCCGTTCGTCGAACGTCAGGCGATCCCCGACCGTACAAAGTATGACGAGCGCGGGACGGATCACACCGGCGACTACAATGACTACCACCACCCCTCCGATCCCGAGCGAGAGTATATCTCTAAGGGACAGTAGAGATGCAAGCGTGATGAAGACGAACGAGATCACGAGGAGGGTGATATCGCCTTTGAAGCGTTCGATATCACCTCGGTAGGGGATTTCGGCGTTACCGAGGGTGAATCCACCAGTTGCAACAGCAGCAATCCCTGCTTCCGGGGCGACAATCTCTGCTATTCCGTACATGACGAGAGATGCAACCAAGACTATCAACCGTGCGTTCTGTGGAGCATTCTCGACGGAGAGGCTGACGTGCCGGAGGAGATACCAGACAATCCCCGCGACAACGCTCCCGACGAGAATTCCGCCTCCAAGTCGCATCCCGAATTCACGGATGAGCGTCGGGAATCCTTGCGTCTCAAGTAAAACGAATTCGAACATCACGAAGGCAAGGATTGCGGCCGTGACGTCGTTGACGACGCCTTCGGTTTCGAGCGTGGTAGCGACGCGGTTACGAACGGGGACGACGTTCATGATCGGCGTGATGACCGTCGGTCCGGTTGCGATCAGAAGTGATCCGATCAAGAAGGCGACGCTCCATGATGCATCAAGCGCGAATCGAACGACGGTTGCAGTGCCGATGAGAGAGATGACCGCGCCAATGGTGACAAGTCGGAACGTCTCTCGTGGTGCTTCACGCAAACGCTCGAAATTTAGATGAAATGCTCCCTCGAAGACGATAATGGCGACGCTCAGCCCAACGATCGCCGGAAGTCCATCGCCGAAGACAGCCGGAGTGATAACACCGAGTCCCTCCGGGCCAACAGCGATGCCCGCGAGAATGAGGAACATCACACTCGGAACCCGCAATCTGTCTGCGATGACTTGAGCGGCGACTCCCAGTCCCAAGATCGTAACGACGATAACGATGAGTTCAGAGGTAGCGGCCACGGATTCAGTGCTGTGTTTGCATTACCCAATGCTATAATTAACTACCAGATGATAGTGGCGTCTGTGTGGCTTCGAGCGTGACACTCGGTTGTCAGATACAGTTCGGCACTAGCACTGAGAGGGCGGAGAGCGTTCTTATGGCGTGAGGAAGACCGCCGACGTTTATACCCGAACGCGTTGGATTGACACTAAGAGCAGGCATGTACGAGACCATACTCATCCCGACGGACGGCAGCGAACACGCGGTCCGCGCCGCCGAACACGGACAGTACCTCGCCCGGCTATTTGACGCGACGGTACACATCGTCAACGTCGTCGATGTACAGGCAGCGGGCGGTGTGTTCGACGCTGGCGGTGTCGATGAGGAGTTCGTCTCCCGCCTGAAAGCGAAAGGCGAACGTACCATCGAGGAGGCTGCAGCCGTCATCGATGAAACAGAGTCGATACAGACGGCGGTACTCAAAGGCCGTCCAGACGAGGAGATTCTGGAGTACGCGGCCGAGCATGGTGTGGACGCGCTCGTCATGGGAACTCACGGACGAACGGGACTCAGACGCTACATCGCCGGAAGCGTGACCGAGCGCGTCGTCCGCCTTGCCGACATACCGGTTCTCACAGTCCGTTCGACTGACCAAAGTCAGGTCGCCGAAGATTACGACGAGGTTCTCATTCCGACCGATGGGAGCGAACCGGCGAGCGCGGCCGTCGAACACGGCCTCGCTATCGCCGAAAAATCCGGTGCGCGCGTCCACGCGGTGAATATCGTCGATGTTGGCAACGTATCGGCCAGTCCGACGTATACGCTTCCAAGTGAAGTGATAGGACAGTTGGAATCCGAGGGAGAAACGGTGACTGAGGAGATTGCCTCTCAGGCCCGCGAGCGCGGTCTCGAAGCAGTCACCGAAGTTCGTGAAGGGTTCCCGGCGAAGACCCTCCTCGACTACGCAAACGAGAACGACATCAGCCTGATAGCGATGGGGACGGCCGGTCGAACGGGTCTCAACCGGTATCTCTTGGGAAGCACGACCGAACGGATCATCCGACAATCAGACGTACCCGTCTTAGCGGTCAACGCGAGAGACGAACAGGACGACTGAAACCGAATTCAGAGAAAAGCGTACGAAACCGTTTTTTCAGCGATTGTACCCACTAGTTCCGACTCCCGGCACCAGCGTGTACACCCGGCAGAGTGGCCGCAGACAACTGTTCAGTGTCCTCCCGAAGGGAAACGCGGAGTTCCATCTCCCCACACTCATCGAGCGAGATAACCATATCCTCGACTAACCGCGCGTACTCGCTAGCGTGCTTACCAGAGCGGCGAATCCGCGTCCGTTCTTCGAGTAATCCTGCGTCAGTGAGTTGGTCGAGTTTCCGGTACGTGGTCGAGAGCGGAAGATCACACGCCTCCGAAACTTCGCTCGCGGAGAGCGCTTCGCCGCTAGTGGCATCAAGGATAGCGCGGCAACCGGCATCGTTGAACGCATCAAGGAGGTCCTGAACCGCATCCTCGTTTCGGACGACAGTCTCGCTTTCGGCAGATTGACGGTTAGCAAATCGGGCGGCCGACTGGACCATCGGTGACTGACTCATACATAATTAGAAGGAGGCTATAGGGAGTAACGAACAGCCCCAATATCTGGGGAGGTTTATAAGCACCGTCGGAGAGAGACACGAACTGGCGGGCTGCGTCATCTCTTCGAACCGCTACAGAATATCTTCGAGAAGCTTCGATTCAGCCGCCGCGAGATGTTCAGTAAGCGTCGATGGATTGATATCGAGTTCGGCGGCAATCTCCGTCGCGTTTGCCCGACGAGGACGTTCGAAGTAGCCCATGTCGTAGGCGGTTTGGAGAACTTCGAGCTGTCGAGTCGTGAGTTTACTCCGATCCACGAAGACGCTGTCTTGGGACTGCTCGACCGCTGGTGACCGGACGAACCGCTTGATATCGACATCGGGGAATCTGTCACGAAGCTCAGCGACGACAGACCGAAGCTCCTCGTAATCCGCGGCGTGGAACACAAGCGTCAGATGTCCGTCCTGTGCGACATAACGGGCGACCGGACAGCCGAACTGGCCGAGACACTCACACGGGCAGTTCACGCCGTCATCGTGAGTAAACCGATACCGGTTCGTCGGCCCGTGGGAGAATATCGGCGTGAGATCAGTCTCAGAATCAGCGTCCGCATCCGCAGAGAATTCAGTGACACACTCCCCGCAGTCTGACGCCGGAACGTTCGTCGCCACCGAATCAACAGTTATCTCCGCGGCGTCCGAGAGTTCGACGATGGGACAGAGGTCGGGTGTCGTAAACGCCACTGTCGCGCGGATTCCGGGGGGCATTGACGCGTGGGAAGTTTAGGAAGGCAGTACTTGAAGCTACAGGTGTCGCGTCCGAAGCGTACAGCACATCGGACAGGGAACTACTCTCGGTCGACTTCGATCCGACGACCGCTCAGTTCGTCCGGTTCGAGTTGATAGAGTTGAACGTCCAAATCACGCTTTGACTCCCCCCAGATCTCGAACAAGGGGCGCTTGGCCTTGCCGTACTGTTCGATGTGTTCGACGGTCAGTTCGTCCCGCGGTATCTCTTCGAGCGTCCCGATTGCGACAGCGCTCCGATAGACTGGTTCGGATTCTTCGTACACAACAATTCGCGCGAGCGGGTGAAGAAGCCAAGAACTTCCGTTTCTCGCTTTCAGGCGTTGAGACGAGTCGAAGATAGAACCGCCGCGTCTCCGGATCGTACCCGTAAGAGATAGGAATCGAGTACGGTTCGTCCTCGCGCGCTAACGCCAACACACCCGTCTCGTGACGGCTGAGGAGGGCGTCCGTTTCCTCTCGGGACAATCCGGACTCCGTATCCAACGTCATATTCTCGTACGACGAGAGAGGAGAAGCACACTAATACCTGTCTGTGGACGACTGTGACATCGAGAACGAGCGACTCGCTCCCGCTATCGCGCCGTTAGTGGGGTCTGAGGTCTGAGAAGGTTACGAAGAGTTCGCAGAAGTGGGATTCGTGAACGCATCAGTTGTCACACCTGCACCGCAGATGACGCAGCCACGCTCGATGAGCGCGTCTTTCATCGAGCCGTTCACCTCTAATGCTTCGTCACACTCCGGACAGGTGAAGGTGTACTCCTCCTTGGTTTCACGGCTCATCATGTGTGATACTGTGTTGTCCAGTAATAAATGGCGTCCTATATTTCCGACCACGTGAGAACACCGCATATGAGTGTATTGCCGAACGTCATCGGATGACACTGAGCAGGTGATAATATACGGATACAGACACAAACGAAATGTGAATGAGCGACACCGAGACTGACCCGCCGTCGGAGTTAGAACAGCCGAGCGAGGGATCTCCGGGTTCGGTGGCCGAGACCACAGACGAAGTGACAATATACGAAGACGAAGTCGAACTCGAACGAACAATCGGGTTACGCGGCGGTGTCGCCATCGGCGTGGGAACGATGATCGGAGCGGGCATCTTCGTCTTCCCCGGACTCGCCGCCGGACGCGCTGGTCCCGGGGCCGCCCTCTCGTTCGCACTCGGTGCGGTCGTCGCCCTTCTCGTAGCTCTGCCAACCTCCGAGTTAGCGACAGCGATGCCTCAGAGCGGCGGTGGATACTACTTTATCTCCCGCGGGATAGGCAATCCATACGGTGCCGTCGTTGGACTGAGTCTCTGGTTGGGCCTCATTTTCGCGTCGGCGTTCTATCTCGTTGGGTTCGGTCAGTACGCCGCCGCGATACTGGCCGAGATCGGTCTGGAAATCGATGTCGGAACTGTCGCCCCCGCTTTGGCCGTTCTCGTCGGCGTGGGTCTGACGGGCGCGAGCATCGCCGGGACCGAGAATACAGCAAAACTACAGAACAGTATCGTCGGTCTCTTACTCGGAATCCTGACGCTCTTTCTCGTCTACGGCGGACTCGACTCGCTCGGCTTCTTCGGACGCGAGACGGTTCCCGAGGCGTTCGCGCCGTTCGGCGTCTTCCCCATCCTAACGACGACGGCGTTCGTGTTCACCGCGTATCTCGGCTTCGCACAGGTGGCGACAGTGGCGGGCGACATTAAACGACCCAGTCGGAACCTGCCACTTGCGATGATCGGTTCAGTGGTGTTAGTCGCGGTGCTTAACGTCGTGACCATACTCGTGGCAACCAGCGCGTTCGGAAGCGCGCAGTTGGCGACGTACGGAGAGACTGCGCTGGTCGAAGTCGCACGAAGTTTCGTCGGCATCGGCGGTGCCGTCACGATTCTCGTGGCGGGGTTGTTAGCGACGGTTTCGAGTGCGAACGCGTCGATCCTGAGTTCATCACGGGCACTGTACGCCCTCAGCCGTGACGCACTCGTACCTGCAAAGGCCGGAACCCTCAATCGGAAGTACAACACGCCGCACATCGCGTTATCGCTCGCGGGCGGACCAGTCCTGTTTCTCGTCCTGTTCGGCCCCGTCGAAGTGTTAGCTGAGGTGGCGTCGTTTCTCCACCTCCTGATGTACGGACTGATGTGCGTTACACTCGTCATCCTTCGACGACGCTCACCCGACTGGTACGATCCGGACTATCGGATTCCGGGCTATCCGGTATTGCCGATTCTCGGCGCAGTGACTAGTTTCAGCCTCCTCGTACTCATGCAACCGCGCTCACAGGCAATCGGTGTGGCCGTGATAGTCGCGGCCGCGGTGTGGCAACGGTTCTATGCCGCCGACGTCGAATTACAAGGGGTGCTATAACGATGACTGAAGACGCCATCATAGCAGGCGAAGAACTGACCGTACTCGTTCCCGTCCGAATCCTCGAAGGAGAACAGGTACCGGCCGCGCTTATGGACGTGCTATCGTCAGTTTCGGTGGTGCTGCTCGGCTACCACGTCATTCCCGAACAGACCGCGCCAGAGCAGGCACGGACCCAGTTCGGCGAGCAGGCGCGTTCGGAGTTAGACGACGTGGCAGAAGCGTTCCGGAACGCAGGAGGCGACGTCGAAGCGAGAGTCGTCTTCACAGGAGACGCGACCCAGACGTTCGAACGTATCGCGGTGGAAGAAAAAGCGGATGCGATACTCCTACTCAACCCCGCCCCAAGCGTCGAGCGAATCTTCGTCGCCCTCAGTGAGGGCATCAACACGGAACGAATCGCCGAACTCACGTCGGCGCTGGCGACAGGGACTGACGTGACGGTGACGCTGTTTCACGTCGCGACGTCGGAAGACGAACGCGCGGCGGGTGAGCAACTCCTCGACAAAACGGCCCGAATACTCTCGGAGAAGGGCGTGGCGACCGATGATATCGAGCGTGAAGTGGCCGTGAGCGATGCGCCGGTACAACTGCTCAGCGACGTCGCATCGGAGGACAGCGACCTCGTCGTTCTCGGTGAGAGTCGCCCGACGGTCCGCGAACTCGTATTCGGAGAACCATCGGAGCGAATGGCAGAGCGAACGCTCGCACCCATCCTTGTCGTGCGGCGACTCCCTGCATTAACTGCCGAGGAGGACGACGCCGAGACGGCGAACGATGAATCGTGAACCGAACATTCGTCGGATCGGAAACACCTCAGATATTATTTCTCCGTGCGTGCTATGGACACGCATGGGAAGAACTTCGAACGGTGTTCCTCGGCGCGAATTCGCCGGGACTGTCGTCGGAGCGGCCGCACTGAGTGCCGCAACAGGGACCGCGGCGGCACAGGAGGGACAGCAACACACGGTCGAAATGACCGACGGCTTGGTATTCGAACCGGACGCGATTACTATTGCACCGGGCGATACTGTGGTTTGGGAGAACGTGGGGTCCATCGGTCACTCGGTCACGGCGTACGAAGACGACATTCCGGAGGGTGCCGACTACTTTGCCTCCGGGGGATTCGACTCCGAAGACGCCGCGAGAAGCGCATACTCCGCAGGTGACCCCGAAAGCGGTGACATTGCCGGTGGTGAGTCGTACGAACACACGTTCGAGACCGAAGGAACGTTCGAATACTTCTGTATCCCGCACGAAACAGTCGGAATGGTCGGGAGCGTGACCGTCACACCGGGTGGTGCGGCCGAGGAAAACGGCGGTCCCGCCGCCCCACAGGTACCCGATTCGGCTAAGACGCTCGCCATCGCAACGACCATCGCTCTGACGAGTGTCGTCGGTCTCACGTACTTCTTCTTGAAGTACGGCGGCGACTACGAGATCCCAACTGGAGACGAAAACCAGTAGCACCGCGCCGTGAACGATGAAGCCGTCTGCAACGAGTACAGTGTACGCCTCGGATTCAGTCAATCGTGACGGATGATTCTCGAACTAGGCGGATTCGTCGTCGGATTGGGCATCCTTCTCGTCGGGGCCGACCGAACGGTCCGGTCGGCCGCCGAACTTGCGCTTTACTACGGCGTCTCGAACTTCTTCGTTGGCGTCACCGTCGTCTCCATCGGGACATCGATTCCGGAAATGACGACCTCTCTGTACGCGGCGTACTACGGGGCTGGTGACCTCGTTGTCGGGAACATCGTCGGATCGGAGACAGCGCAGATCACGCTGGGAATCGGAATTGTCGCTCTCATTTCGCCGATAGTCGCTGAACGAAAGAACGTACTGGTCTACGGCGGTGCGATGCTGCTCTCGATGATTATCATGATACTCACGCTCGAAGACGGGATCACCCGCTCTGAGGGCATCCTCATGATGTTAGCCTACGCAATCTTCATCCACGACCTGTACTCAAACGAGGGTGGCGAGGAGATAACTGAGGAAGTGATCGAAGAGCAGGAACCGCCGAAACGGACGGTACCGTGGGTACTCTTCGGCCTCCTTCTCGTTGTCGGCGGCGGACAAGTCATGGTAACGAACGGAGTGGCTCTGGCCACACTCCTTGGGATACCGCCGTACGTGGTGGGTATCCTCACTGGGTTGGGGACGACTGCTCCGGAGATAGTCGTCGCAGGAATCGCAGCGCGAAGCGGCCGAAGTGGTATCTCTGTCGGCTCACTTCTCGGAAGCAACATTACCGATCCAGTGTTCTCGCTGGGAATCGGTGCACTCGTTGCGGACGTAACGCTGAGCGACCCGGAATCGGTAACAATGTCGGTCAGCTACATGCTGTTCGTCTCGCTCATCGTCATCGCGGTGTTGTACTGGCGGCGGGGTATCGACCGACGGAGCGCTATCGGGTGTCTCCTGCTGTATCTTCCGTCGTTTATTGTCCTCTGAACGGCAAAAAACAGAGATGGCGCAAAACGAGACCGGAGACGCCTCGATTACGCCGCTTCTTCGAGAATCCAGCCGAAGCGCTTCTCCCAGAACGCCTCGTCCGGATGCTTCTTGCTTCGGCCATAGGTCTTCTCGTCGCGTATCTGCCGCTCAACGATGTCGCAGGCTTCATTGAGAGCCTGTCTTGCACCGTATCCCTCCCCCGAAGCGATGTACAGTCCGCTGTCAGTGTACAAGCGGATACGGGCGAGTACGAGCGGCGTCCCGCGACGTTTCTCGTCGTGTTCGTGGAGATGGACTTTGGCGTCCAACACGTTCATCCCGTGGTCCTTGTCGTCGAACGCCTCGACCATCGACACGATGTCGTCGTAACTCACATCGCCTAACAGGTCGGTCCCGTAGACCTGGACCGCACGGTTGCCGCCCGTCTCCCACGTGAGCGAGTCGAGGATATCGGTCTTCGTGACGATACCGACGGGACAATCGTCCTCGACGACGACGAGCGAGGACCCATCAGTTTCGAACATCGCCTCGACGGCCGTTTCGAGCGTTTCGTCCGGTCGAATCGTCCGAACAGGCGACACCATCACGTCGCGGACCGGAAGATCGAACAAGCGCGCAAGTTCTCCTTCTCGGGCACCGTACCCGCCGCGGTGCGTCCGGCCGGCAGTGCCACCACCGCCGAATGCATCCGCGCCAGTCGCGTCACCGCCTTGGCTCTGCGTCCCGGAGTGTACGGTGAGGTCCACCATATCGTAGAGACTGAGAATGCCGACAGCCGCGTCGTCCTCGACAACCGGGAGGTGAGTAATGTGGTGCTCCCGGAAACGGGTAACCGCTTCACCTGCCGTCGTTTCCGACTCGACCGAGACGAGTTCGTCAGTGTAGACATCGCCGACGGTGGCGACGTCCAGAAACGGTTGGACCGCTTCGAGGATGTCGTCAGCGCTGACAACGCCGACCACGTCGTCCCCCTCGAAGACGGGGAGGAGTTGCGAGTCGCTGTCGATCATGAGCCGTGCGACCTTGCGAACGTCCTCGTCGGGTGCAAGTCGAGGTACGTGCCAGACAAGCGAGCCGACTTTCTGGTCGGGAGGGTGCCGGGAAGTGGCGAGTTGTCGTCTGGTGACGACCCCCTCAAACTGGGTGTCCTGTACGAGGACGCCTTTGACGGTGGGATCGTCGAACACGCCGACGAGTTTGGAGACTCGCGTCTCCGGACTAACTGCTTCGTACTCTTCCGAGACGATATCAAGTATTTCCATGAGTGTTTTTGGGTTCCGATTTCGGTCACGAACGATGCACGGCCGGTGGGCAGTACGCCCGACAGATGTAGCTTCGCCGGTGTCGGTCAAGTATCAGCGGGTTATTCTCAACAACTGATACCGAACGAAGTGTATCAACCAGAACTAGAATTGTAGATATATCACACATCAATTCTGGAGAGATGTGCTATCTATTCAGATGAAAAACACGTCTCCGGAGATTCAGACGTAGACAGATATGTGAATTTGAGCCAGTTCATCGGCTTTTTCCGTATCGATAGTAGTCCCGAAGTCGTCTCTTCTCGTCAATCGATACCTAGTCCACCATCATTTGTTTTGTGTGCTATTGTATTTATTGTGCAAAAATAAAAGAGCGCGCGGACCGTATCTAAAGCCATGGGCGTGAGAATCGCACTCCTCGATGCGTCGGTCGGGAACACCCCGGCAGAGCGGAACTTCCGACGAGTCCTCGACGCCGAGGTGACGACGTTCAAACTCAGCGAGGGGCAGTTACCGCCGCCGGTCACGTCACGGGCGTGGGTGTACGACGGCGTGGTGATTAGCGGGTCACAAATATCAGTCTACGACGACAACGACTGGATTCACGGGGCGACAGAGTGGTTCCGACGCGCGCAGGCGGCCGGGGTGCCGACGCTCGGTGTCTGCTGGGGCCACCAGTTTATCGCCCAAGCCGTTGGCGGGCGCGTGGTGGATATGCACGAATACGAACTCGGCTATCGAACGATCACGCGCGTCGGTGACAGTCCGCTCTTCGAGGGCGTACCACGTCGGTTCACAGCGTTCGAGACACACTCCGACCGTGTTGCAGAACTTCCACCGGGTGCGGTCACGCTCGCACGCAATGACTTCGGCGTCCAAGCGTTCCGCGTTGGGGGTTCCTACGGCGTCCAGTTCCATCCGGAGTACGACCGTGAGACGGCCGAATGGGTGACGAAAAACAAGGAGTTACCCGAGGAGCGGATTCAGCACGTTTTGGACGGCATAAATGAAAACGCAGTTGCCGACGCGAACGTCTCCAAGGCGGTATGCGACAACTTCGTGAAGATCGTGACGACGACCCAACCGACGCAGTCAGACGAGTGGTCGGAACCCACCCCGTCCGAATCCGCGCTGGGTAGTGTACCTGATCAGGACTTCGAGGAGACCGGCCGCTAACGCCATTCCAAACAGAAGCGGCCAGACGGTCAGATATGACGAGAGCGGGTGTAAGTGAGTCCCGTACAGTTCCTGATACACGTTGTTTCCGAGGAGCCAAAGCGTCACTCCAGCGGGGAGAATCAGCGAGAAACGAGCGAGGAGGAACAACGGAACAGCGGCCATGAGAAACAGACCGACAACCGCATAGCTCACTCCGATGGCGACAGTCAACATATCCCCGGATGCAAAGTATACGCCGCGGGAAAAACTCCACCAGAGAACAATGACCGAATAGATGAGTCCACCGAGGACGCCGAGAACGAGCGGCTTGCGACTCTTCGACGGGAGGGAAACCATATTTCAGACTACATGACCACGATACAACAATCTTCTGTCGTATGAGATGTGTGAGAACGCTGAAGAAGCGAGACTCACGCGGGCGTCGTCGTAACCCGTAGTTCGCGTGTCCGCGGGCCATCGCACTCGGCAAACATGACTGACTGCCACGTACCGAGCCCCAACTCGCCGTTTTCGACCGGTATCGAGACGCTCGAACCGAGCAACGCTGCTCGCATGTGTGCGTCGGCGTTGTCGTCGATTTCGTCGTGTGCGTAGTCGTCACCGCGAGGTGCGAGGTGTTCGAGCAGTCGTTCGAGGTCGGACATCAATCGTCGCTCGTGTTCGTTGACAATGATACCTGCCGTCGTGTGCGGGACGAAGACAGTGCAGACGCCGGTGTCGAGGTCGTCCGGAACAGTCGCGGCGACATCAGACGTGACATCAACCACTTCGACGCGTTGGCCGGTCTGAACTTCGAGGGCCATGTGCGACAATACGGGTGGAACGAGCAAAAAAGAACAGTGCGCTTTACCTCCCCCTTGGTGGGGTCAGCGGACAAGCGTCACAGTGACGCGTGCCCGCCGAACAACGATTTCAGCGACACTTCCGAACACGGCTCGCCCCTCCTCGCCGCGTCCGTGAGCGCCAAGGACGATTTGGTCTACGTCCTCCGCTTCGGAGTAATCTACGATGACACGCTTCGAGTCACCGATTTCCGAGGCAGTGGCAACTGTTCGGTCGTGGTCCCCTGCGATTGCTTCGGCCTCCGAGAGCAGTCGTTCCGAGACTTCCTCAGCCCGTTCGTACCACTCCTCAGACCCCATCAACGGCTCGTAAGTCGTCTCGAACTCAGGATAGGTACCGTACCCCGGTTCGAACAGGTCAACGACGTGGAGCGCGGTTATCGACGCCTCCGGAAACTCTCCCAGCGCATACCGGAGCGCGCTCCACGACAGCGCAGATCCGTCGACCGGAACGAGGACGTGCTTCGCCATGGAACCCCACCAGTTAGTGGTAGATGCTGGCCGAAATAGGACCTATCGGCAATTCCTATCGGCTGAGAATACTGTTCGTCGAAATCGTTAATACAGACTGTCGAACGCCACACTGCCGGTCAGCAACACGGCTTCAACGGGACTCGACGCCCAACTGCTCCCGTTGGGTTGACTCGCCGGATCGTTCGGTTTCATCGAGATACGACTGGACCGCCGCCGCGGCATCGTCTGCACTAGTGAAACTCGTACCGAGACCAACCTCGATTTGCGTCCAGTCGTCGCCGTTGCGTTCGTATACGTCTACCCACCAGTACAGCGACAGGCCACGCGAGAATTCGGTGATTTCGATGCGGAGAGTTCCGTCCGGGCGCTCGTACGTTGTCGTCTCGCCGTCGGTGTCGGCGGTCCATCCGCGCGGGAGGTCGAGGCAGTACGGGTCGTCCGTCGGTCCGTCGTCCTCGGCAGTCATTCAGGGTCGAGTAAATGTTCTGAGCGGACCGCCCTAAATCACACCATCACGGCACGGGTCGCCGCCTCACTCGACCGACCGAGCGGAGTTGACAACGACGAGGAGGCTGCTCGTTCCCATAGCGACCGCGGCCAAGAGAGGATTGATGAGACCGGAAATGGCGAGCGGAATGGCGACGAGGTTGTAGACGAACGCCCACGCGAGGTTCTCGCGGATGCGGCGGTGCGTCCCGGCAGCGACGGAGAACACTGTTGGAACGGTGTCGAGTCCGCGTTCGACGATGATTGCGTCGGCCGCGCTCCCGGCGAGGTCCGTCCCTGATCCGAAGGCGATACCAACGTCCGCGGCCGCGAGGGCGGGTGCGTCGTTAGATCCATCGCCGACCATGGCGACGGTGCCGCGCGAGCGGAATCGTTCGACCGTCTCAGCTTTCGCTTCCGGCGGGACGCCTGCGAACACCTCGTCTACCGCCGGGTGCGACCGGAACTGTGCGGCCGCCCGTTCGTCGTCGCCGGTGAGAACGACGAGTTCCCGCTCTGCACCGAGTTCGGACAGCGTCTCGTCCCACATCTCCCGCGGCGCGTCGCCCACGTCGAAAACGGCGCGTGCGGACCGATCCCAGCCAACGAACACCGGAACGCGGCCCGCGTCGCGGACCGACTCGCCAGCAGACGCGAGTTCATCAGGAACAGTTACTCCCGCCTCGCGTAGGAGCGACGGATGGCCGACGACGATGTCGGTACCATCGACGCGACCCGTCACGCCACGTTGGTGAACCGTAGAGTCCGTCACGGTCGGTAAGCGGTCGGGGGCGCATTGGACGAGCGCCTCCGCAAGCGGATGTGAGGCGTACCGTTCGACCGCTGCGGCCAGTTCGAGTGCCGTCGTCTCATCAGCAGCCGCGGTCGTCACGCCGCGGACGCGCATCCGTCCGTCGGTCAGTGTCCCCGTCTTATCGAAGATAATAGTGTCCGCATCGGGTGCGTCCTCGAAGACGGCGTCGGATGCGACGACGACCCCCGAGTCGGCCGCATCACGGACACCTGAGGCGACAGCGAGGGGCGTAGCCAGCCCCAGCGCGCACGGACACGAGACGATGAGAACGGTCAAACCGTTCAACAGTGCATCCGTCGGTGACGACCCAAGCACGAGAAAGCCCGCTGTCGTCAACACCGAAAGCGCGAGGACCAGCGGCACGAATACTGTCGCCAGTTTGTCTGCCAGTCGCTGGGCACCGCCGCGGGACGACTGAATCTCCCAGAGCAGTTCGACGAGGCGATCCAGCGTGCTGGTGGCGTCGTCGCCGACTTCGACCGTCAGGGCATCATCAGTGACGACGGACCCACCGATAACCGAGTCGCCCGGTTCGCGGGTGGTCGGAATCGATTCGCCGGTGACGAGTGATTCGTCCACAGCGGCGCGTCCCTCGACGACAACGCCGTCTACGGGAACACGTTCGCCGGGACGTACGAGGATGCGGTCATCCGGTCGGATCGATTCGACAGGTACGGATTCGGTTCGCCCGTCGTCGGACAGTCGCGTCGCGTCGGTGACGCGTGCGCTCGTCAGGTCGGTCAGACGCGTCGCCGCGCGACGCTTGATGCGGTCCTCATAGTAGTTTCCGAGTGTGACCACGAGGACGATGGCGACGCTCACGTCGAAATAGACGTGCGTGCGGCCGACCACCATCGACCCGACGCTAAAGACGTACGCCGCAACGGCCGCAAGTGCGACGAGAAGATCCATATTCGGTTGGCGAGCGGCGAGGCTGACGTACGCGCCGCGGAGAATGGGATAGCCGGTATAAAACAGGACGATAGAGGACATCACCCAGACGTTGGCGACGACGTAGAGGCCGTCGAACGCGCCGAGATCAACGACCGGATCGAAGCCGAGGTAGGTCGGATAGAGAAACAGCACGTACCAGACCATCACCATCATGCCGAAGACGCCGCCGCCGATGAGGAACTTCGCTAACCCGGACCCCTCATCGGTCTCGGCTGCCGCATCCGGATCGGTGGCGTCGTAGCCGTAGCGGCCGAGTCGGCCGACGAGTCCGTCAAGGTCGGTTTCGTCGGGATCGTACGTGACGCGGAGCATGTCCGTCGCGTACGACGCTTCGGCAGCGTAGACACCGTCGTCGCCGACGGCGGTCGATTCGATGAACGTCTCGCAGGTGGCACAGTGCATCCCGTCCACCGAAAGGAACGTTCGCGCTGCGTCGTCGGGAACATCGTCCGCATCGGTAGCGGCAGGGACATCGTCCGCGTCGGTAGCGGCAGCCAGTGACTGTTCGATGTCCGACTCGGCTGCGCGTTCGGGGCCGCCGAGGGCACGCGATACTTCGAGACAGCCACGACAACAGTACGCGCCGTCCACGTCGTCCGCGGTGAACGGCTCTGCTGGTGTCGGAAGCTCACAGAGCGAACACGCGTCGCTCTCGGCGTCGGGCGACTCCGAACGGACAACTGGTGAATCGGTACTCACGTCCGAGATCACCCCAGCGGTTGGTAGACCGGAATCATCGGATGTGGAAGGTGAATTCCGACGAGCATCAATCCGTGGGCCAACGGCAAGTAGCCGAGGACGAGAAACACCGCTCCGAGGACGCGGTGCAGCGAGCGCCGACGGCCCGCCGACAACGATCCGAGTGCCGTCCCGTAGACGAACAGCGTCGGTATCGTCCCGAGACCGAGTAACGAAAGGAGGAACGCCGCTCTAACTGGGTCAGCGGTCGCAAACGCGTACAGGTACGCGGGATAGGTAATAGGGCACGGGAGGAACGCGTGCCCGACGCCGAGTCCGACGATGCGAGTGTCACCGACGAGTGCATCCACGCGATTCGTGAGGACGCTGCTGACTCGACGGAACGCGTTCGAGAGTCGCCCCGGAAGTCGGACCACAGAACCGGCACCGCCCCGGAGGTACGAAACACCGGTTGCCATGATGAGAACCCCGACGAGAACGCCAGTAGTGGCCCGGACACCAGTCCCGATAGCGACGACAGCATCGAGAGCGCCGACCGTGACGGCACCGATGGCGGCGAGGATAGCGCCGACCACGGCGTAGCCAGCCGCTCGTCCGAGGTTGAACAGCGTATGCTGTCTGACTTGTCGGACGGTAAGCTCGGCGTCGGTGTCGTCGGTCGCTCTGAGCCTGTCCGCGTAGACGCTCACGAGCGGCCCGCACATCCCGAGACAGTGCGCACCGCCGAGGACGCCGACAACGAGGAAGACGCCTGCTTCAACGCCTGTCGTCGGAAGCGACGCCGAGGCCTGTGAAGAGAGCGGCGTCATCACCGATTACGCGGTTCCGTGGTCGTGGTCGTCCTCGCCGTGTCCGTTCTCGGTGGGGGACAGGAGGAGGTACAGACTCGCCGTGATAATAAGTACGTTCACGACGGTTACCGCACCTGCCCACCACACTCGTCCGAGTCCGAAGAGCACGACGGGGAGTAGTGCGAGTAGTGCAATCATCCCCGCAATTCGCGGCGTAAAGCGCATACCGGGAGATAGGAGGGCAGGTGGTTGCTGGCTTCGGTGATTCTCACTCGATTAGAATCTCCATTCTCGTTCAAGGGTTATCAGTTAATACCGGACAATATGGCAGCTGAGTCGGATACGGAATTGGACGAGACAGGCAAGACTCGTGGAGAATCGGCGCCGGTAGAGTCGGTCGTCAAGCCGGATGCCGACGACCTGTCCGAGCAAAGAGGGTACGTCATCGGATCGGGACGGACAGGAATCGAGCGACGAATCGGGCACGACGACTTCGATCCGGTTGGAACGCTCGTCCTCATCGGCGTCTACATGGCGATACTGGCGGTGATGTGGGTGTTCATGTACTTCGTCGAATTCCTCGGCGGCGACCTCACGGTAATCGGGTGACACGATGGAGATACACAAATACGAAAAAATCTGGCTCGCGGGTGCATTGCTTCTTATCGTCGGATTCATCGCGACCGTCTCGTACGGAGCGGTCGGTGCTGGCATCGAGATGATCGACAACGAGGGCGGGCAAGTCGATCCGAAAGCGCTCGATCAGCATCCGAAGTTCAGCGAACCGGGAACGTACAAAACCGGGCCGAACCAGTACGATGTCTACGTTGTCGCCCAGCAGTTCGCCTACCTCCCGGGAACGAGCGACCCCATCCGGGTCCCAGCGAACTCTGAAGTGACGTTTCACGTCACATCGCGGGACGTGATTCACGGCTACGAAATCGTCGGAACGAACGCGAACACGATGGCGATTCCCGGGCAGGTGTCGCAGATGACCGTCAAGTTCGACGAGGCCAAGGAGTATGGCTTACTGTGTAACGAGTACTGCGGCGCGGCCCACCACGCGATGGAGGGCAAAATCGTCGTCGTCCCCGAAGACGAGTGGAACGAGAGTATGGTGGTGAACTGAGATGGCTACGTTCGTAGACAGATATCCTGACGAAGCAAAGGTTGTACAGGCGTCGCTCGCAGTGGCGTTTATCGCGCTGGGCATCGGTGCCTTCTTCGGACTGATACAGGCGCTTCACCGCACGAACATCATCCGCATCATCAGTTCAGTGGATTACTACACGGTGCTGACCGGACACGGAGTCCTCTTAGCTCTCGTGTTCACCATCTTCTTCCTCGTCGGCCTGTTTACGTGGGCCGTCACACGGAGTTTAGAGCGGCCACTTCCGGACATACGCCTAACGTGGGCGTGGTTCGGTCTGATGACGACGGGTGCGACCATCACTGCGGTCACGATCCTCGCCGGATTGTTCCCGGATATCCCGATGAGTGCGGACGTACTCTACACGTTCTACGCGCCGTTGCAGGCGCATCCGGCGTTCTATATCGGGTTGGCGATGTTCATCATCGGTACGTGGATGGCGGGTGCAGACTGGTTCCTCGCTTACCGTGAGTGGCGTAGCGAGAACCCGGACGAACGAATCCCGCTACAGACGTTTATGGTGCTGACGACGATGATCATGTGGTACATCTCGACGCTCGGCGTCGCCGTCTCCGTCGTCTTCTTCCTCATCCCGTGGTCGATGGGACTCGTCGATTCGGTGAACCCATTGCTCACCAGAACGCTGTTCTGGTACTTCGGCCACCCCGTCGTCTACTTCTGGCTGATGCCTGCGTACCTCATGTGGTACACGGTCCTTCCGAAACTCTCCGGGGGACGACTGTTCAGTGACCCCCTCGCGCGAGTGGTGTTCGTGTTGTTCCTCCTGCTCTCGACGCCTGTCGGTATTCACCACCAGTATCTCGACCCTGGTATCGCGGAGGGCTTCAAGTTCATCGCCATGACGAACACGATGTTCCTCCTCCTCCCGTCACTTCTGACCGCATTTACTGTCGTCGCCAGCATGGAACACGGTGCGCGCCAACGCGGCGGTGAGGGATACCTCGGATGGCTCGGCACACTTCCGTGGCGCGACCCGGCGTTCACGGGGATGGCGCTTGCGGGACTGATGTTCGCCGCCGGTGGCTTCTCCGGCATGATCAACGCCGGGATGAACATCAACTACCTCATCCACAACACGATATGGGTGCCCGGTCACTTCCACATGACCGTCGGCACCGCCGTCGCGCTCACGATGATGGCGGGCACGTACTGGCTCCTCCCGCAGATAACGGGCAAGAAAGTCTACAGCCGACCGATTGGCCTCTTGCAAGTCGTAATGTGGTTCGTCGGGATGGTGTTCATGTCTAACGCGATGCACCGCGGCGGACTGCTCGGTATTCCCCGCCGGACCGCCGAACCGCAATACACGAACTTCGACTTCGTGACCGCTATCGGGAGTATCTGGGAGATTCGAGTACAGATCGCACTCGGCGGGACGTTGCTGTTCATTAGTGTCGTCCTGTTCCTGTTCAACGTCGCCGCGACGTGGGCCGACGACCGGTCCGAGACGCCGGTGGATGACTATCTCCCCGAACCGCTCTCCGATGCGAGCGGGTCGCCCGTCATCCTCGACAATCTCGCGCTGTGGACGGGAATCGCGGTCGTTCTCGTCATTCTCGCGTACACGCTCCCACTCGCCAGCATCATCGGTGATGCGGGAATCTTCGGGAGTAGTCCCGTCTTCCCAGCGAGTATTAGCCTCGATGCGGTCGTCAACGCCATCACGGGGGTGATCAACTAATGCGTCGTCGTTCACCCGCGCTGTTCATGGTACTCGCAGCGTTCACCATCCCAGTCGCCGTCGAGATGCGGACAGTTTTCGGATTCTTCGGTATCGACCTGCCGCTGGCCGCCGTTGCCGGGTTTGAGGTGCTGTTACTCGTGGGGCTACTCGTCATCTACCTCCTCGGGGAACCAGAATCGACAGGAGACTCAGCGTCGCCCCGGTAGTGCCTGCTAAGACACCAATTCTTCGTATCGAATGACAGAAACAATATCAGGCCCGGACGCGCTTGCTCGACGGCCAACGCGAACGCTCCGCCTCCTCGCGGGACTCATCGCTGTCGAGATACTCTTAGTTGGCGTATATCTCCTCACGACGGAGGCAGCCGTTCTTTCCGTTCGATACGTCCTCTACCCGTTCGTCTGGGTAAACCTCGGCGTTCTCGCCGTCTACTCGGTGGACGTTCCACGACCGTCCGGCCGACGAACCGCCGCTGCGACCGTCGTCGCAGTGCTCTATTTCGGCGTCCTTGCGTGGACAACAGGACTCGTCGGGCCGGGGAGCGGTGCAGATCTCTCGGTTCGTCTCGTTGGAGCCATGCCCGGATGGGGGCCGATTCTCCTCGTCGGTGGCCCCGTGAATCTCACCCTCGTTCCGTTCGAAGTCGTCGGCTACGTCTGTCTAACTGCGCTCGTCTACGTGAGCCTCGTTCGCGCGACAGCGGGGGTCTTCTCCGGGATTCTCGGACTGGCGACGTGCGTGAGTTGTGTCGGTCCCGTCATCGCTGGTGTTTTCTCCGGCGTCCTCGGCGGTGCATCGACTGCGCTCGCCGGAAGTATGAGCGGTGCCTACGCGTACGACCTCTCGACGGCGTTGTTCGTCGTTACTGTCGGGATACTCTGGTATACGCTTCGGGAGTAATTTCGAGGATATATCGCTATCTCACCGAATATCGACACCTCACCGAATCGTGGTGGTACGGCGGACAGCGAATGCAGTAAGGAGAAGGAGGAGACCAAAGACGAGCGTCATACCTAACTCGGCCGAAAGCGTTGCGAGCCCCTCGATCGATTCGAGAATCGCGTATCCGGCAACTGCCGTGAGTGCGACGCCGAGGACGACGAAGACGCCGAGTGCAGCCTTGATTGGGTCGATGCCGACGGAACGTTGTGATTGACTGTGACTCATCTCAACTAGAGAGTCGAGAGCGGACACCAAATAGAGCCAAATTCGTTCTCAGAAAACGGGAATCGCGCCATACCATCCTAAGTATCGAGGACGCATAAACGGGCCTAGCGTGGATATGGAGAATTCAATCGGTCGGCTGCGAACACAGCTTGAGGAGATTCAGGTGTTCGCGTCGGCCCGAAGACGACGACAGTTCCTCGTGCACCTCCTCGTGGCACTCGTCGTCCTCTCCATTGCGGTCGTACTCCTCCGCCGTCACCTCGAATTCCTAACGAACGCCGCGGAACTACGAGCGTTCATTCAAGGATATGGGTTTTGGGCACCGCTCGTACTCGTTATCCTCCAATCGCTGCAAGTCGTCGCCGCGCCGATTCCGGGGCAGGTTCTGGCACTTGTCGCAGGGTATCTGTTCGGCGCGTGGTGGGGAACGGTCTACAACGTCATCGGAATCACGATTGGGAGTACCGTCGCGTTTTGGCTCGCGAGACGATTCGGCCGAGCGTACGTCGAGCGTATCGTCCACGAAGACGTTCTTGCCCAGTTCGATTCGATAGATCCCACCCACGCCCGCTTGACCCTCTTTCTGTTCTTTCTCGTGCCCGGACTGCCGGACGACATCCTTTGTTTTGCGGGCGGTCTCACCAAGATTCCCCTCTGGCAACTCGTCGCGTTGGCAATTATCGGCCGAACACCGGCATTCTTCCTGACGAACGTCGTCGGCGGACTCCTCGGCGCGAATCAAATTGCGCCCGCACTCGGTCTCGCTGCCCTCATCATCGCTGCCTCAGTACTGGGGTTTCTGAACCGAGATCGACTCGTTCGGCTCTTCGGCGGCGAACCGTAGTCGAGCAGACGAGCGGAGAGACGGATGACAGCAGATGATGTGAACTATCTTACCTTTAATTGTCGGTTTAAATATCGCTTGTGATAATTTCGGCGGCAGTACTATATATCATATTTGGGACTCTGTGACAATGGAACATAGAGAGACATTACCATTCAACAGAGTGTATCAGTCAGGTCCGGCCGACCGGCCGGTTGGTAGTCGTCCGAAGCGAGGGAGTATCCCTCAGGGGAGTTTGAGCCGATGAATATACAGACAAAACTCATCGCTCTGTGCCTCGTCATCTCGTTGGTTCCCGTCTCGGTCGTTGGCGGCGTCGGGATACACGAGATGAACAGCATCGGTTCGTACGCACAGACGCAGAGTACGACGCACATGGAGACGCAGGTAACGGGAGAGTTGAACAACACCGTTACCGCGAGGCGGGAGCAGATACAGAACGTGTTGGACGTTCGCCGCGTGGATGCGCGGTCCTTAGCGGACTCTTCACCGGTACAAAACTATCAGGCCGCAAAGGCCGGGCAGTGGAAACTCGTCCAACGGCAGAGCCAAACGCAACTCGGGCACATGGCGCTTCAGATGCGTAGCACCATCGAGAGTACGAAGCAGACGATTCTCGAAGAAGAGTACAACGGGAGATCGTGGGCGGAACTTACTCCGGCGGAACAACAGCGAGTCAAAGAGAAAGTAGAGCGAATCATCGCCGGGACGGCCGGCAATCAAACGACTGCCGCCGGGTCGGCATCGAAGATATTCCAACCGGGATATATCGGTGACACGGGATACGCGTACATCACGGACGGAGACTCAAACGTCGTCGTCCATCACAAGATACACGACGGGTTCAACCTCGTCGATGATGCCTCGTTGACCGTGTTCAACGAGGTCGAATCGACCATCCAAAACGACCCGGCCGTGCGGAGCGGTAGTGAGTGGCGAATCGTCGAATACGAGTGGGAAGACACCACCCAAGCAGGGAACCCCGTCGAAGAGAAGTTCGTCGCCTACGCCTATTACGAGGACTTCGATTGGGTTCTTGCCCCAAGCGTCTACTACTACGAACTCCAGACGACCGCCAGCGAGAGCGCAAAGAATCGAATCAACGACTCTTTCGAAAACTATCTGAACACTCGCTCAGTGTCGGTGCAAGGCGAGGAGCGGCCAGCGTACGACGAGATTATCCTGACCGACGAAGACGGACACGGCGTTGTTCGAGCGGAACGGACGGACGGGAGCGTCGTCACCGAATCCGTCGAGAACACCTCCTACGCGGACACGGAGTGGTTCAATTCGAGCAGGTCGATGGAGAAAGGCGAAGTCCACGTCGGCGACGTCCGAACCGTGAACGGAGCGCCGGTTATCTACCTCTCAACGCCGGTGTATCAGAACGGTGAGTTCGCGGGGACGATTGCACTCCGATTCGATTACGGCATCCTCACCGCGTTGACGAACGGAGTCACGGTCGGTGACACCGGTCACCTGAGCATCGTGAACGACGAGGGTCGGGTCCTGAGCCATCCCAACAGCACGGTCGTCGAAACCGAGTCCAGTATCGTAAACGAAGAGTACGCAGGTGGACTCGCCGGCATCGCCGAAGAACGGATTCTCACGGGTGAACACGGGCTGAGTACGTATACGAGACAGACCGATGGCGAGAATGCGGAGTACTACGTGGGGTATGCGCCACTGGACTTCGGTGACAAGCAGTTTGCACTGTTAGCAACCGTCCCCGAAAAAGACGTGACGGGGCCGAGCGCCGCACTGGGCCAAGAGCTGAGTGACCGAACATCGTCCGCTCGGAACGTGTTCCTCCTGTTAATCGGTGGTGCCGCCGTCGGAGTCATCGCATTAGGATTCCGCGCATCCCGGTACTTCTCGCGACCCATTGAGCAACTTCGAGACCACGCGGCGGCACTCGCAGAGGGCCGGTTCGACGACGATATCGAGATTTCGGCTTCCGACGACGAAATCGGAGAACTTGTCGAAGCGTTCGGGGAGATGCAACGGAACCTCCGGTTGCAAGTGGCGGAACTCAGAGCCGTTAGCGAGGAACTTGGTGAGGGAACGTTGGACCAAGACGTTCGGACCGACCTGCCCGGCGAGTTCGGTGCGATCATGTCGGACCTCGACGACGGTATCGAGAAGATACGACGCAGTCTAGTGGAGGTTCACGACGTTGCCGACCAGTTCGCCGACGTGAGTAGCGAAACCGTCGTGAGCGCAGAGGAGATAGAAGCGGCGAGTCAAGCCACCGCCCAGTCGGTCGAAGAGATTGCACACGGCGCCGAACAGCAGACCGAGCAACTCCAAGCCGCGTCCGACGAGATGAACAACCTCTCGGCAACCATCGAGGAAGTCGCCGCATCGGCAGACGGCGTCGTCGAGACGGCCAACGAGGCGGCCTCACTCGCTGACCGAGGTCGGGAACACGCCGCTGATGCCACCGAGGAAATTTCGGCCATCGAGGACGAGACGACGACCGCCGTCGAGCAAGTCGAAGGGCTCAGCGAGCGCATCGAAGAGATAAACGAGGTCGTCCAACTCATCACCGAAATCACGGAACAAACCGACCTGCTGGCGCTCAACGCGTCAATCGAAGCCGCCCGCGCCGGAGAAGTCGGCAAGGGCTTTGCGGTTGTCGCAAACGAGATCAAGATGCTCGCAAATCAAGCCGAGGACGCCACCGAGCAGGTCGAAGAACTCATCACCGAGATTCAGGATGACACGGACGACACCGTCGAAGATATCCAGTCGATGCGAGAACGCGTCGAGAGCGGTGCCGAAACTATCGAGGATGCCATCGAAATGTTCGATGATATCGCTGAGGCGAGCGAAAAAGCCGAAGATGAGGTGAAGGAGATCTCGAAATCGACGGAAGACCAAGCCACCTCGACAGAAGAGGTTGTGGCAATGGTAGATGAGGTTTCAAGCGTGAGCGAGCAGACGGCGTCGGAGGCGAGTACTGTCTCGGCCGCAACCGAAGAACAGACAGCCTCCATCAACGAGGTTACGCAGAACATCCAGACTGTCTCCGAGGAAGCACAGTCGCTGCAAGAACTCGTAAAGCGGTTCGACGTCGGCAAACACGGAAGCGCAAGCGCCTCACAGAGCAGTGGTAGCGGGAGTCAGTCGGCACCGAGCGCAGAAGGGTCCAACAGTGAGGTGGCTGAATCTCCCCGCGTGAGTGACTGACGAACTGAATATCCGATTCACGGACTGACAGAACAACCGAAGCGCATACCTTCGGTGGATGGCTACGTTCGCAATTGAGGAGATTCGATGCGCCTGCGCTGGTTCAGTCGAAGCAGTCAGCCCGTGTGGACAAAAGAACAGCACTTTTCAGCAACATCCGTGTCAAGAGAACAAACGCATGGTTGATCTTGCTACAGTCGGCCGATTACTTGCGGGCATCGTTCTCTTGTTCGGGAACGCCTACTTCGTCACTATCGAGTTCGCAATGACGCGTGTTCGGCAGTTTAGCGAATCAGAGTTCCAAGGGTCACGCGGACTCGAACGGGCGTGGGACATGACCGAACGGTTAGAGATATTCCTCTCAGGGTGCCAACTCGGGATTACCATCTGCAGTGTCGGTCTCGGGGTCGTTGCCGAACCGGCCCTCACTGCGGTCCTCGACCCAGCAGTCAGTGCGCTCGGACTACAGAGCCTATCCGGGACGGGCAGTAACGGACATACCGCGCTGGCCGCAGTGACGTCGCTCGGCGTCATCAACCTCCTCCATCTGACCGTCGGTGAACAGGCCCCGACGTATCTCGGCATCGAGCGCTCGAAGCAGGTCGCAAAGTACGGCGCTCCCATCCTCTACTGGTGGACGCGAGTGTTCTCGCCAGTTATCCGACTCGCTGACTGGACTGCAAAATCGCTCCTCTCGGTCATCGGCGTGACGATCACTCGGTCGTGGGCCGAAGAAGAGATGGAAGGGGAGAAACCGGGCACGCGACAGGAGTTGCTCAGCCAGATGGGAAGCATCCTGACGGAGATGGACCTTCCGACAGACCGCAAAGAGGAGATTCTCAACGCCGCCGCTATCGACCACGTTCACGCGGGAGATATCATGGTAGACCGCGAAGACATCGTCGCGGTATCGACCGAACGCTCCGTGGAAGCGAACCTCGAAACGATTCGCTCGAACTCGTATACGCGCTTCCCGCTGGTCGGTGAGAGCGTAGACGACATCATCGGAACCATCTACCTCATGTCGCTCATACGGTCGATAGACGACCTCAGAGAAGGCGCAACCGATTTCAGCGACATTGCAATGTCTCCGATGACCGTTCCACCGGACATCCCCGTCAGTGAACTGATCGACGAGTTCCAAGCGGCCGACCAAGAGATCGCATTCGTGGTGGAATCTGACCGAACCGTTGGTCTGGTTACCGCAACGGATGCGTTCGAGGCGATTACCGGCGAACTCCGCGATCCGATGGATAAAGCAGCGTGAGATCTAGCAACCACGAATAGCGCGGTCGTGATGGCTGGCAATCACGAATAGCGTGATTTTGTTTTCGTATGCGCGCAGTACCTACTAGCTACGGGAGACGGCAGTGCTGTTGCTACCATGGTTCCGGGAGACGGCAGTGCTGTTGCTACCATGGTTCCGGGAGACGGCAGTACTGTTGCTACTGAACTGCAAACCGGGAGATCAGACGGAGGTATGGAGAGAGTGTAGCGCCCACGGATAGACCGGGTTGAATCGGTCACTCTTCGGCAATATACGCCATTGCCTCCTCGTCCGTAACTTGACCGAAGCGCTCGTAAAACTGCCCGACGGCGTGGAACACCGAGGGTGCAGACAGGCAAACCACCTCGTCTGCGAGCCCTTCGAGGTCGGAAATCGCCCGCGGTGATCCGACTGGTACGGCGAAGATGACCCGCTCTGGGGCCGCGGCGTTGACTCGGCTGAGACACGCACGGGCGGTCGCTCCCGTAGCGACACCGTCATCGACGACGACAACGGTTTTTCCCGAGAGGTCCGGTAACGAACCGTCGTCGCGGTAGGTTTCAGCCTTTTCACGGGCGTTTTCCGCTTCTTCGCTACGGATACGTTCGATGTACTCCCGGTCGATGCCGCGCCGTTCGATGACCTCCTCGTTGAGCCAAGCGCTTCCGTCGGCGGCGACTGCACCGATAGCGAACTCTGGATTGTTCGGTGCCCCGATTTTCTGCGTGGCGACGATATCGAGCGGGGCATGTAGCGCGTCGGCCACCATCCGACCGAGCGGCAGTCCGCCGCGCGGGATCGCTAACACGATGTCCGCATCAACACCCTCCTCGCGGAGGGCGTCACCGAGTTGTTTCCCAGCGCTTTCCCTGTCTGTGAACTGCGAGGGCTGTCGGTCCCGAACCATCACAATTCAACATTATGTACGGAGACTCTATTGACTTCCTCCTCTCCGGTCTATCCTTCAACTCGTTTCCGGAATCGGTTCAGTTAGGATTTCCAAGGTGTTCTGCGAACCAGTCTGCGGCCACGTCTGCGACTTCCTCAAGTTCACCTTCGCCCTCGAACAGGTGTCCGGCACCGGGGACGACGTGCAAACTCTTCGAGCAGGAGAGTTTCGCGTGAGCCTCCTGATTGAGACGGCGGACAGACTCGTCGTTGCCGCCGACGATCAGAAGCGTCGGTGCAGTAATCGTGTCAAGTACGGCGTCGGCCATATCCACGCGGCCACCCCGCGAAACGACTGCGTCCACGGAAGTATCGTCGCTCGCGGTAGCGCGTAGGGCCGCGGCCGCACCGGTACTAGAGCCGAAATAGCCGATTGTTAGCTCCGCGGTATCGTCGCGTTGCCGTAACCACTCCGTCACGGCGACGAGACGGTCCGTCAAGAGGGGGATGTCGAATCGATTCTCGCGGGACCTGTCTTCGTCTTCGGTCAACAGGTCGAAGAGAAGCGTCGCCAGTCCCGCTTCGTGGAGACGTCCCGCAACGAAGTTGTTTCGAGGACTGTGCCGACTGCTTCCGCTCCCGTGCGCGAACACGACGATTCCCGAAGCGTCTCGGGGGACGATGAGTTCCCCTTCGAGCGTGACGTCATCCAACGGTATCGAAAGTACTGCGTCTGTCGTTCGGTCCATACGTGAACAATTGTGTCGCGTAGTTATGTGAACTATGCTAGCATGGACCTGTCGCTGATCTCAGGAGAGCATTTCGTTGCCGGTGAAGCGACACATCCGAGAAGAGGGGCGTCAAAGTCAAACCGATATTGGAGGTAAATCGGCGCTGAGACCGGTTATTTGCCGCACTCTGCTGTAAAGTGAGTGTCGCGGTACTGTCCGTTCGGTTCCACTACAGGTCACTATATTGGACTATTGCTTCCAATTTATACCAATTTATCTATATGTTCAAAAGGGTTAAATTTAGTCGTGGCAATCCAGCCATGTCGGATGACGAAACACAATACACGGCGGAGATTCATCAAAACCGTCGGCGCGACAGGGATCGCAGGGTTGGCCGGCTGTTCACAGGACGGACAAGCACAGGATCGAAACACCGGAGGTGACAGCGGAGAAACGTCCGGTACGACGGCAGGATCCACCGGAGCGAAGACGACGACCATCAAGTTCTGGCACGCGATGGGCGGTGACCTCGGTGCGTTCATCGATACGCTCGCATCGGAGTTCCAACAGCAAGCGGACGGCATCGAACTCGAAGCCACCAAGAAAGGAAGCTACCGCGAGACGCTGAACGCGACGACTTCGGCCGTTCAAAGCGGGAACCCACCTGCTATCGCGCAGATATTCGAGATCGGGACGCAACTCGCCATCGACAGCGGCGTGTTCACACCGGTCGAAGACATCATCCCCAAAGATGCGGTGAACTTCGACGACTATCTCGATTCGGTTCTCAACTACTACCGAATCGACGGCAAACTTCACTCCATGCCGTTCAACTCCTCGAACGCAATATTCTACTACAATAAAAACGCCTTCGAGGAGGCGGGTCTCGATCCCGAGAACCCACCAACGAGCTACGAGGGTGTGATGGATGCCGCAAAGACGCTCACCGACGCTGGCGTCGTTGACAAAGGAACGACGTGGCCGAACCACTCGTGGTTCGTCGAACAGTGGTTCGCAGAGCAGAATCAGACGTTAGTGAACAACGGAAACGGCCGCAACGGACGGGCGACCAAGGCGAACTTCGAGAGCGAGGCGTCCAAGAACATCTTCGAATGGTGGACGGACCTCTACAACGAAGGCCAGTATCTAAATCCCGGTATCGAGGCGTGGTCGGAAGCCCAGCAAGCGTTCCTGACGCAGAAGACGGGCATGCTCGGCTACTCGACATCGAGCATCGCACCGATGGCCAAGGGTGCCAAGAAGAACGGCTTCGAGCTCGGAACAATGCAACTGCCGACGCCCAACGGAAAGCGGCAGGGCGTCGTCATCGGCGGGGCATCGCTGTGGACGCCCGCCTCGCTCTCAGCGGAGAAAAAGAAAGCCGCAGGCGAGTTTATCGCGTGGCTCACGAAGCCCGAACAGCAGAAACGCTGGCACACGAACACGGGCTACTTCCCGGTGAACAAACGCGCCATCTCGCAACTCGAAGATGAAGGCTTCTACGAGGAAAACCCCGACTTCCGAACGGCGATAGACCAACTGCGCGCGACAAAAGACTCCCCGGCGACGCGCGGTGCGCTCATGGGGACGTTCACGAAGGTCCGAACGATTGTCGAGGAGGGTTACGTCAGTATGATTCAAGATTCCTCGACGAACGTCGAGGATGCCCTCGGCAGTATCGACTCGCAGGTCGAAGAGGTGCTGAAATCCTACAACCAGAAGGTAAGCTAGCGGCCTGATCGGTCCGCTCGCCCGCCGTACCGTGACATAACAAATTCATCTCATCCATTTCGTCATGAGCGAATTCACAAAACCATACACATCAACCGTTCAAGCCGGGTTACTGCTGGTCCCGACGCTGGTCGTCCTCGTGGCCTTTCTGTACTATCCGGCCGTGGAGACGTTCCGGTTGAGCTTCTTTCAGACGCTCCTCCTCGGGACCAAACAGCAGTTCGTTGGTATCGAAAACTACGTCGCTCTTGCGACGTCTGCAGAGTATCAAAAGAGCATCGTCATCTCGTTCCTCTTTGCGGCCGCCGTGGTCGTCGGAACGCTAGCCGTCTCGCTTTTCATCTCCTATCTCCTGTTCGATGTTGATGCCGGGTCGTCGGGATATCTCTTGGCGGCGATCTGGCCGTATGCGCTACCAACCGCCGTTGCGGCGACGATTCTGTTGTTCATGCTCCACCCGACGCTGGGCATCGTCACGCACTATCTCGAAGCCGCGACGGGACTCACGTTCGACTGGTTTACCAGCGGCCCGTTGGCGTTCCTCGTGCTCGCACTTGTCGCCATCTGGAAGCAACTGGGCTACAACATCATCTTTCTCGTCGCCGCACTCAACAACATCCCGGACACACTAACCGAATCCGCCCAACTCGATGGCGTCGGGCGTCTCAGAATGCTGTTTCGGGTGTATATCCCACTCATCTCGCCGACGCTGACGTTCCTCGTCGTGATGAACACGATTTACGCCTTCTTCGGGGCGTTTCCGCTCGTCGATCTGATGACGAGCGGTGGTCCGAACAACGCGACGAACCTGCTCATCTTCAAACTGTACCGGGACGCCTTCGAGTTCAACAGTCTCGGGCTGGCATCGGCTGAATCGACCGTCCTCTTCGGTATCGTCTCGATACTGATGTACATTCAACTGCGGTTCTCCGACCGCCACACCCACTACGGAGCCTAACACATGGCAACACACACAGAACAGACGCAGACGACACAGACGAGCGCGCTCTCGTCACTCTTCGAGAGCGACTTTTTCGTCCACGTGGCACTGTTTGGGTCGATCATTCTCGTCGGACTGCCACTCATCCTCGCCGTCATCATGAGCACGCAGTCAACGAACGAGATCTATCAGGTGACGAACCTCGGAATCGGGAGCGCCAAACTATCGAACTACGAGACAGCGCTGACCGAGTACAACCTCCTGCAGTACATGGTAAACTCGTTTGTCATGTCTGTGACCATCGTCATCGGGAAAGTGGCGCTGTCGTTACTCGCCGCGCTCGCACTGGTGTACTACCGCTTCCCGTTCGAACGGGCGGTCTTCGGATTCATCCTCCTGACGCTATTGGTTCCGGTGCCGGTTCGTATCGTCCCCCTGTTCCAACTCATGGCTGACCTCGGATGGGCAGATTCCTTGATTGCGATAACGGGTCCATACATTGCAAGCGCGACGGCTGTCTTCCTCTTCCGTCAGCACTTCATGTCCATCCCCGAGTCGCTGGTTGAGAACGCTCGCCTCGACGGCGTCGGCCCGCTGACCTTCCTCGTGCAAGTCCTGATTCCGATGTCGAAAGGGATGATTGCGGGTGTCTCGGTTATCACGTTCATCTACGCGTGGAACCAGTACCTCTGGCCGCTCATCGTCATCAGCGACCAGTCCAAACAGGTCATCCAAGTCGGGATCAAGTTCCTCCAAGGCGCGAGTCAGTCGGGGCTGACACAGTGGGGGCTCATCATGGCTGGTGCAGTTATCGCACTGATTCCGCCCCTCGCCGTCCTCCTCGTCCTCCACCGACCGCTGCTCGAAACGTTCGCAATTCAACAGAAGTGATACAGATGACACACATAGAACTCGATACGCTCACGAAGTACTTCGGAGACGTGGAAGCCGTCAAGGGAATCGACCTCGCAGTCCAAGAAGGCGAGTTTCTCGTCTTGGTCGGCCCATCCGGTTGCGGGAAATCGACGACGCTTCGGATGATCGCCGGTCTCGAATCCATCACCGAGGGAACCCTCTCGTTCGGTGAAACGGTCGTCAACGACCTCCCGCCGCACGAACGAGACGTTGCGATGGTGTTCCAGAACTACGCGCTCTACCCGCATATGACTGCCGCCGAAAACATGACGTTCGGGCTGGATTCGACCGGTCTGTTCCGAAACTCGGGCGACGACGAACGCGTCCGAGACGTTGCCGAAACGCTCGGCATCACCGACTTACTGGACCGAAAACCGAAGGAGTTGTCGGGCGGAGAACGTCAGCGCGTTGCCATCGGGCGGGCATTACTCAGAGAACCCGAGGTGTTCCTGTTGGACGAGCCGCTCTCCAACCTCGACGCCAAACTCCGCGTGGAAATGCGGGCGGAACTCCTCGAAATTCACCGCGAACTGCAAACGACCACTGTCTACGTGACGCACGACCAGACGGAGGCGATGACGCTCGGTGACCGCGTCGCCGTATTGAACGACGGCCAGGTCGAACAGGTTGATCCGCCGCAGTTGCTGTACGACTATCCCGCAACACGCTTCGTCGCAGAGTTCATCGGGAGTCCAGCGATGAACATCGTCCCCGCTGAAATCGTCTCTGGGAAGGGTGAAAACGGCGCAATCGCCCGATGTGATGGGTTCAACGTTCCTCTGCCAGACGCACCGGGCCTCGACAACCTCGTGGGATCACAGGCGTCACTCGGCGTCCGCCCGGAAGACATCTCGCTCGCAGAGAATCTACCGACACAGACAGCCACGTTCGATGTGACGGCGACTGTGACTGAACCGCTCGGCGAATCGCTTCTCGTCCACTGTACGTCGGGCGACAGACAACTCTTGGTCAAAGCCGAACCGCGAAGTTCGATTTCCGCCGGAGACGTGATCGAAGTCGGCGTAGACGAAGACCGACTCCATCTGTTTGACGAAGATGGCGACGCAGTCTATCACTCCGCTCCCCGTGCGGAACAAACCGAGCAGAAAGCACCGCCGTCGCAGGCACAGTAACCACACGTCAGTAACCACACGTCAGTAACCACACGTCAGTAACCACACGTTCACATCACTCTGCGCAGGGCCACACCGGGCTGTACGGAATCACATCACTTTAGGAGAAGAGACTCAGCTACTTTCGTCGGTCCCGTCCGGTGAACGTCCGTTGGCCGGCCATGGGCATCTCGAACGATTGCAGAGAGATTCCCTCGGCGTCCACACCGGACTCGCCAAGGAGCCGTCGCAGTTGACTGGGGAGTCCAGCCACACCTGCTGCAGTGACCAAGACGGCGAGGGCAACGACCGCGGGACCCAGAAAGCGACCGGTGAGCGCCGAGACGGTTCCGACAGCCAGCGCGAGTGCCCCACCAACGGTTCCGAGAACTGATAGCGTCACTAACAGCGCCTTCCGAACGTTCGTCTGCTCGTTGTACCGAAGCCAGTCGCCGTAACTGACGAGAAGCCACTGTAAGAACGCCTGTTCGGAGAGGTCAGCCGTGTTTTCGAGTGCATCCGGGCCGACGCCGACCTGATAGCCGGATATTGTGTAGGTGAGTCCGGCCGCCGTCGCCGAGAGAACGAACGAGGCGACGCCCACACCGACAACTGGATTGACCAATGCAGTGACTGTCGCCATATCACTTGCCCCCGCAAACGACAGTGCGGATAGAAGCAGACCGACGAGTGCAATGTTCAGGCGGAACACAGACAGCGCCTTCGAGTCGATGTCGTCGAGAGTTGATAGTTGTCGTTCGAGCGCTACGCGCGCTTCGTCCCGAGCGATTCGAAGTGTTTCCATCTCCGCATCATCTGTCCCGCCATCCGACATATCCGTTCGTGGAACCGGAACTTCCCTAACTCCACCGGTCAAACGACTGACTAGACTCTGCGGACCAGATGCGCTCGAACAGCGCGCTGACACTCCTCGCAAGCGGCAGCAAGTCGTGAGACTGCCGACAGTACGGGATAATCCGAGGACAGTTCTTGGTAGATGAACGTCACGAGAAATCGGTGTTTGACCTCAGCTTGGGCCCCGTGAGCCGTTGTCCCGTCGAGAAACGCCTGTCGTTCAGCGGCCAGCCGTTCGCACTCCTCACGGTGACGGGCGAGCGTTTGGTGGCGGCGGCGGAGAGCGTCGAAGTCAAGCGCCGTCAGCGGCGTCTCGTCCGACTCAGCAATCCATGACGTGATGTCATTCACTGTCTCCAATACGGCTTCGAGGATCGCTTCCTCGCGGTGAAGCGCCTTTCTGGTTGCATTCGCTTCTGCAAGTCCAACTTCTGCCTCGGTGATGATGGCCCGTTTCAGTTCGGGCGTGAGCGACGTTCTCGTCGTAGGAGCAAGCGCGAGGGCGATGTCGTCAGTCAACTCTACCCGAATTGTCTCCATCAACGATTCCGTGCCGGTCATATCGTCAACGCTGCGCGGGCGGATCGTCTCGTCGAACGCCGTTCGGACCCGTTGGCACCCATCGTCACCCGAACGACTGATACGGGATTGCGTTCCGGCCCCGGCCGCGATGCTCGGTGGAGTCGATGTCGGACCTTCGGCCGCCAGATTGGAGACACGGTCGAGGAACGTCTCGAACGCCGACGCCCGGTCATCCAGTGCGTCTCGTTCGGTTTGGACGCGGTTCCGCGCCTGAGCAACTTCCGTTTGGAGCGCGAGGTCACGTCGTTGATTCATAGCTACGTCACGCTCCCGAGAGAATCGGAACGTTTGCCGAGTACTCTACGTTCGCGTCCCGTTCGAGAACCAACGTCACCTGCCATCCTGTTTCGACCTCAGCGATGCGGAGCGCCGAGAGCGACCAATCGAGTTGGCGACGAGAGAGGTCGAGAACGACCGGCAGCACCGGGAGTCGTCCGTCACGGGCAGAGAGCGCATACTCGGAGACTTCGACGACGACAGAGCGAACCCCCTCGTCGAAATCGATAGACCACGGCGACTGGGTATACGCGCCGAGCAATCCGAGTCGTTGGAGTCGGGCAAACGTCGCAGCAACCGGATCGTCCGCTGGTTCCGGTGAGGGCAGGCGGGCCGCCGCACGAGAGAGAACGTTCGCCTGTTCTGTCTGTGTTAATTGCGTGTCGAGTTCGATAGCCATGCTTTCGAGAAGACACAGACAGAGGTCATCTGGGTCGCTCACTGTCTCAGCGAGTTCGAGATACTCGTCCATGACTGCCGTTTCCACGCTCCGATAGCCGTCATCGCACAGCGTCTCAAAGACGGCCGCTGCGACGGAGTGGCAGAACTCGACCAGTTGCCGATCACCGTCCGGTGTCGGTCCAGAGAGAACTGGCTCCGAAAGCGACCATTGCGTCGCGTCCGGTGGCTGTTCTTCCTGGCTGTCAGATTCGATGATCGGTTCGGCGTCTTGGCAGACGATGAGGTCGCGGTACGGAAGCCGGGAGTCGTACCGCCGGAGCGCCGTGCGATACTGCTCGGCCGCGCGTGCCGCACTCTGTGCGATCACGCGCCGTTCGAACCGCAGTCCAGAGGTCGGTATCGGCCGCTCCCCCGTACGTCCGCAGACGAGGTAGTAGGAGCCGTTGTCACTGGCCAGCGCTTCGATGTGGTTTCGTAGTTCGATGAGTGTCGTTCCAACCATTGCGTTCTATGTACTGTCTTTCCTGTTCGATACGCTCAGATCGCACCGTTTACGATGTCAGCGACCCGCTGGCGGTCGAATAGCTGTTCGCTCTCGGGAATCTCCGGATACGGTTCGCCGTCAGCGTATCCCGGCCACTCACCGAACACCTCGGGGTACACCTGTTTTGCGGTCATCTCTAACTGGAACAGGTTCATGATGGGACCCTGATAGCGTGCCCCTTGTGCATACACCCGGTCGTTTTTCACCGCCGCAATTTCGCTTCCGACGGGGCTCGATTCGAGTGCCTCTCTGACGTCCGAGATGCTGTAACTGGACGACATCGTGAAGAGAACGAGAATGACATCGGGGTCAGCCTCGAGCATGGCCTCGTAGTCGACCTGCGTTTGTGCGCCCTCGAACGTCACATCAGCGAATGCATCAGTTGCATCGAGTGGGCGGGTATGAGCCGTGAGGAACCCATTCGCGTTGAGCCGATACACCCAGAACGTGTCCTCTTTCCCTTCGAACGTGAGTGCGACGGTCGGGCGTTCCTCAGTTGGTGGGAGATTCGATTCGATTGTCGAACGCATCGATTCGTGAACGTCGCGGAGTGCGTCAGCCCGACTCCCGGCGCGGAACACCTGTGCCACTCGCTCGAATATCTCCCACAGCGAGTAGTACCGATATTCGTCAGCCCACGATTGAGGCGGGTCACGGCGTTTGTCACTGTAGTAGTTGCCAAACCATGGCCCGATTTTGTCGCTGATTTCGGCGACATCTGCTTCGTCTAACTGCTCCAGCGTCGAGGCGTAGGCGGGGTCAGTGAGATGAACATCGCTGTCGAGTTCGTAGAACCCTTCCTTGCCGAGGTTCCACGAATCAGTCAGCTTCTCCCACGTCAACGAAACACCATCCAAGCGGTCATAGAAGTGATTCAGGATCGTTCCGTGGTACTCCGGATAGTAAATCGAGTTGATCGCATCACCGTGACCAGCGGCAACTGCCATATCAGCCGTATTCGGGAGCCCGGTGTAGACGTTCTCGGGGACATGATCGAACTCAACGGTCCCGGCCGGCTCCATCGTCACTGAATAGGAATCGTCTTTCGCAGTTGGTGTCTCGGAGGGGGTTCCCGCTGGCACCGACTGGGAACCATTCTCGCCAGCACAACCCGCGAGAAGGCCACCGCAGAGAACGCTACTGCCGTACTTCACATATTCACGCCGAGTCGGGCCACCGCTGCCTCGTCTGCTCTCGGGCGGGCGTTCCACGTCGTCTTGCTCCATAGTTTTAGGCTACCCTAAAATGTAATAGCAGTTTCGGTTTTTTGGTTTGCCTAAAACCGGAGTCAGTACGGTGCGCCGCACTGCGGACACATCGGGGGACCTGCCTCGGGGAGGGCGAGCCCACAGTTCGGACATGCACTATCGGGAGAAGTGATTTCATCGACAGCGTCGTCTGTCGTCTCACGAATCGACTGAATGGTACCGACGTCGGATGTGACGTTGTCTCCTCCACTGAGTGTGGTGTTCTCGTCGTCGTCGAGTGCCGCAACTGCAAAGCGTGCTCGTTCGGCGACGAATGCGTCGTCGTCGGTTTCTAGCGCGGCGATTTTTGCATTCGGTGGAGACCAGTCCGCAACAGTCGAGCGACCGAGAACACCGAGTGCTTCGGCGGCCCGCCCGCGAACGAATGGACTCTCGTCGTCCAGTTGTGCTGTGAGTGCCGCACACACTGAAACCAGTGCTTCGGGACACTCACAACCGACGACGGCCGCCGTTGTAACGAGGTGATACCGGACGAGTTCGCTCTCGTCCGCAAAATGCTCCGAGAGACTCGAAAGTTGATGCCGGAGACGCCCCGGATTTCCTAGCGCGACGTATTCGAGCGCTTTCGCCAGTTTCTCTTTCACCTCCCGCGCGTCGAACGAGAGTCCGACACGGAGTTCTGCCAGGATTTCGGGCGATGCAACCGCATCCGGGCACTCGAGTGCGACGTAGCCGAGTGCCTCAGCAGCGCGAGCACGGACGTAGTAGAATTCGTCCTCGTCAGCGAGTCGGGCCGCGAGAGGTGAGACAGCGGATTCTGCGGCAAGAGGTGCGTTCTCAGCGACGCTGACGAATATTTTGGCGGTTCGCAATCGTATCGAACGCTCGCTATCAGTCAGAAACGACGTAAGGGCTGGAAGGAGTGGGTCGAGCGCGGATGGACGGTGTTCGAGAAGTGATCGAATCGTTCGAAGCGCCTCTCTACGTTCGTCCACAGGTACTGACTGGAACCGCTCGACGTACTCAACTGCGTCCTCGTAAGCGCTCTCGTCAAGTACGTCCGAGAGGTAGTCGGCCGAAAGTGACTGAGTTGAGTCGTCCATTGGAAGGTGAGCGTCTGTACGTGGAATGACACAGAGCAACCACAAAAACATCGCTCCTCCCTGCGGTCACGTTCGGTCCAGCGACCTGTCAGTCAGCGGTGGCGGAAAACGAGACGCAGAAGATGGGTTTCGGTGACTGATCGCAGACAGATGTCAGTATATCAGACGAAAAGAGGGGTGTCAAACGAGTTCCAGAGAGATTTCTTCGTAACAGACGAAACGAGGGGGGTGGGGTAAGATAGTGTAGGATTCAGTTGGGTGAGAGTATGGTCTTGGTGAGATGATAGTCGAAGGGAAGGGAAGGGAAGGGAAGGGAAGGGAAGGGAAGGGAAGGGAAGGGAAGGGAAGGGAAGGGAAATGAGAAAAGAAAGCTGAGCGGAGAAGACAAATGAGGGGGCTAAACAGGAGGGAGGAGACGAGCGACGAGTAGAATTACTTACGCTCTCGTTCGATCTGCTTTCGCGCTTCAAAGACGGCATCGGCATCGACGGAGAGTTCGTACACGAAATAGGACCCACCCCGTTTACCGTCGTTGTACTCCGTTTTCGAGAGGAATCCTAACATCTCTAGCGTTCCGAGGTGATTTTGAATGCTCTTGAGACTCGTCAGTGGGTCGTACGCGTAGTGGTCTGCAACTGTCTCGTAGACGTTGCGTATCTCCTTACTCCGCGACGGCGTTTTCTCTTCGCACTCTAATCTCGCAACGGACTCTAACACGAGTTGTCCGTGAATCGTCTGATCTCGGATTTTGTTCGTGACTCGGCCGCGTCTAACCTTCTCCCGAGCGTCTTGAATGTGTTCGTCGGTTACCATGCTGTCGCCTTCGGATTCGGCGAGGTCACCGCCCGTTCGGAGAAGGTCCAACGCCTGTCGAGCACCGCCCGTGTCCTGCGCCGCGAGTGCCGCACAGAGTTGGATCGCTGATTCGGAACACGCGCCGTCGCGGAACGCCTTCTCCGCACGCTTGTCGAGAATCGACCGGAGTTCGTTCGCGTCGTACGGACTGAACGAGATCTCTTTTTCCATCAGCGTGTCTCGAACCTTCGGTGAGAGCGAATCACGGAACCGATAGTTGTTACTGATTCCGATGACGCCGACCTTGGATTCGGTGATGTGGCCGTTCGCTCTCGCACGGGGGAACTCGTAAAGTAGTTCGTCGGCATCAGAGAGATGATCTATCTCGTCTAACACGAAGAGAAACGTTCCGCCGATGTCGTCCATCTTCTCGTAGAGCGTCTCGAACGCGATGTTCGTTGATAGCCCCGTCTTCGGAAACGGATCCTCGTCCTCTCCTCTGAGTTTGTTAACGAGACTACGGACTGCACCGTACACGCTCCCTCGGTTGCAGTTGTAGATACGAACGTGAACGTCGTCCGCTTCCTCCCGTTTCTCAGTTTCCGCCTCCAACGCCTGAAGCATGTAGTTGGTGACTGCCGTCTTCCCTACTCCTGTCTTTCCGTAGACGAAGATGTTTGAAGGGTTCCGACCGAACAACACGTCCTTCAGCGCGTCACGGTACGCTCGAATTTCGTCGTCCCGCTCGAGGATGGTGTCGGGTTGGTAGTCCTCCGAGAGAACCTCCTTATCCTCGAAGAGAGTGTTGTCCATGTTGCTGAACGGCTGTGTCATCCTGTACCGCCTTCTCACCGCCAACTTACATAAATCCCTAGCGTCGTGTGTTTCGTCTGTTTCGTAGTACTCCTGTGTTTCACGAGCTAGGTAGTATATATTACACCCCCACCCCTCTTTTCGTGAGTAAATGGGATAGAAGGGGTGGGTAGAGTACCAAAAAATCTATTTGCCGGTACCAAAAGATTCAAATTATATGTATAGTTCTATTTCTAGAACTTGTTCTAGGGCTAGTTAGGGCTAGTTTTAGAGTAATTCACTGGGATACAGCTTCACTAGGGATACAGTCCGAACAACTCAAACTAGATAGACGGATATAATCTAGTTGTTCCGAGAAGTTGGAAGGGTTGGTAACATCCTCTTACGACGGCAGCCGTGAGTTGTCTTCTCCTGTAGACTGGATAATTCACGGTGAGTCCCGTGGTGATAATATCTGAGTTACGACAGGCACTATGGGGAATGTGAACAGACGAAACGAGGGGTGTCCAGGCCCCGGTACGGCACCACCCCTTCGTTGGATCTAACAGACGAAATGAGGGGTGTGGGTCCTAGTGCGATGTGTTCCATCCCTTCCGTTTGAGCTAACAGACGAAATGAGGGGGGTGTGGGGTACAACTCGTGTTGCCCCTTACTGGTGAGTTAACAGACGAAAAGAGGGGTGGTGCCCGAATGTGCTACGATAACAGACGAAATGTGGGGGGCCGACCGCTATCAGAATCGAGTATCACATCAGAATTATCACTCAGATTTAACTAACACTCACTAGCTTTCTCATCAGCTAGCCGGTCCGTTGACGTTCTCTTCATCCACTTCGAGAGGGGGAGTCACGCCGGTTCATTCTCTGTGTCTGCATGTGGTATCACAGAACGGCTGAACGACTCTCCCGACAACAATCGATCATAATTAATTAACAACCTCAGGGTGTAGATAGATACATGCTCCACGCAGAGGGTCCGCTCTTATCTATCAATGTCGGGGAACGGGAGACGAACGCCGTCGATGTCAGCGATGTATTGGAGTCCTACATCGGTGGCCGGGGTGTTGCTACCAGACTCGCACACGAGCGCATCCCGTACGATGTCGACCCTTACGGTTCGGAGAACCGCGTCCTGTTTACGACCGGTCCGATGCAGGCGTCGAAAATGAGCTTCACCGGTCGGATGAACTGTACGGCTGTTTCCCCACTTACCGAGGGTCTCCTTTCTTCGAACGCTGGCGGATTCATGTCCCGGCACTTCGCCGCCACCGGCAACAGTGCCGTCGAGTTCGTCGGGGAGAGCGACGAACTCGTTGTCGTACACGTGAGCGACCAAGGAGTTGAGTTCGAAGCGGTCCCGAACCTTGCGGGGGCGACGGTGCCGGAGACGGTCGAATATCTTGATTCCGAACATGGAATCGGGGCGGACCAGACAGCGATTATCGGCCCGGCAGGAGAGAACAGAGTTCGATTCGCTTCTATCATGACCTCCGAGGAACGTGCGTTCGGTCGCGGTGGACTCGGTGCAGTCCTCGGATCGAAGAACGTGAAGGCAGTGACGTTCGGCGGCGACTCCGCGCCGGACATCGAGATCCCGGACGAGCAGATGGAAATCCACCGTGAGGCGGCGACAGACGACCACATCATGAAAGAACAGGGCACTGTCGCGGTGATGGACCTCGCAAACGAGGTGAGCGGTCTTCCCTCGTACTACTTCTCTGAACAGACGTTCGAGGGTGTAGAGGGGATTAACGGCAGCGCCGTCGCGTCGAAAAAATACAAGAAGGGAACCTGTTCGTCTTGCGCGTTCGCGTGCAAACTTCCGACGAAAGACGACGAACGCGGCATCGAAACGGAGGGACCGGAGTTCGAGGTGGCGATGGCGTTCGGTTCGAACGCTGGCGTAGACGATATCGTGGACGTGATGAAATCGAACCAACTGTGCGACGATTACGGACTTGATGCTATCTCTGCGGGGAACGTCGTCGCGTCCTATCTCGCTGCCGAAGACGAGTTCGGCAACCGCGAACTTATCTGGGACCTCGTGGAGAAGATTGCCCACCGCGAAGGCGTTGGTGATACCTTAGCCGAGGGAATCGACCGCACGCACGAAAAGTTAGGTGTGGAGAATTGGACGGTCAAGGGGATGGATTTCGCCGCCCACGAGGGGCGCGTTCTCCACGGGCAGGGACTGTCCTATGCCGTCGCCAATCGCGGTGCAGACCACATGTACGCGACGTTCTACTCCGTTGAGTATCCCTTAGTTCCCCAGGATCAAGCAGTTGATCCGGAGGGGACGCTCGGGAAAGCCGACACACTGATCGAACGCGAGAACTTGATGGCGCTGAACGACAGCGGTGTCGTCTGCAAGTTCTCCCGAGACTATATGACGCCCGAACGGTACGAGACGCTATTCGGCGTGGACTTCGAGGACCTTCTGAACGTGGGTGCGCGCACCGTCACATTGGAACGGCACTTCAACAATCAGCGCGGATTCAACAGGGACGATGATAGACTTCCGTACGAGCTGCCCGACTTCGAGACGGCACTCGACGAGTACTACGCAGCGCGTGGATGGACAAACGGTGGTGTCGTCCCGGACAGTCGAGTGCCTCCCTGAGTGGTCGTATTGACCCTGTTTTCACGTCTACAACACAGGCTGTCTGGTTGCTCACTGCGTTGTTGTCATTCCTCCTTATTGATGTAGTGAACACAACTAATGAATGTATTTACTGAACTTCATTCATGACTGTATCTCTATGTGCGTCTGCTAATCTGGCTACGTGCCCGGTGTTTGGTTCGGTATTCGGTGAGCTGTAGTTGCGTAGCTATTCTCTCAAGTAACCCTCGAAATACCTCAATTAGGGCCGTCTTTAGATAGTATAATTGTATTTAGTGGACAAACTGTGTTAACGACTTCAAATACTCTTTCTTCGAGAATACAATATTCTTCAACCCAAAAATTCATTTATATACTTTCCCAATTTAGTATATAATTGGTTATAACCACGAGAAACATCATAATATCTGTCTAACTAATTTGATTCTGGTAACACATTGTCTCTTTTTTAACGATGGTCGGCGAAAATCTGATGTTAATCCTGTTTGGGCGTGTCGTCTTTTGGCCGATGGGCGCAGTTGCGCTTTCTCCCGAGTGCTCTGTATCTGTATGTACTACTCGTTCCCATAACATGTTGATTGGTTCACCTCTTAGCAACGTTCTTGTGAAAAATCACAAAGGTGTGAGTGATGGATCCGCTGACACGACGGAAACTACTCGGAACCGCAGGTGCGGCAGTCGCTGGTGGTCTCGCAGGATGCTCGCAGATAACCGGGCAGACGAACAACGGTGGCGGCGGAAACGACGAAACATACGAGGTTGGATACGGCGACTTTCAGACGACGATACGTAGTACCGACCTTCCGGAGAAACTCTACGTCTACTGTGTTCAGTCTGGATGGTCGAACTGGCCATCTCTTATGGACGCGTTCGAGTCGAAGTACGGCGTTCCGCTCAACGACGACGACCGGTCCTCCGGAGAGGCGCTCAAACACATGCGGTCGCACGCGCAGAACGCCGACCACTCCGCCTACAACGGCGGCTACACGTACGGTATCATCGCCATGAACGAGGGGTTCACCACCGGATACAAACCCGCTAATTGGGATAAAGTCCCCGAGAAACTGAAAACAGACAACGGCCACATGACTGCCACGCGGCGGATGACTACGGCCGTCACCTATCGAAAGGATATCTATGAGGAGCGCGGGCTGAAAGAACCGGAAACGTGGGACGATCTTCTGCATCCGGATATCGTCCAAGACTTGGCACTTCAGACGCCGACTGCTGCGGTCGGTCTCGCAACGGCGCTGTCAGTCAACAACGCCCGCGGCGGTTCGCTCGACGATCTGCAACCAGTTATCGACTACTACGAGGAAATCAAAAGCGGCGGTGCCGAGTTCACCGATAACTTCCTCGCGCAGTTCACGAAGGGCGAGTATGCGACGTTCCTCCGCTACGATTACTCGGGACTGAACCTCAAGTACAACAACGACGACATCGACGAGGAGAAAGTCGGCGTCGCTCTCCTCAAGGGCACTGACGGTTCGAAGGGTGCGTTCAACCAGCCCTACGGATTCGGTATGTTGAAGGGGGCACCGAATCCCGAGGCCTGCAAACTGTTCATGGACTACGTTCTCTCGACGGAGGGACAGCGGAAGTTCCTCGACGCGTATGTGCGTCCGATTCGCGCCCCCGAATTAGAGATGCCCGACGAGTTCCCAGACCAGTCCACGTACGACGAGACGGAGTTCCAAGTCGATTATACGACCCTCGTGGAAAAACAGGAATCTCTCATCAACGAGATCGAGCGTGCTGTGGGTCTCTAGTGATGAGTACGCGACGTATCGCCCGTTCGTACGTTGGCGACGCTCTCGGGAGGGCCGTCGCCGTCCTCGAACCCTTCCTGAGCCGTTTGCCCCAGCCAATTCGGGGGGTCGTCCTCCCGCAAACCGAACGCGAGCGTGAGCGACGCCGGATCGTCGGTCTCTGCGCCCCGTTTCTACTACTGGCGGCCGTTGCGGGTCTGTATCCGCTCGCAGAGATGGTTCGTATCAGCGTTTCGGAGGCGAAGTACGTCTCCGAGGGGTTCTCACTGGACGCGTATCACCAGTTGGTGACGAACCCATATCTCAGAGCGTCGGCGTTCAACACGCTGTGGTTCTCGCTAGGCACGACTGTCGTGAGTCTCGGCGTCGCAACCGCGACGGCACACGCCTTAGAGAAATACGACCTTCCGTTCGAGGGAACTCTCGTGACGCTGCTGTCGTTTCCGGTGAGCCTTCCGGGTATCGTCGCGGCGTTCATGATTATCGTACTCCTCGGGAACACGGGACTGCTTACGAACGCCGCCGCATGGTTCTCCGGTCAAAGTGCTATCGACCTCGCCGTTGCCACGGGAGTCGTTGGTCTATTCGTTGCGTATTGCTATTCGATGATTCCGCGAGCGCTCCTATTGCTTCGCGGGAGTTACGCCGAAGTGAACACGCGCGCCGAGGAGGCGGCCCGGTCGCTCGGCGCGTCGCCCGCTCGGACGTTCTATCACGTCACTCTTCCGCAGGTCAAGCCGGGGCTTATCGGTGCGTTCATCCTGACGTTTAGAACGGCGCTCGCAATCTTCGGGACGGTCCTCATCCTGCAAGCGATGCGAGTGTGGACGTACGAGATCGACTACGCGCTCTCGAACGGGTTCGATATCCAACTGGCGGCGGCGATGGCGACAGTGTGGTTCGTGTTCGTTCTTGGGTTCACGGTCTTCGGCCTCCGGTACACGAGCGCGGAGGTTGGGCTATGAGTTCCCGGATGAACCGTGGTCGGTCCGTCTCGGCGCTCGTCGGACGACCGATAGTGCGGTTAGTGTTCGCGCTGACGCTCCTGTTTCTGATCTTCCCCATCGTCGTCACCTTCGTGGCTTCGTTTGCTCGCGAGTGGACTGGCGTGCTCCCGAGTGGGTTCGTCACACTCGCCCACTGGGAACAAGTACTCGGTCTCGCCGGCTACCAGGACGCCGCGAACTACTCGCTCCGCTTGGGCGATGTTTTGAAGACGGCGCAGCACGACCCGATTGGAGCGCTGAGTGCGAGTCCTTTGTTCCGAAGCGTCCTTTTGGCGCTGGGTGGCGTTGCGATCAACCTCGTCGTCGGCGTCCCGATAGCGTACGCCGTCGCACGGTATCGGTTCCGTGGCCGAGAGTGGCTCAACGCACTCGCGGTTCTCCCTCTCGCGCCGGGGATTATCCTCGGCGTGGCGTTCCTGCGCGCCTATCCGGAACTTTCGGGGACGGACTTCGGTCTCATCATCGGCTACTCGCTGTTGAAAGCACCGTTCATGGTGTTAGCTGTTCAGTCGAGTTTTGAGGCGATGCCACTGCGCCAACTCGAAGAGAGTGCCCGGTCGCTCGGCGCGTCGTGGTTAGAAACGTTCTTGTTCGTCATCGTGCCGAACGCAAAGCGCGGAATCGTTTCTGGCGCGATTATCTGCTGGGCGCTCGCCGCCGCCGAGTTCAACTTCTCGTACGTCGTGTTCTCGCGCGGTGCGAGACCGCTCGCGTTGTTCCTGAAGGCGAATATCTCGAATAGTTCCTTCCTGACCACTTCTGCCGCGGTGTCGGTATTTTTCCTTCTCGTCGCAGGCGTGACGCTCGCACTCCAGCTAGTGGGAACCCGCGGATTCACTACAAGGCAATAACGATGTCTACGATCACCATCGACGACCTGACGAAACGCTTCGGGGAGACGACGGCTATCGACGGTGTCTCTCTCAGCATCGACGACGGCGAGATTCTCGGTATCGTCGGTCCCTCCGGCTGTGGGAAGACGACGACGCTCCGGACGATAGGCGGATTCGAGACGCCAACATCCGGTCGTATCCTGTTCGATGATGACGACGTGACGCGAGTCCCGCCGGAGCGACGAAACGTCGGACTGGTCTTTCAGTCGTACGCCCTCTTTGACAACATGACCGTTCGGGAGAACGTGCAGTTCGGACCGAAGATGCAGGGCGTCCCGCGGCAGGAACGACGCGATAGGGCGGACCGCCTGCTCTCGATGCTCGGCATCGGTGATCTCTCCGACCGCGACCCCAGTACCCTCTCCGGCGGACAACAACAGCGGGTGGGGCTGGCCCGAGCGCTGGCGGTCGAACCGCGTATTCTCCTCCTCGATGAACCGATGACCGGTCTCGATGCGCAACTGAAGCGCCGACTCCGAGACGAGATCGGGAGTCTGCTGACGGAACTTGACGTGACCGCCCTCTACGTCACCCACGATCAAGTTGAAGCGATGGAGATGTGCGACCGAATCGCCGTGATGAATGACGGCCACGTCGAACAACTCGGGTCGCCGCGGGAGGTCTATGAGTCACCCGCGACACAGTTCGTCTCCGAGTTCATCTCGCTCGACTATCCGGAGTTCGCGTTCGTAGAGGAGACGGGGTAACCTGTCGGCTGTGACCGGCACACGGACCTCATCGTGCTAGCGGTGGTTCAACTCTTTTCTTGCCCGGTGTCCACTGCCTACTGATCGTCTCACTGGGGACGCTTAGAGATTCCATTCACTGTGTTTCTTCTCTCACTATGTTCCCTTTACCCATTCTTCGGATGTCTTCATCTCCTGTGTTCTGCACGTCCGTTCTGTACTTCAGTTCGTTATGTGCCTCCTCTCTGTACGTTCTCCGGATGGATTCGTTGCTTACGTTCTGTAGTTGTGTTCTCAAATTCTGTTCATTGTGTTCATTCTATACATGTGTTCATTGGGTGTATTCATTAGTTGTGTTCATTATGTCTGTTCTTTGGTTGTATTGGGTGTCTCCAACCATTGGCTGTGTTTGATACATGGGTCCTTTCTACTATTCGCAGGTCTCTCTGCTGCACTGCACGCGTAACCACGCAGTTTTTGTATTCCGGAGCGGTTCACAGTCCACGCTGTCCCGACCCGGCGAGAACTGGATCGGACGGCGCATAATCTTCCCGCGTTAGTTATTGAATCCGCCGCGGAAGTCGGAGATAACATAGCCGTCGTCTTCTTTAACCTCATCGACGCATGCTCCTTTCTCGTGATAGCCGTCATCGAGATTGCGGTCGTAGAAATCAGTCTTCCGGAAGTTGGAGTTGGTTTCTCTAGGATGGTAGCTCCCTCCGTCGTGCTCCTGGAGGGCCTTCTCTATTCCGGGGCGAAGACCAGTGAAAACAGCGTTACTCTGCAGGAACGTCCCCGAGTACGGCCAGGGCGCCGATACTATCGGTCGCGAAGAACACGGCCCCATCGGCGAGTATCGGTCGGATTGTCAGCGCGTGGTATCCATCTAACGCATAGTTCCAACGCACGTCTCCTGTCTCGCGGTCGAACGCGGTTACCGTCTTGCCGTATGTGGAGGAAACGGACTCGGGTTTGTCGACTATGGAGATTACCGTCTCGATCCCGACGCATACGCCAAATGCCGAATCATCGTGCGCCGAATCGTCGTACTGCCACTGCGTCGTTCCAGTCTCAATGTCGACCGCGAAAAGGCCCCTCTCGTAGGTCGCCACGAACGCGGTACCCCCGTCCGCGGCGATCGTCGTCAGGCTTCCCAGCTCATCGCTGACCAACTCGATCTCACTGCGTCGGTCTCCTGTCTCCCGGTCGTGGACGACGAGCGTGTTCCCGTCCACGACGAGAACGCCCTGATCAGTCGCCACCGGATCCCCGTCCGACGGATCTTCGAGTGCTGTCGTCCAGCGGATCGTTCCGTCGTCGAGAGCCAGTGCTACGAGGCTGTCCACACCGTCGACCCGCCCGATAGTGTAGACAGTTCCGTCGTAGATTGCGGGCGTGTTCAATTGTCCTGTTATTTCGCCTGTTTCCCAGCGCCGTTGCCCGTCTTCCGCTTGGAAAGCCTTGAGACCGTCGCTATACGGGACTATCACCGTTCCCGATCGTTCGTCCGCAGCGAGCAGTTCAGCGGAGGATCCCAACCCACTCGGTTCCAACCCCGCAAGCGAACGCTGCCAAACGATATCACCGTTCTGTGGGTCAAGGGCGACGAGCCTTGAATCATGTGCCACGATGAAGCGTCCGCCAACGAGGACCCGTCCGTTACTATCCTTCCCTCCGAGCGTTGTTCGCCACTGTTCGCTGCCGTCCTGTGCGTCGAGGGCGATGGCACTTCCTTCCTTGCTGGGAGCGAAATTCGTGGTATAGACGGTACCATCGGCGATCACGGGCTCCCACTGTGTGAACGCCTCCGAGGTCCACACCAGGTTTCCTCGCGACGGTGCGGAGACGTCCGACGCGAATGTGTTGGCTGCGTCGGCCCCGTGCTGTGTCCAGGACCCCTCGGGGACCTCCGGCAATGGCGTGTCCGCCCTGCCTGACGAAAAGGTCGACAGGCATCCCGAAAGTGCTGCTGTCCCGGCGCAAAATGTCGTTAAAAACGCTCGTCGGTCCATACTCATCTTTCAAATGTCATTCTAATATGCTTTCTCAAATAGCACGAGAGAGAATTATTGCGCTGTCCAGATTCAGTCTGACCGAACGGGTATATTGGCCAACAGTGCGTTAATTCCCCACGAGTGCACGCACCGGCGTACCACATGCAGGGGTATGACCCGTTTTCCACGATGTCGTCCCATGCATCGCGATCATCCGTGCCGTTCTCAAGGGTCGTATTATAGATGTCTTCCGAGTATTTGTTCAACTCCATCTTACACGTTTCTTTCATCGACCCGTCCCACTGTGGACTCTCCGTCCCTCTGTTGAACTCTTCGATGAGATCTGTGGACGTATCGTTGGCGTTTTTCCAGTTGTCCTCGACAAACCTCTTGTATGTGAAGTGAATCAAGCCCTGCGTGTACAGCACCTGCAGTCCGATCACACCGGTGTGGAGGGGATGAGACATGTCCTGTAGGAAGTGGAACGTCGTCCCACTTCCTGCATATAGGTGTAGTTTCCGACATCAGCCTTCTCCCAGTGACTTTGTGCGTCCCTTGGCGCCGCACCTTCAACTTCGACTTCGATGTGGCCAAACCCTGCCGGCAGGAGTGCAGCGAGGATTGGAAACGCTTTGATTTTTCTCGTCCTATAACATACATCTAGTGGGGGCTACCCCGGCGGTGTTCACCGCTCGCCTCCACGTTGCCGGTTAATCGTTTTTGCAATTTTCCCAAATAAGTGTGAGGGAGATCCCCATCTCAAATCAATCTAACAAAATGTATTCGAAATAACTATAATGTCGAACAGTTGACTGTATATATAAGGCCCTTCCAGAGATGTTCAACAACTGGTATCCAATAGCAAAGCATGAATTTAGCGAGGTCGTCAAAAGCCGTCTTGTGTGGCTTCTCACTGTTCCGATTGTCCTTGACGGGTTGCTGAATGTACTCACAAGTCAAACTGCAATACAACACCTTGGGAACCTCCGATACATTGCCTCGTTTCAACGGGGTATGGGACTCGTAATCCCCATTGCCTGCATTATTTTAGGAGCGCGGGCCGTGGGCGGAGCCCGCGGAAAGGGATTCCTAACAAATACGGCACTGCAACCCGTCTCACGAGGAGATGTTCTTGTTGGGAAAGCCGCGGGCCGGACCAGTGGACTGCTCGTTCCGCTCTCGACAGGGCTTGCTCTCGGATACATACATGGTGCGATGAATGGGGACATACCTCCGTTGCTTCCCACAATTGGATTCTGGCTCGCAAATATCGTCTATTTAGGTTCCCTCATGTTCGCGATGATCGGGCTATCTGCCTTCTTCAAGGAAGCACTTGCGCCTGCTGGCTTTGCTTTCATACTTGGTGGCGGAACGTTCCTCTTCTACGATGAACTACTCCCCATCCCACTCAAAGCAATTTACGGTGTCACAAAAGCTAGCCCTAGCACCAGTGGGGTTAGCATGACTTGGGAACAGCCAGATGCTCCACTAGGGCTCGTAGCATTTTTGAGCCGTCTCCCACCCACAAATGCGCATCAGGCCCTCACAAATTGGCCGCTTGGGCTTCCAAACTCTGATTCATTATCGATATTCGTCATTAGACAACTTGAACCAGATTTTATCGCTCCAAGCGTGGTGATACTTGGGGATGCCTACGGTGGGCAACCGGTCCCATTCTACCTTCATCCACTCGTGAGCGGGGTCGTCTTACTCGTATTTTCAACTGCTGTCTTCGCGCTCGGCTACTACACATTCAATAACACTGATTTCAACCAATAATGACTAACGCTATCACGACCACGGATCTTGCAAAGGATTATGGAAATATTCGTGCCGTTGATGCGATAAATCTCGCAATTGAGCGCGGAACTGTCTTTGGATTTCTTGGACCGAACGGTTCCGGGAAATCCACCACAATTGGAATGCTACTAGGACTCATACATCCAACGGGGGGAACAGCAGCACTTGCAGGTCACGACCCTCAAGAGGATCCCGTGTCAGTCCGCTCAAACGTCGGCGTTCTTCCTGAGGGCTTTACACCCTATCCATCACTGACTGGCCGTGAGCACCTTACCTACATCGCGGAACTCCGGGGAGAAGAGATTGACCCCGAAGCGGCGCTTTCAGAGGTCGGCTTGAAGGACGCACAGGACCGTGCTGCGACAGCGTATTCAAAAGGGATGACGCAACGTCTCGGGCTAGCGATGGCGCTCATCGGCCGTCCACCCATCCTTGTTTTGGACGAACCATTCACTGGATTGGATCCAGATGGGGCACAACTGGTTCGAGATATCGTAATGCGAGAGCGTGAGCGAGGGACGACGATTCTCTTCTCGAGTCACATTCTTGGGCAAGTTGGGATGCTCTGCGATGAAATTGGGATTCTCTCACAGGGAAGACTTGTCACGGAAGGATCATTGACTGAACTGCAGTCACAGGGGGACTTACTGACTCACACCCAACTCGAAATCGCAACCCACTCCGACAGCGCGGTAGAGGTCTTAACAGACGCAGAATCAGTCCAAGAAGTAACAAAGAAGGACAAAACGGTTGTGGTAGAACACGACTCGAACACGTCCCACTTAGCCCTTGTCCGCCAACTCGAGGCAAACGGAATCACAGCCGTTAACGCAACAGTCCAAGCTCCAACTGTTGAAGATATTTACCGTGAGTTTACATAACGGCGATTGCCCACGTCAAATGCTGTTACTCATATCCTTCATTCACTCTTTTTGACTAGTTTATGTACTTTGCTCCCCGCTTGATGCTGGTTGAAGAGTTGCCGTGCCTTCTTTACTGCACCTGTTTTTGAGTTCTCGATGAGTCCATGGAGTCCTCCATTTTCACGATGAACACTCAACCAAAATTTTTGTGAACCAACGATAATCAGTCCAAATTGCGGTAACCTTGGTGATATATTGATCTCCACAGAGTGATTGTCCATCTTCTCATACTCTGACTCATATTTTTCTTCCATTATTTTTATAATATCACTGTGAATAAGAAGTTCAATTGAATTACCTTTTTCTACTCTTTGACATAGGAACTGGAGCTGTTGTGGAAATAAGACAGGCAGCATAGCCTGAATTGGCTCACCATCTGGTACCGATGAAATATCCTTAAACGGAGTTGCTGGTGCACGTTGATTTGCCAACGTTACTTCAGAACCATGAAGTAAACTCATTCCAAGTTCTGATTTCTCTGGAAGGACAGAAAGTAATTTACTCGAATTAGAGAGCGTTTTATATGTTTGAGAGATACTGTCAAATTGTCTGTAAGCAAGTTTTCCAAACCGCGTGAACTCACAGCGACTACCACGACGAAGCAGAATATTTTCTGCTTCAAGCTCTCTGATTGCACGGTCTATCGTCGATCGAGAGACGGTTAATTGATCGTAGAGATCCCTCTTATCTTTGACACCATTATCAACCTGTTCTAAAAGTCGGTGCCGGGAGAGAATTACTTGCAATGGGGACAAATGGGACGCAGTTTTCATAACCAGCCACATATTCCAATCATAGTGTATTATTATTTGCTGTTTTTGAGATTAGATATTAGTAGCTGTGACCTCAGTTGATTCGTCATCCTGCGCGGCACGGAGCAACATCGGAAGCGAGTGGCGCATATCCACTATGCTAACTCCAGTCCAACTGGAATTCTGAACGCAAGCTACCATATTCAATCCTTACAAAAATACTATTGTAATGGTAAACTAGATAACACGACCAACGTCCACGTACCCCACGATCTGGCTTGCTCGATTTTACTCGCAGACATGCCGCAAGCTCAGCATACGACGGTTAGGGATGTTTCCGCAAGAACTCCATTAGTAAACAAACACGGTATCGGTGACAAACGTCGCTTCGACCCTCCACACCCCATGTATTTTTCAAATCCGATGCTAATAGGGCAGAGGTATTCACATATATGTCCATTATACCGTCGTATTGTGGGGCTATAATAGTATAAATACTAATTTGTAACCAGATATTGTCAGGATACAGTGATATAGATGGAAAATATATCTAAAGGAGAATAGTATCTGCATCTTCTATTTTCTAACTGTAGATTGCTACAATATAGTCATAGATAGCGTTTTAGTAATGGCGGACCACAATAGGATTCGTCAGATACGATGTCGAAAACGCTGATAGCATCGACGTGTGTGAAGTCGTTGTTGAGGCGATGTGTATTCGGCCGAGTATGATACTGACCGCTCGTCACTCTATCTCGAACGCTCTCTGGCCGGCGGCATCGACTGCGTGAGTTCAGAGAGCATGTCCGTCGCAAAACTCGTGATGCCAATCTAAACAATTCCGTCTCTAGTGTAGAAAGATATATACTTATCAGAACCAGTCTATTATTTAGTGAACAAATCCAAGTTAGTCTCGTGGCTTGGTAACGCCAGCAGTAGCGTTCGAAGAGTTCAAGCTCTCATACAGCGCGAATTTTGGCTACTTGTTCGATTGAAGTGGCTCTGGATCGTTACTCCCGTTGTTGTATTGGTAGGTAATTCATTTATTACTCCCTTTGGTAATGAAGTCACAGTGACTGGTGGATGGATTGCCGTAGCGGCATCAGAAACAGCAGTTGCCTTTGCTTCGTATTTTGCCGTTCCTGTGGCGTTTCGAAGTATAATTCACAGTCGTCAATCAGGAAATATCCGAATCACTGCTGGAACGCCACTAACGCGCAGTGAGATTATCATTGGAACTGCCTTCGGGCGAGGACTCGCACTCTTCTGTCCTGTGCTGATGGGTGTGGTAGGTACTGCTATCTTAGGCTGGAACCATTATGGGACATTACCGGTCTTTCTACTCATTGGGTACACTGTCGTAACAGCCCTCTTTATACTTGCAGTAGTCGCTACCATCACTGCCATCTCAGCGGTTGTTGAATCCACTGTTCATGCAGTTGCTTGTAGTACTGTCTGCGTAATTGTGATGGCGTATTGGACAGATATTGTCGCGGCAATCCACCAATTTATAACTTCTCAGAATGTCTCTATCGGACAACCTCCCCAGTCAGTCATTCTCCTTGTCGCCCGACGTCTCACCCCGATTAACTCATTTTTTGTTGTGGTGAATACACTAACTGGTGTTGGAAATACAGACAGTAATTTCGTAGATTCAATACAGTATGGGTTGCAGGGTGAGGCTGGCTATCATGTTGGAGCATTATTTGGATCTGGATATCCTATCGTCTTGTCGCCGTGGGTTTCGGTACTAATTCTTATTGCGTGGATTATAGTTCCAATCGCATTTGCATCAGCAGTCTTTAGTCGTCTTGATTTGCCAGTTCAGTCTGATAAGTTTCGGAACATATTTAGTGAATCTGTCCCTCGAATCTTCCGTCGTACTTCGTACCGTCTTGGATTTATTCCATTTCGGGTCGTGGAGTTCGTAATGGGTGCGGTTAATTCCGACCCAACGTCTGAGTCGTGGCTCCCGATAGCACGTCGAGAATTCACTGATATCCTCCGTTCACTCGCGGCACCGCTCCTTTTTGGGCTTGTGGTTATGGCATATCTCTACTCCCTTACAACGATATCTCCAAATATATCCTCCCAAATCGGACAGCAACTTCCAGCAGCTGTTGGTCAACAGGCAGTGACTATCTTTGGACTCGTTGGACCAGTTTTCCTCGGATACCGCTCGATCGCAGAAGAACGTGAATCAGGCACGATTCGCTATACTGCGGGGCTCCCTCCCTCTCGAACAAGTGTCTTAATTGGTAAAGGTGCTGGACTCTGGTTCGCACTCTCAGTTATAATCGGCTATGCACTTATTGTGTGCTTCGCCATTGGGTCAATACAGACAGGATCATTCCCAAGTGTTGCTTTTTCAGGTACACTAGTTGCAACAATTATGTACATTGGAACAAATACGGCTATCGTGGTCGCACTGTCAAGTTTCTTCTCCCGAGGTGTTGCCGCCGTGTCGGCAGCGATAGTCTACCTGTTCTTTGTTTTGTTCTGGAGCGGAATTCATCCTATTATTTGGGACTCAATCTTTGGATATTCATATATTATACAACCACCTCCACCAGATAGCTTATACTTCCTTACTCGACGACTCTCCCCAAGACAGGCAGTGACTGTCTTGTGGAATTGGGCAATAGGAGTCGGCAACTCTGGGTCTAGCTACACCATGGTATTACATATTGAAAACGCCGTTACGAGCCCAAATCTGAACGCGCTCACACACTCATTAGTCGTGGACGTATCATACTCAGATGGTCAAGTTCCGATTATTCTATCACCCGTAGCATCGGTGGGAACCCTTGCTGTATGGGGGATTATTCCATTTGCGCTCGCGTTGCGTCGATTCCAAACAAGTGACCTTACATAACACATCATGACCGCTATTGACATCACCAACTTCACGAAAGAGTACAAATCAACAACAGCCGTCGATGGCCTTAACCTCAGCGTCAAAGAGGGTGAAGTTTACGGGTTTCTCGGCCCAAACGGAGCAGGTAAGTCGACAACAATTGATGCCCTAATGAACTACATTCAACCAACTAGTGGACAAATAGAGATATTTGGATTAGATGCACGTGAGGATGCATCACAAGTTCATAGCCGTGTTGGAATTCTCCCGGACCAATTCGACGTGTATGCGCGCTTAACCGGACGTCAACATATCGAGTTTGTTGCCAATACTAAAGGAGTGGACATTAATACCGATACCCTACTTAATCGGGTTGGACTCGAGGATGCAAAGGATTCGCCTGCTCAGAGCTACTCAAAAGGTATGCAGCAACGGCTCGGATTAGCGATGGCACTTGTCGGAGACCCAGACCTTCTTATTCTTGATGAACCATTCTCAGGATTAGACCCATTTGGAACACAACTGGTCCGTGACATCGTTATGACACAGACCAACCGTGGTACAACAGTCTTCTTTTCGAGTCATGTTCTTGAGCAAGTCGAACGTGTCTGTGGCCGTATTGGGTTGTTGGACGATGGCCAATTAGTAGCAGAAGGCAAGCCACGAGAAATTCGCGCAAGTGCAGATGTCAAACCACGGCTCGTCGTCGCACTTGCGCAGCCGAAAAAGGGACTTACTGAGGTCCAAGACATTGATTCCGTTTCTGACGTTAATATTGATGGGGACGGCTATTTGAGTGTGGTCAGCGAGTCAGCACACGTCTTCACAACAGTTCTAAATCGGCTTGATAGCACTAACGAGATACAGTGGTTTGATGTTGAATTCGGAACTATCGAGGATGCTTTCATTGAAAATACCAATTCATAATAATTGATATTGGTTCCGCAGTAAAAATAGAGAGCCAGAGTGGAGTGGTAGTCTAGTTCATAATTTCCCAATCATCGATTGCTACACACTGCTACTTGCTCGATCAGTTATTGTTACAATAAGGAGGTTTATTATCTCCTACTTTTCAAAGACTGTTAAGACTATGCATCATCACTCGCATTCATTTCCCAATGAGGCGTTTTACTCTCCTTTGGATTGAGTGAGAATGGCCCAAAGTTATATGCAATATCTACTTCATCGTCATCATATGTGTGGACGTACTCTCCATTAATGTTGTAACTACCAGTGTATTGATCTCGGTTTATTGCTTTTATTTCGGTACTGAAGGCGGCATTGACACTTTGATCAGTACCATCTGTGGGTGTTCGTTTTTCGTCAAATTCTACTCTTACTCCAAACCTTTCATTTCCTCGTATTCAATTCGATCATTTTCATATTTTACATTCTCTCGGCTCTCATCAACTGCCTGCCAATAGTCTTGAGACCAAGATATAGCCGCTGAGTCTTTTGATCCAACTTTTTGAGTGAAGTCACCAGCGTCGTTATTCCATTCACTGAGATTCCATGAGATTGTGGCGTCATAAACCGGTGGAATATTCTTTTCAGGATTACCCTCTTCAATTTCATTTAGACTCAACCAAAGATCGGTTTTATTATCCTCACTTGGACTTCCATATCTATCCGTACTCACATCTCCCTCTTTAAACGAAGGAACGCCTCGGGCCATATGATATTTCATGTTGTGCTTATCCATGAACGCTTTTGCTTCGTCAATTTTGTGTTGCCAAAGTAATTTTCGCACCTGACGAATTGGAACATCATACTCCGATTCGTTGGACTCGGCTGTAACAACGGGGAGGGTTGAGATACTACAAATTGCTGCGCCTGTTCGATACAGGAACTTCCGACGGGTATGGGTCTTTTGACTCATACATTCCAAGATAATGTTCACTACCCTATAATAGTTATGAGAAAACAAATAATTCTGACACTTCTGCAATCAGAGACTAATGACCGACTGTTACAACATGTATGTGTGTGTTATTTTCATCTTTTTTTATTTCTATTACTATGATATTCGATCTATGGTCTGAATCCACTCTCCAGATCCCATCCTTAGATTTCAAACCATCTGACTCAACAATATACTTATAATCACTAGCAGGTACAACATCTTCTTTGCGGATCTGTTCATTCGGATCTACTGAGAAGGTAGACTCGTACACCACTTCGGAATTCTTTCCTTCGTTTTTGAGAATCACGTCAATAACCTGTTGAGTAGTTGTTTCGTTACGTATTAGAATTGATTGAGATGAATTTAACTCAGATGTACCTATACAGCCGGAAATCCCGACTATAGAACTAGCTGTTAATAAAATCAGCCTTCTCCTACTAATCCCGTTGCACATATTGTATTTGAATTTGCTCATGTTGTGAATAATAACACCAAATATCTGGAGATAACTAAGTGTGTCGGCTCTAGGGATCTGTTGAATTATTCAGACAATCGACGTATGCGTCGTGGACATCTATAATTAGATCCCAACTACTTTGTCTGAACCAAGCTACAAAAGCTGTCTGTAGGTGAGGATAAGATCCGATTCCAGTCCAACTGGAATTCTGAACGCAAGCTACTATATTCTATCTTTACAAGAATAATACTGTAATGGTGGAATAGATAACACGATCAACGTCCACGTATCCACGATCCGGATTGTCTGATTTCACTCGCTGGCACGCCGCAAGCCCAGAACACGACGGTTGGGGAGGTCTCCAGGAGAACTACATTAGTAAACAAACACGGTATCGGTGACAAATTTCGCTTCGACCCTCCACACCCCATGTATCTTTCCAAACACGATGATAATTTGGCCGAATTATTCACACATATACCGATTACACCGCCGTATTGCGGGATTATAATAGTATAAATACTAATTTAGAACCGAATATTGTCAGAATACAGTGATATGGGTAGAAAATCTATCTAGAAAAGAATTAGTATCTACAACTTCTATTTTCTAATTGTAGACTGCCATAATATAGTCATGAATCGCGTTTTAGTAATGGCGGACCACAATAGGATTCGTCAGATACGATGTCGAAAACGCTGATAGCATCGACGTGTGTGAAGTCGTTGTTGAGGCGATGTGTATTCGGCCGAGTATAATACTGACCGCTCGTCACTCTATCTCGAACGCTCTCTGGCCGGCGGCATCGACTGCGTGAGTTCAGAGAGCATGTCCGTCGCAAAACTCGTGATACGTTCGTGGTCTTCGACTGCTGTTCGGAGTGTTTCGTAGTACGCTCGTTTGTTGAGGGACGTGAACGGGTACACCGCACGGCACAGGACATGCTCATCTAGGCTTCCGGTGATCCGAAACTGACTCCACTCGGTGCGTTCCGATAGCGCGGGTTTGACACGTTTTGCACGCCGTTCGAACCGGTTTCGAAACTGTTGGTGGAGTGTTTCGGCCGAGAAATCAGCACTCCCCGTTTCGCAGTCCTCTAAATGAAGTTCGAACTGCAACGTCCCGGTCGTATACTGTTCTGCGGTGGGGTGGTGTTCGAAGTGAAGGTCGAGGCCGTATTCGCGTCCAGATCGCCAGACGTGTGGCTGCAGTCGTCCCCACGGCTTTCCGGAGTCGCTCCACTCCCACGTTCGATCACCGGTTTCCGGAGGGTACGTATCCAAATAGTCGCTCCACTCGTGCTGGAAGACTTCTCGAACGAACTGATCGATATCGTCTTTGGTGCCGATATTTACGACTTCCCCGTCGGCACTATCTCTGTGTTTACGTCCCTCTTCCTCTCTCCGAATAGGCATGCCACTAATTCACTTCTTCTATCATATAAATACACATACATTATAGTGTAACAACCATACCTTTGTTACACCAATCTTGCGGCAATGTATCTGCTATGAGAACATGTCTCTCTCAGTACATAGTTTGTGCGATGATCGATAGCTGACGCACGTCTCGAAAAATCAGAGACGACAGGCTAAGAACTCGGCTGAAGTGCCGGACAAATTCAGAAGATTGAACAGAGCACCTGGTATATATGTCATCCATGCGTCTCGTGTTGCTCGGTATCGGTCAGGCCGGTGGGAAGATTGTTGACCGGTTTCTCGAATATGAACGACAGACCGAGCAGGACTTCATCGAAGGAGCAGTCGCGTTCAACACTGCACGCGCTGATCTCAAAGAACTGTCTCACGTTCCTGAACACCATCGCCAGCTATTCGGGGAGGTTGATGCCAAAGGCCACGGCGTCGGTGCGGACACTGAGTTCGCCGCCGACCTCGCTGAGCAAGACGCACAACAACTCATCCGGTCGCTAGACGATATCCCGACCTCTCGGGCCGATGCGTTCCTCGTCGTCGCGGGATTGGGCGGTGGAACGGGGAGCGGTGCCGCTCCGGTACTCGCCAACGAACTCGACCGAATCTACGAAAAACCCGTCTACGGACTCGGAGTTCTCCCCGCTTCCGAGGAAGAGGATGTCTTCGCGTACAACGCCGTCCGGTCGTTCCGGACACTTGTCAATCACGTTGATAACCTCCTCTTGTTCGACAACGATACGTGGCTCAAATCCGGCGAGGAAGTCACGGAAGCGCACGACCGTCTCAACGGCGAATTAGTCCGTCGGCTTTCGGTGCTATTCAACGCGGGCGAAGTTACCGACGAGAACGTGGTCGCCGAGAGCGTCATCGATTCGAGCGAAATCATCAACACGCTCCGTGGCGGTGGCGTTTCGACGATTGGCCACGCATCGAGTACGCTGCCAACCGACGACTCGTCGGGCTTCAGCCTCGGTAACCTGTTTGGCTCGTCTGACAACGAACCCGACGAAATCGAGGCGATGAATCGAATCACCACTGCGGCACGGAAAGCGACGCGCGGACGGCTGACGCTTCCCTGTGACGTCTCGAGTTCTCAACGAGCGCTCGTGGTTACGAGTGGTCCGCCCCAGTGGCTGAGTCGAAAAGGTATCGAGCAGAGCAGACAGTGGATCGAAGAGGAGACCGAAAGCATGGAGATTCGTGGCGGTGACGACCCGCGCTCCGATTCAGACCGGGTTTCGGTGACAGTGCTGTTCGCTGGCGTGACGGACATCCCTCGAATCGAACAGTTGCGAGAACGGGCGCTTAAAGCGGCCGAGTCGAGTGGTGACTCCGACGACCTCTCGGAGACGGAACTCGATGATTTCGCTGATAGTTCAGTCGATGGCTCGGATCTGAAGCGCTAACGATCTGAAACGCTGATTCTCTTACTGGGGTGCGCTCACGTTCACCCAGAGGTGATTCTCACGGTATGCGTTGTCTATCGTCGGATTCTCTGGGGCTGATCCTTTGTAGAGCAGATAGGTGAGTCTGAGTCGGTCACCGGTCATCGAAGGTGAGACTGTCGTTTTCGTCGACCACGTACTGTTCGCCCCGACTGTTTGCGTGTATCGGTGTAACTCGGTTCGCTCCCGTACTACCGTTGCGTTATTCTGCCTTTCGACGCGATGGAGTTGTGCTACTACGGTGTACTGCACTTCTCGCCCTTCGTGGTTTCCGATGCCGATGTGCAGTGGCTTTGCCTCGCCGCGGATGAACTCCGTCGGATATTCGTCGGCTACCAAGTCGCCTGACTCGTCTTCGGTGAGCAAGTACAACTCGGAGAACTGCTCTCCCGGCGGTGGCACGAAAATTGCATATCCGGTACTCCCGGCGGCGAGAAGGATGCTGACTACCAGCAACACGTTCAGTGCTGCATCCGCCCGCGAGTCTGGCGCAAACAGTTCCGCTTTCGCGTCGGTGATCCAGCGCTCGTACGGGACGACGAACCGATCGGTTTCGTTGAGCGCCTGACGACGGCGTGATGCGACGAATGTGAGGATGACTGTGAACGCGCTGACGATGGCCACGATGGGGATGAGGCGCATTCCCCACGGAGTGAAATTGAGTAGTAGGCCGATTAGCGGGACGACAGCGATGCTGAGACCGAACGAGAGCGCAACCCGCTCGATGCCGTCGATGCCACTTTCGATCTCCGTCTCGTTGTCGTCCATCCTTGTGGAGCGCTCGGCTGCTTCGGGAAAGAGCGCGGCAACGAGCGCGTATCCGGGGATGAACAACAGATACGGGAGGCCGAGGATGATTCGAATCGGCGTCCCCTTGATGACAGGAATAGTCGCCGCTGCGACCGTCAAGACGACGAGTACGAGGACTGCCCCGAGGTCTGCCGGGAGAGTTCGGAGTGGCCTCGGGAGGAGGAGCCGCCAATCCATGTCTCGACTCATTTGCTACGTCTCAGTCAACGTCCCACTAAAATTGGTCGGTCTGATCGACTACCTGCTGTGCAACTTCGAGCAGCTCCAAAGCGCGGTCTCTCTGCACTGGCTCAGGTGCGTACGCCGCTTGCTCGTAGGCACTCGTGAGTTCGGTGAATATGGCGCTCACGTCTTCGGACGCCTCCGCCCGGACGTGCTCTAACAGTTCCCAGTGCGTCAGCGATTTTTCAACGCCGAGCGAGTCGGTCATCTTGGTCCGTATCGTCTCGTAGGTTGCAATGACCGCCTCGTCGGTCGCACCGCGCGCTAACTGTGGTTCGACGACCGCAGCCAGTTCGGCATCCACCGCAGCAGATTCAGTGGCGTCTGCCGTGGCGGTTGTCGTGATCTCTTCTGTCTCTGCTGCGGCTATCTCAGACGACACGCTCTGTTTCTGATCGCGTTTCCGACTCAGCAGGTCGAGTATGCGTGTCGGAAGCAACTCGAGCGCTTCAGCCGCTACGATTCCGCTCGTCCCTAACACAGCCAGCAGGCCGACGATTGCGATGAACCCAGTCGGTGCGTTCCACCACGACGTTCCTGTTCCTGTGTGCTCACCGCTCGGAACAGTCAATTCGACTGCGTCGGTACTGGGTTCGAGATTTCCACCGTTCGGATCGTAGGCCGCTGTGACAGTGACAGAACCGTTCGCTTCTTCGAGGCCGATTGTCGATTGAACCATCCCACGTGCGTCCGTCGAGAGCGTCTTAACCGTCGTTCCGCCGACTCGAATCTGTATCTGTTGGCTACTGACTGGCTGTCCAGAGTCAGTCGTGAGTTGCCCGCTGATCTGCGCGGCCGAGTTCGTAACGTTCGTCGCTGACAGCGAGAGATTCGTCTCCGTTGACCGGATTTGAACGGCCGTTCGGTTCTGCGCGCTACTGATCGCTCGGTCGGTGAGTGCAACCGCCGCATTCGCTGTTTGCGTTCCGACCGCGAGACTGGCGGGAACGGGGAGTGGTACGCTGAAGGTTCCGTTTGCCGTCGTCGTGACCGTTCTGGACCGCTCTCCGAGCGAGACACGGACGGGGACGTTTGCCACGTCGCGTCCGGCGGCACTAACTCGGCCAGTAAACCGAACTATCTCCCCGTATCGGGCGGTTTCATCCGACCGACTCACCGTCACGGAAGCGTTCGTCTGTCTCACCGAGAGACCGACGGTCGTCTCCGACCGGCCGTAAAGCGACGTTCGGGCTGGTCGGTACATAACGCGCACTCGGTCGCTATCGAGCGACAGCAACGTCGGTCGATAGACGAGGTCGAAACGGCCCTCAGCGTCGGTTTGAGTTCGTAACAGTTGCTCGCCAACCAAAACGTTAATCGCTCGATTTGCGACTGCCTTCGACTCATTTGTGGCCAGCCGTCCGTCTAATCGAGTCGGTGACCCGAAGCTAGCGGTCGTCCGATTCGCACTGATCTGTAACGTCGTTTCGACGAACTCCAACTCACGAATCTGCTCCGATGTCTCCGTCGTGTTTTCTACAACCACCTCGATGGTCTGGCTTCCTTCGTCGAGGTCGAGTGAAGTTCGATCCGTTAGCTGTTGGTACTGGCCTTGCAGTTGTCCGCCGGTTCGATTCACAGCGACCGCGTCGGCTACCAGTTCGCGCGCCAGGGATCGAGCTTTCGAGGTGTTACCGCTCTCACGCGCTCGCTCGTACTTCGATTTGGTCTCGCGGAAGTCGTTGACTGCCTCAATGTAGGAACGCTGTTGGGTTCGCGTCTTGTTGAACTCCGCCAGCGTCTCTTCGCTGTCTCCACGCTCACCGGACTCCTGAACGACTGTCGCGTACTTCGAGGCCCAGTCCGGGTATGATTCATCGAGCCGAGAGCACGCAACGCGCTCTGCCACTCGGGTCTGTTCTGTACAGTCGATGAGCGTTTCTGAGATTCGCCCGGAGAGCCATTCTCGAATCGTGGATAGGTCTCCGCTGCCGGACGCGCTATCCGGGTTGGCGTGCTGTATCGTGGAGTTGTTCGAAGTCGTCGGCGCGTCTGTCGGTGTTGCGACCTGACTCACGCTCGGCGCGGGAGCCGGGGCTGGACCGCCAGTTGAGACTCCCGCGACCCCGCCGACCGGTGCGACGACAAGGCAGAACGCGATGAGGCCGATTGCGACTGATGCAGCACCCCCCTTGAGTGTCACTGTTGGTGAATACGCGAAGCGGATCGTAAAACATCTTGCGCACTCTCGTTCGGATGCCATCTGTCGTCGTCGGTTAACTCGAACGGGCACACTTTTGTGCTCCAGACCGAAGTGACCACAGACAGATGCGGCCGACAAACCGGTTTTGGGGCGCGGTGGGTACAGGCGGACTGCTCTGCGTACTCGCTGGCATTTTTGCCGATCCGCTCTTGCTCGGCGCTGCTGCGCTCATCGCTGGAACTGTTCTCATGAGTCAGTACCGGTTCACGAATGAACTACTGACTGTCTCGAGTGCGATGTCGGTCGAACAACACCTCTCGCGCACCCACGTACTCACCGACGAACCGGTTCTGTTAACTCTTCGCGCGGATCTCCCGGTGGAAACACTGCTCGATGTCACTATCTCACCGTCACTGCCGCTCATCGCAACGTCTGTCTCTCCGGATGAACGGACGGTATCTGTCGCGGACGGGCAGGTGACACGGCAGTCGTACCAACTGACCGTCCCGACGGCTGGTGTTGCACGGTTTTCCCCACCGGAGGTGACCGTGACTGGCCCAGCCGGATGCTTCGAGGAGACGTTCTCGGTCGCAGTCGAAGAAACGCTGACCGTTGAACCACGAGCACCGCGCCGAATTCACGTCGGACAGGGCGGAAACAGGGTTTCGACTAGTTTCGGCGAACACGAGTCCGGGCAGCGTGGGTCCGGTCTGGAACCCGCCGAGATACGGCGGTACGTCTACGGAGACGACATCAGCCGGATCGATTGGAAGGCGACGGCACGACTCAACCATCCCCACATCCGTGATTACGAGATGCCGACCGTACGGCAGACAGCACTCATCGTCGATCATCGGGCATCGACGGCGGACGGGACGCCCGGCGAGACAAAGCTCGATTTCCTGCGGGAGATTGCGCTCGCGTTCGTCAACAGCGCGGATTCGTTGGACGACCCTATCGGTCTCTACACTGTCGGTGACGAGGGAACGACGAATACGGCACCACCGAGAGCGAGCGAAAGGCAGTATCGGTCGATTCGTTCGACGCTTCGTAATCTGGAACCGACGACTGGTGAGAGCGGGGCCGCTGACGCAAAACCGGGACAAGCGGCGATATCGCGCCGCACTGCAACAACTCTCTCCGAGGATAACACCGCATTTGGGGAGACGCTTCGACCGTATTTCGGTGCGACCAACCGATACGCCGACCGATTTGCTGACCGACCACTGTTTTCGACGACGCAATCCCGTCTCGGCCGGTTGCAGGGTGCCGTGTGGAGTGTCGTGCTGACTGACGATACGAATCGGAGCGAACTGTACGAATCGATCAAAGCCGTGCGTCGAACTGAGGGCCGCGTCCTCGTGTTTATCACGCCGTCGGCACTGTTCGATTCCACACTGGGCAATATCGAGGCAGCCTACGCCGAATACCGTGAGTTCGAGTCGTTCCGCAAGCGCCTCAACAAACTCGACGGCGTTACCGCGTTCGAGGTCGCTCACGAAACCAGACTGGAATCGATCCGGCAGTCAGGGCCGAGCAGTCAGCGACGCTCGGAGGGGTGGGGCTGATGGCTGAGTCTCTCCCATCGTCGCCCGCCTCTCCGGCGTCTCTTGTCACTGGGTTTGGATTCGTTGCAGTCGCCGTCGGGTTGGTCGGCTCCGGTGGTCTGTTCGGTCTTCTGCTCTCTGTTCTCGTCGGTATCGCGGTGGCGTGGACACCGAGAGTGTTCGCTGTCGCGTTCGGGGCCGTTTGTCTCGCCGCGCTGAGTTCCGACCCCCTGACAGGGGCGAATCTGCTTTCGGGTCTCGGCTTCTTCGGCCTTCTCCTCGGCGCTTCGACACAGGAGGCGACGTGGCGTCGCGCTCTCATTCTGAATATTGCCGCGTGCGCGATTCTGCTCTCCGTCCTCGCCGTCAGTTGGCAACTGACGACCAACCTGTGGTTGCTCGGCGCGATACTCTGCTGTCTGTGTGCCGTCGCTTTTTATACGATCCACCGCTATCAGCGAATTAGTATGGGATTGGTTGAGGGGTCGGCATGAGTTCGGTGACCGAAACGGATGTGGACGACGAGTCTCCGCTGCACGATGAGTCGCCGGCCGACCGTGAGACGCTTCGTGGACGAATCGAGGTGTTGCGTGAGGAGAATCGACGACTCCGTGAGGAATATCTCCGCGCTCGGCAGGCGCAGTACCGGCGGACCGCAATCGGAATGGCCGCTATCGGCTTGTGTGCGTTGGCGGGGGCGGCAGTCCTCCCTGCGTTGCGGACGACGCTATTAGTCCTCGCAGGCACTGGCGGGTTCGGTGCGAGTCTGCTGTACTACCTCACGCCCGACCAACTTGTTCCCGTATCGGTCGGTCAGTCGGTGTTTACCGCACACGACCGGCACGCCTCCAGTCTGGTCGATGAACTCGGACTGCAGGATACGACGGTGTATGTTCCACGTGTCCGTGACCAAGAAGCGGTCTCGCCGGAGCAGATACGCCTTTTTATTCCGCAAGCGCGCGGGTGGGAGCTTCCATCAGATGACGCGTTGGCCGCGACGTTCGTCGAACCTGACGATGAGATGCGGCGGGGGATCTCGCTCGAACCGACTGGCGTCTCGCTGCTCTCGGAGTTTGCAGACGCGGCAAACACGAACCCTTCTGAGCCTGCTGATCTCGCCGACCAACTCTGCGAAGCCGTCGTCGAGCAGTTCGAACTCTCGACGTACGCCGATGCGGAAGTCGATACCGCGACGAACCGCGTATCGGTCCGGGCGGGTCACTCGGCGTACGGCGAGTTGACGGCGTTCGACCATCCACTCGTGTCAGTCATCGGCGTGGGACTGGCTCGGGGACTCGGCGCGTCCGTCGAAACTGAGTCGGTCGAATCAGTCGATTCCGACGAGTACCTCATCTCGTACCGCTACCGGACGATTGACTCGGCTTCGACAAAACAGGGCTAATCCTTCTGTTTGGTACGGCCGCCATCACCGACTGCGGGAGCTTGTGCGGTCACGTCGCCCCGACTCGGCGGCGTCGTCGTGTCTAAGATGCCTTCGATGATTGCTTCGGGTTCGACGTCACCAATTTCGGCGTCGGTGCTGAGCACGAGACGGTGTGCGAGCGCCGACACCGCGAGTGTCTTCACGTCGTCAGGGATTACGTAGTGTCGGCCTTCGATTGCCGCGTGGGCTTTGGCCGCCTGTAGCAGGTGGAGGCTCCCACGCGGAGAGATTCCGTGACTCACGTCGGGCGTCTCTTGGGTTCCTTCGGCAATATCGAGAACGTAATCGCGGACTGGCTCGGCGACGTGGACGTTTTTGACCTTGGTGCGGGCCGAGGCGATGTCTTCAGCAGAGAGTACTTGTTCGAGATCGTCGGGGCCGAGATTCGGTTCGTAATTAAATCGGTCAAGGATCTCGGCCTGTTTGTCCCGGGAGGGAATGTCGATGGCGATCTTGAACTGGAAGCGATCACGCTGGGCTTCGGGGAGACCGAACGTCCCCTCCATCTCGATTGGGTTCTGCGTGGCGACCACCATGAACGGTGTCGGCAGGTTGAGTGTCTCGCCCTCGATTGTGACCTGCGTCTCCTGCATCGCTTCGAGCAGTGCGCTCTGCGTTTTCGGCGTCGCGCGGTTAATCTCGTCCGCGATGACGAGATTCGAGAACACGGGTCCGCGTTCTAACTCAAAAGCGCCGGTGTCCTCGCGGTATATTTTCGTCCCCGTAATGTCTGCGGGGAGTAAGTCCGGCGTCATCTGGATCCGTCGTCCTTGCAGTCCAGTCGTTTGGGCGAATGCGGCGGCTAACGTCGTCTTCGCGACGCCGGGGACACCTTCGAGAAGTAAGTGGCTCTGCGTGAGAAGTGAGATTGTGAGCCGCTTGAGGGCGTCCTCCTGCCCAATGAGAACTCGCGCCGCCTCCGTCTGGAGGGTTGAGTAAAGCTCCGCTGGGTCAGTCATCTTCTGATAAATTGGTCTCTTCTGGCATAACTCCTGTCATTACACGGCCTAGCTCCGTCTCGTCCCAGTCGGGGTGCTGGGACGCAAGATATGCTCTCAGCGCATCTGCGTCTACTGGTGTCGACTCCGTTTTGCGGTCGAACACGCCAACGAGTTGCCGTGGTCGGAACACGATGACACCAACGAGTATGAGCGCTATCGCACCAAATCCAACTTGTGCGATTGGTGTGCGTTGAAGCCAGAGTACGAACCCGGCGAGCGGAGGTATCTGCTCTGTGTGGCTATAGTCGGCGACGACCCGGTCGTGTGATTCGAGAAGTCCAGTCACGAAGGCACGATTCCCCTCGCGTTCGAGCATTGCGTTGATGAACATCGAGGGGTCGCTGACGACGACTATCGTGCCGTCGCCAACGGACTCCTGCGTGGCGATGGGGCGCGATCCCAACGCCTCGCTATCATCGAGTTGGTAGTTTCGGTTGCTATCGACATAGGAGAACTCAGAACTCCGTGCAAGCACGGTTGTACCGTTCGCACGGAGCGCGCTTCCGTGGTTAAGCGTCAGCGTCTGGTCCGTGTTGAGGAACGTTGCGTTCGGTGTGGTGGTCGCCTCGCTAAAGTTCGGCGTCGTGGCGTACTGCTGTTCATCACGGAGCAGACGACCGTCGATGCGAACGTCGGAGTCGAGCGCTGAAAGAAGGGGGTTCGTATGCGGCCCGAAGTCGTCGGCAACGACGACCGTTCCGCCCTGTTCGACGAACTCCCGGACTCGTTGTGCTTCCGCGCGTGTGTAAGCTTGATCTGGTGACAGAATGATCGAGACGGTATTGTTCGGCTCTCGGTACGCCGTTTCGAGTTCGGTCGCCACGCTAAATGTGGCTCCAGTCTCCGATGCGACCGGTTGTACGTCCGCCGCACCGTTCCACGCTGAGTTGTACGCGCTGAACGATGCTGAACTGGTCGCCGCACCGATGCCGAGACTCAGGACGACGACCACCGCGAGTCCGATGACGGCGATTCGGGCGTACTGCCCGATGCGATCAGCCATCGTTACAGCACCCCCGGCGGAAGGATTTCGAGGATTCGTTGGACGACCACGTACGCGAATCCGATCAGCCCGGCGAGAATTATCCACCGGAGTCGTCGCCGCCACCGCGGCGTGATCCGGAAGGGTGCAGTGAGTTCGACGTTGACCAGAAACGCGATCAGCGAGACGACGAAGAACAGTTCGAGAGAAAGACTCTCAAGAAGCGTCAGTACGACTGCGACGGCGAGCATCGAAGCGACTTGCGCGTGGACAAACTGGTGCCGCTTCGAGAGTGGCATGGTTCCTATTGGTGGGTACGGCGTTTTGAAGCCATCGGGTTTGTTATTTCGGTCGCTCCAGCGTCTGCAACACTTTGAGCGAGAGTTCGTCGCCGGTCAGTTTTCCCGCTTGGAACTGCTCGTACCACGAAACGTTGGCGTGCCACGTGCCGAACGGCGTGTCGGCGTCTTGCAGTACTGTCGCATCTAGTCGTTCGACATCCCACTCGGTATCTACCTGCCGGAAGAATCCGCCCGCAATCATCCCGATTTCACCACCGAGTTCCTGATACGACGACTTCTTGCTGAGATAGCGGAGTGATACCGCTGTCTTGTCGCCGTTTAATGTTAGTCTCTTGACTGTTACATTTCGTTCGGTGATGTATGATCGGAACGCGGCCAGACGTCGCTCGTTGTTTGTCGGCGTCGAGGTCGCTTCTTCAGTGGTCGTTTCGCCGTCGGTGTTTTCTTCCGTAGCGGGCGCAGACGCACCACATCCCGCAATACTGGCGCAGCCACAAGTTCCGAGGCCGACGAGAAACGCACGGCGCTTCATTTGTTTTGGTATTACAATACTGACGTATCAAATTTTCCGTCGGGGTACTTAACTAGCAACACCGAATTCATCGTCCGTAGGACATCACTGAATATTCTGACGACGCCGGGGAGACCCATTCTCTGTCTCGGTTTGGTTATTCTTTGAAAACATTCTGAAAAATAACATCGGGTTAACATATTCCGAAGTATTATATCCCTCGTTGTGTTTCACAGAACCATGAGGCTCGGGAATAGCAACCGCACCAAACTGATAAGTCTGGTGCTAGTGGGAGTCGTGGTCTTCTCCACAGTCGTCGGACCTGTGTCCGCGGCTTCCGCGTTGTCAGGTGAACAGGATTCTACTCACAGTGTCGCCGTTCCGGGGAGTGGAACGGCGCCGCTTTCCGTGAGTGATGATCTCAAGATAAATGCGACAGAGAATATCTCAGTCTGGCAGTATAGTCTGTTGCCGCTACGAGCGCAGACATTTAGTACGCCAGATGTGTCCGACGTTCAGAAACCCGCACACTCGATTGAGAGTACTTCTGTGAGGATTAAGACGGGAGACCTATCCACATCGCTGGATAAACAACAGTTCCACGTTTTCACACGCGGGGAACCGATCACGTCGAAGTTCTTCCAAGACGGGTATCAGGACGTCATCGACGATGAGCGCGTTCAGACAGTCGCTATCCGACTGAAAGAGGGTGCCGAGAAACCCGATTCGATCGAGCATATCAGTCGATACATCACTGACAGCGAGAACACGCATGCTCGAATTATCAATGACACGACGGGTGAACCCGGTAAGAACTACTTCCGATTTACACCCCAGAAATCCGGTCAGTACGTCTTTGCAGTGGCGATAGTCGAGAACGGGAGCCAACCTGACCATCCCGGCCTCGTTCAGATTTCTGACGGTGATCTCGAAGCCAAGAGCAACATTACCATTGTTGGCTTTAATCACTACATCGTGCGTGAGGGTGCGTCCTCGGTCAGTCATCAACCGGTCGCCGCTACCGGCAGCAATGTCTCGGTACACGTGGACGCCTCGCAGAACCTCAGCGCGTCCGACGTGTCTCATACCGTTCTCTTGCTCAACGAAACCGAAATCAGCGACCAAAGCCAGGAAATTCGAGTCAACGGGACGGAAATCGAGGCTATCGAATCTTCTGTCTCTGGTGTTGAAGGCGTCGTCGATATCGAGGATGGTACGAACATCCTCGGAAGCGAACTTCCCAAAGGCCAGTACAACGGAAATACGAACGTTATCTCGCTGCTCGAACGGCTGACTGATAATTCGACGAACGTCACTTCGACCGGCGATACGACGCTGTACTCGTCGTTGACCAGTACCGTTGGTGGCCCGACGGAGACTGTCTCGCTGCAAACGAACGAGAATTTCTCGACCGGCGAGTACTCGATTATTCACTTTGCAACGGCGCAGGACAGCACCGAAACCATCACGTCCGAAAGCACGATCAAACTCGTCGAAGGCGTCCAACTGAACCTCGCGGCGAACAACACGACGGTTCGGCAGGGGACGCCAGTCACGTTCACGGTGACCAACGAAGAGGATGAGCCGGTTGCCAACGCCAACGTGACCTACGCTGGCGAGACCTACACGACGGGCGCTGACGGAACCGTGACGTTCTCCCCGAAGGAGTCCGCCACGGCAACCGTCAGTAAGGAACCGGTCGGTGACACGGCCTATATCGGTGACAGCGTCGCTCTCTCCGTTGTGGCTCCCGCGTTCGAGCTGACCGAGTTCGATCTCTCCACGACGGAACTGTCGAGCGACGAGACGCTGGTCGTCAACGGTACCGTTCAGAACGTCGGTGACTTCGAGGGCTACTTCACCTTCGAACTCAAGCGCGACGGACAGATCATCGACGAGCAGACGGTTCAGGTCGCTCCCGGGCAGACCGCTGCTGCCTCCTTCGATGTGACGTTCGACCAGACCGGCCAGTTCGATATCGGTCTCAACAGTCTGGCTCCGAAGACGGTGACTGTCACTGGTATTCCGGACATCGAGTACTCCAACTTCGATGTCAGCTCGACCGACGTTGACCTCGGTGACAGTGTCACGGTGTCCGCGACCGTCGAAAACAACGGCTCCGGTCCGGGCGAATACAACGCCTCGTTCGTCAAGAACGGCGATATCACCGACTACCAGAACGGAACGCTCGGCGCTGGTGAGTCGAAGACCATCTCGTTCACCAAGACGCTCGCGCCCGGCACGTACGACCTCGGAATTGCCGGACTCGGTCCCGCGACGGTGACCGTTAACGCACCGGCGAACCTCGAATACTCGAACTTCGAGGTGTCTCCGGATACCGTCGCACTGGGCGAGTCCATCACCGCGAACGCGACGGTCGAAAATACCGGTGGTCAGGCTGGCTCCTTCCTCGTCGCCTTCGCTGTCGATGACGAGGTTCTGGAGACGAGAAACGTCTCCTTGGACAGCGGCGAGACCACGAATGTCTCGTTCACCGCGGACAGTCTCGGTATCGGCGACCACACGGTTCGCATCGGCTCGCTCGATGCGAAGACCGTGACCGTCTCCGCTCCCGACCTCGCGGCGACCGTGACGAACACGCCGTCGGAGGTCTCTGAGGGCGTCGTTCCGGTCGAAGCGACGGTCTCGAACGTCGGGAACGCCGAGGTGACCGATGCGACGGTTGTCCTCGACGCACAGCCTGAAGGCGGGTCCAACTACACTCAACTGACGAACGAGAGCGTGACGCTCTCGCCCGGCAGTTCGACGACGGTGACTGCTGAACTCACCCGTGCGGAAGCACGGAACTACACCGTTCGCGTCCGTGCCGATGCGGACGATCAGTTCACCGAACCGGACGAACAGAACAACATTGACGAACAGTTGGTCACTGGTGGTCCGCTTATCACCGGGACCATCAACACGTCTGACGGCGACGCGGCGGCCGACGACGTCGTGTACAGCTTCGTCCTCGACGGACTGAACGTGACCGCTGTGAACGGTGCCGTGACCAACGACAACGGGACGTTCTACGTCCCCGCGAACGCGACGACCGAACAGAACGTCGGCTACCGGCAGCTCAACCTCTCAGCTAGCCAAGCCGATGATCCGGTGTTCGAACGCGACGGTTCGCCGGACATCTACGCGCTGACGACGGTCCCCGCCGTGACGAACGTCTCGAACATCGGGACGTTCGACCTGCCGAACGCCGGTGTGCTGAACGTCACGGTCGTAGACCAAGACGGCGACCCTGTCGAGGGAGCAACTGTCACTGTCGTCCATCGGAACAACGACGCGATCACGGGTATCACCGAATCGACGACGGCGCAAGGAACACCCATCTTCAGTGAAGGCGGTGAGACCGGCATCGAGGTTCGCGGTGATGTCGGTGTCATCGTCGAACCACCGGAAGAAGACCGGTTCTCTGAGGGTCCGTACACGCGCAACGTCACTGTCAGCGAGAACGGCAAAGATCTCGTCATCCATCTCGCCGAAGGCGCTGATCTGAAGCCCGACCTCGATATCGAGCGACAACAGCGCTTCGGCGACAACGTCACAGCGAACGTGACGGTCTCGAATGACGGTCTCGTGGATGTCGATAACGCAACTGTTGACCTCCGGATTCGGAGTGCATCCGGTGAGACGAAGACGCTCACCAAGCACACAGGCTTCGTCGCCAACCGGACCGACAGTGCGAACGAGACGGAACTCTCGTTCGACTTCACCGACTTCGCTGAGGACAACCTGCTCGGCGACCTTGCGGACGGCAACGCCCGCGTGACGGTTATCGTTGACCCGAACAACGAAATCACCGAGACGGACGAAGGCAACAACATCGCAGTCAACTCGACGCTCGTCCGGTACGCTGACGCCGACGTTCGGGTCTTCGTCCCGAAAAACACGCTGGCCAGTACGCCCACCAACACGGTCGTATTCGTGAAGAACAACGGTACGGCACCGATTCTGAACGCGACGGCCGCGGTTGACTACGGTGATGGCAGTAACACGACGGTCGATCTGGGTCGTATCAACGCCTCGCAGACCAACACCACGCGAGCGCCTCACACCTACAACAGTGGTGGCGATTACACGGTGACTGCGACGGTTGACGACGCAGTACCGTTCGACAACAACGAGGCAGCGAAGACGATTGAGGTCAAAGCGTTCGATCTGAACCTCGACGCGGAGGACATCTCGGTCCCGACTGACGCGACGAACGGGACGACGTTCACCGCGACGGCACGGTTCCAGACGAACTACCCGACGACGGTGAATGCGACGCTCGAACTCCCGGACGGCCTCGAACTGGTCGCTTCGGAGAACGCGAGCAAAGATGTCCCAGCATCCGCTACCGGTGGGACCGCTGCGTGGAAGGTCCGAGTCAACACGACTGAGGATGTCTCCGACGCGCAGGTGAACGTCACGACGAAGGCACACGGCCAAACGTCGTCGGCGAGCACCACTCTGAACCTCTCGGTGCCGAAGATCCGCCTCACGGACACCAACGCGACGACGCTTTCGTCGGGTTCGGACAACGTGACGGTTGATCTGTCCAGTGCGACGACCTACGACCACACGGTGAACGTCACCGTGCAGGCTGGTTCACAGGGACGGACCCTCGCAGGCCTCGAATATCTGTTCACCTACCCGTACGGGTGCGTCGAGCAGACGACGAGCCAGATGATGGGTGCGCTTCGGACGGACCAGTACTACCGCAGTGGCGACATCCCGAACAACTACAACCGGCAACGGGCGAACGACACTATCGAAATCGGTGTCGAAAAGCTCGGCACGAACCAAGCGTCCTCGCTCATCTGGCCTGATCTCGCACAGAACGAGGACGGCTCTTGGAGCATGTACGGCGGCGCCTTCTACGACGAGGGCGACCTCTACTACACGACCGCCGCGCTGCAGGGCGTGACGTCGGTTGCAAACGACGAAGTGCAAGGGACCCGCGCTGAGGTCTCAGACGATATCCAGACGGTCAACGCAAGTCGTTCGATCGAGTGGCTCTCCGACCACCAGCGCGCTGATGGCTCCGTCCCCGCGACGGATTACTTCCTCCGCGACCAGTTCTCCTCGACGGGGTACACGATGGTCGCGTTCGACCGCGCAGAGCCACACCTCAACTCGAGTGCTACGCAGACCGCCGAGGACTTCCGCGTCGATGCGGCAGTCTTCCTCATCGAGAACCAGAACAGCGACGGTAGCTGGGCGAGCGACCGAAGTCAGTCCGACATCAGCCAGAAACCGCAGGCGACTGCACTCGCGCTCCGCGGCCTCGCAACGGTCAACGAGAGCGCTGCACTCCGTCAGCGTGTGAATCAACAAACCGATACCGACCTGTCCACTGCCATCGATAACGGTTCGCAGTGGCTGATCGACAACCAGAACGCCGATGGCTCGTGGGACGCCTATCGGAACTCCTTCTTCTGGAGTTCTAACGGCGAAGTCACGCGGGCGACGGGTCACTCGATCCTTGCACTGAACGAGACGCAGGGCGTGACGACCCAAGGAACCTCGGACGCAGCCGACTCTGTCGAGGATGCCACCGACTACCTCGTTGGCGTCTACGACAGTGACGGCTCGTTCGGTAACACCCGTGCGACGGGTGTGGCAATCAACGCGCTGACCACCGCGGACCAGCGCGGTGTCACTCCGCAGACCGTCGATGTGACGGTTGGCGGCGTGACGAAGACCGCATCGGTCGATAGTTCGACGACGACCGATACGGTCACCTTCTCGACCAGTGAACTTCAGCAGTTCCGCGACGAGGGAACTGGTAAAATCGAGTTAGAGGCACAGAACTCCGACAGCCTCGTCGTCATCGGCGTCGAGTCGGTGCAAGTCGTGAACGAAGATGAGCATACGGAGAACAACTGAGGTGATTCAGATGAAGCAGACATTTACCGCAGTGACGGCCGCACTCCTCGTGTTGGCACCGATTGCGCTCGCAATCGGTCCCGGAGCCGTAGCTGCGCAGCAAGACCCATATACGGTCGAGGTGGTAGCACCGGACGACTTCAGCACAAACGGGAATCAGACGCTCACCGTCCGTGTGACGAACAACGCGGACGACGCGTTCCTGAACCCCGTAGTCGAAGTACCGATTAGCAGTCCGCTGTCGCTTCCCGCGGGCGCGACGGACACCGTCTACGCCGATGGTGACCCGAGCAACACGCGTGAAGCAGCGGTTCAGGACAGTACGTTCCAGACCGGTGACGCACTCGTTATCAGTGGTGCCAACATCGACGCTGGCGAGACGCGCACGTATCACTTCAACGTGACCGTCGATACGCCCGGTTCGACGACTGTCTCCGCAGACGTCCGACCGCTGTACAACACGGACCAGAACGTCCGAGCTAGTACGTCCATGACGGCACTCGGAACGGGTACCGTTTCGGCGAACGTTGTCGATACGGACGGGAACGCTGTCAGCAACGCCGACGTGTCTATCGACGGCAACGCCGTGGGTAGTAGCGTCTCCGAGACCGTCCTCGAAGGCGAACACACTGTCTCCGTGTCCGGTCTCGACGGCGATTACCCGTCGTTCACGTTCGACACGGCCGTTGGTGGTGACAACTCCGTGACGTTCGTGAAGCAGGATGAGAAGACGATTCAGCCCATCGCTTACACCAGCGACGAGACGAACATCGTCGTCAGCAGTACCTCTCGGACCGAAGGATCGGCTGTCTCACCCGTAAATACGACCGTTTCGTTCACCTTCTCGAAGGACTCCGGAACGGCCGTCTACGAAGTCCAAGAGCCGTCCGTCGCCACCAAAGGTGACGGGACTGTCAGCACCGACGGTAATCTCGTGTCCGAATCGATGGTTGACGGCGACAAACGACTGGAAATCAAGCCGACAGGAGCGACGACGCAAGTGGATCTCGAATACGAAGGATACGAACTCGGAAACGTGAACCGTGACGACACTGTGGACGCAACGGATGCTTCCGCGGTCTCAGCGGACGTCGCTAAGGGGCAGTCCCCTGAGTACGCCGACGTGAACGACGACGGTCGCGTGTCCGCAATCGACGCGATGTTCATCGCACAGTACGCCGCCGACAACCGAACGCCGGACTACTCGGGGGTGCAATAAGATGCGAACAAGTATGCAAGTACTCGTCACCGCGATGTGTGCCGTCATGCTCGTCAGTGCTGGGCTGACGGGATTCGCCGGTGCGCAGTCGAGCAAAACCATCTCGGTGAATGCGCAGGACACAATCACCGAAGGGAACGCAGACGATAGTGCGACACTGGTCGCACAGAACGTTGAGGACGCCGATGGCGTCGGCGCGTACAAGGTGCACATCACCTACAACGACAGCGCCGTCAGTCTCGATGTTTCGGGAACCTCGACGTTCGACGTGAGTACCGACCAGAGCAAGAGCGGAAACACGGTCACCCTGACTGTCGTCGGTTACACCGACAAAACGCAGGGACCGACCGGTCAGGTCACACTCGCAAACGTTGATGTGACCGCTAACAGCCCGAATGACGGAACTGACGTCGATGTGACGGTTGAGGAATTCTCCGATACGAAGGGTAACCTCCTTCCCCACTCCGGTGGGACAGAAAGCATCGTCATCAGCCGATCTGATGATGATGGCGGAGATGACGGTGACGACGGTGACGACGGTGACGACGGTGACGACGGTGACGACGGTGACGACGGTGATGATGGAGATGACGGTGACGACGGTGGCGGTGGCGGCGGTGGCGGCGGTGGCGGCGGTGACGTGACCCCGACGCCGACGACCTCGACGCCCACGACTTCGACACCGACGACCTCGACACCGACGACTTCGACGCCGACGACGGACACGCCGACGACGGATACGCCGACGACCTCGACGCCGCCGACGGACACACCAACCGATACGCCGACGGAAAGTCTGACGCCCGGATTCGGTGTCGTTGCTGCTATCACGGCGCTTCTCGCCGCGGCGCTCCTCGCGGTTCGCCGCGACTGAGCAACGCGACCATTCGGTTTTCCCACTTTTTCGAGTAGCCGATTGCCGTTATCCGACCCTCAGTCGAGGGCGGGTCGTTTCCGCGACCGAGTTGCTATCATCTTTGTTACTGTCCCCATATGAGATCACGTACCAATACTCACAGGTACAATCTTCAAATGGGTACCCGACGTGTACTTAGTGCGGCTAGGATGTGAGGTACTGTCATGGTCTGATCGCCTACCCAGGCCGTCAACCAGTACCTACACCGTCCGAAACAGTAGCTCCCTCAATCTGAATATGCCTGACGAACACTACGAAGCAGGTGAACACGTACCATCGTCGCTCACAGCGCATACGGCACCGGACGACCTTCGTTTCACGACGGCAGTCGATGTCTATGCCGGATATGGCAGTCAATGGCACGTCTATCCGGTAGAAGCCGTCGAGTCTCGAAGCGAGATCCTCACAGAACCTCCGGAACACCTCGATACAGACGTATCGTTGTACACACTTCCGTACGAACAACTCCGATAATCGCTTTTTGTCGCTCCATGCAGTCGTTCGGGGGGTCGTTAGTTTGTGTCTCGTTCCGACGAGGACGCTGCTACGTGTGTACTATCCGCCGTGATATCGCATCGAACGAAAAAGCGCGGGATGGTTCTATCCGGTCCGCTATTCCTAGCGTCAGTTCGTGGCACGACGCGCCAGGAGCGTCAGCGAAACGAACAGGATGAGGAGGCTGATGTCCGGGAGGACCGGTGTCTCCGTGGTTGTCGTCTGTACAGCCGTAGACGGTGCTGTTGACGATGCCGTTTGGGTCGGCATCGTCGTCGCCGTCGTGTTTTGAGGTGGTTCGGTGGAAGTGGTGTCCGTCACCTGTTCGGTCGTCGAATCAGCAGGCGACGAAGTGGTGGCGTCTGTATCTTCGTCCGCAGAGTCTCCACCTGCGGGCTGTTGTCCGTTCGGAGCCGACTCACTCGTTGTCGGTGTCGTCGTTGGTGTCGTCGTCGGTGTTGCCGTCGGAGATTCCGTCTCAGTTGGTGATTGCGGTTCCGTCGTACTCGGTGTCGACGGCTGTTCGGCCACGACGGAGAGCTGCTGTGAATCGCTCAGACCGATGAGTTCCTTCTCTCCGAATACTTCGTTGTCGCGCCGAACCGTGCTGTAGACTCGATAGTCCCCGGTCGAGAGCGAACTGAGGTCAACAGTGGCAGTGTAAGTTAGGTCGGACTGTTTCGTCGCAGTCGTACGAACTGAGTCCGTATCGTCTCCGACGACAACTTCGACAGTTGCCGGCGGTGGCGATACGTCGTTGCTCACCTTCGTCAACTCGACGCTTACCTCCATCTGGCCGTCGCTCTCAGCACTCTCTGGCGCATGCTGGTCAACCGTGTATCCGGCAACCACGAGCGGTTGGACGGCGTATACCTCCTCGCTTCCATTCATTATTGCGACTGCGTACGTCCCCGGGTCGTATCGGTCGAGTTCGAACCTCGACTCGTCGTCGCCCACCCCGGGATTGCTGTGCATGAGTTCCTGTTCGCTGTTTATTATCCGAACTGTGTACTCCTTGTCTGACGGAGCGTTGGTCGTAACCGAGACGTAGTCACCAGTTTGGTATTTTCCGATGTCTGTGACTGTCTGTTCGCCCCACTTTGTTTCGATTGTTCGGTCGGGAATATCGACAGATTCCTCGGTACTGATACGATAATCCGCCGTTTGCCCGATTGAGACGGGAACCGTCAACAGGCAAACTGCGAGGAAAACGCCTAGACAGACTCGAGTCGAGGCCATGTGCTATACGACCATTTCCGCAGTGAGGATAAGTGTGTTTCTTCGTCCGCGTACGCACGCCCATTCGCCCGCCCGCCCCGAAGCTCACTCTCGCAACCCAATGATGAAAACTAACCGGTAATTACAACTAGTTAATCAGTACCATCCACTGACATCTTCACAAAGTACTTAACTGATCCGTCATTTGTCTCATCTACCCCTACCCGAGACGACACGCTGGCGAGTAAGCTGTGTCCCCAGCCCTTCAGGATATTGGGACGTCAACAAACGGCCAAAGCCTGTGTCGTCGTACCAACGATAGACAAACCATGACAAGTAATACGAAGCAGTTCCGCGCAGTATTCCTCGCGGCGCTGATGGTTATGTCGGTCTTCGCCGGCACCATCGCGTTCGCTGGAAGTGCTGCTGCGGTCTCTGGTGCGTCCAAAGTAACCTTCAGTCCGACAGATGTCGATGAGGGTGAAACGGGCAGCCAGCACAACGTGAACGTATCGATTTCTGGATATACTAACGCTGATGGCGCTGCGGATACCATCAACGTCACGCTCCCCGCGGGCGTGACGTTCGCCAACTCCAATCTGGTCATCGAGAACGCCTCGGGCACCCAGATCGGCACTGGCTCCGTCACCTTGACGAACAACGACGCTAGCGCAGAGATCAGCATCAACCCTGCCTCTGGCGACGTTACGGACCCGATCTACCTGAGCGGTACCGTGACGGTTGACGCGCCGAGCAACATCGGATCCGACCAGCAAGGTCAGGTCACGCTCTCGATGACGCAGTCTGACGGATCTGACCTCGCTGCGACTGACATCCAGCAGCTCACCGTCAACAACCTTGAGGAGGACAACACTGCTCCGAGCTTCGAGGACGCAGACCTCTACGACAACGACACGTCCGCGAGCGAGGATGCTGAACTCGAACTGGCCTTCAACGAGCCTATCAAGGACATCGAGAAGAGCGACTTCAACCTCTACGTCGACGAGGAGCCGATTGCAGACAGCAAGATCTCGCTCGATCAAAAGGGAAGCTCCGGTCGCGTCGTGCTCGGTCTCGACGACGTCTACACGGGCGACGTGGAGATCAAGCTCTTCGATAGCATCGAGGACACCTCGGGTAACGCACTCGACGACACGGGTAACAAGACGGTAACCGTCGCTCCCGTGCCGGTGAAGGATGGCAGCGACATCAACGCCTACCAGGGCTCCAACATCGCTGTTATCACCGATAAGACGCAAACCGAGATTACTGTTGAGGCCTCTGACGACGAGGACTTCGACTCCTTCCAGGAAGGTAACACTGGCACGAACAGTCAGGTCTACGTCTTCAGCACGACCGACGACACTGAAACCGGTCAGTACAACATCACTCTCAAGGGCGAGGGCAGCGCGCAGGTCAACGTCCGTAACCTCGGCCTCGAAGTGAACATCGACGACCTCAACGTCACGACTGAAGACGAGATTGAGGGAGTAGTCGAGGCGAAGGCAGGCAACCGTCCGGTCCGACTCGAACTGCTCGACTCCGACGGTGACACCGTCGAACAACGTGACGTCGAACTCTCGGGTCAGCGCAAGTACGAGTTCTCGTTCAACGCATCGGAACTCGACCTCGACGCAGACAACTACACGGTCCTGGCGACGGACAAGCAGTCCGGCGTCGAATCCGAATCCTCCTCGATCGTTGTTAAGAAGGCCGGTGAGGGCCGCACATCGTTCCCCGGAGACCGTCTCTTCGTGGACCAGCGCGGTGACGTTGCGAACATCACGATCAACGTCGAAAACTCCGACTTCGCAACTCTGTCGCTCGGGTCGGACGATCTCGCCTTCGAGAGCAACGTGACGATCGAAGACGTCAACGGTGACGGACAGGTCAGCCTCCTGTTCAACACCTACGCCGCAACCGGAATGTCCGGTGACCTCGGCGATGGCGGTAACGTCTACAGTACCCCGTCGCTCGAAGATCAGGACGACGACGAGATCACCTCTGCAACTATCGAGCAGAGTGTCAAGTCGCTCCTCGAGCCGGGCCGGTACCCGCTCGAAGTCCGCGCGGGTCAGGATGAGACTGTCGACTCCGAAGACGCTGGTACGCTCGAGCTCGAAGAGCGTAACACGACGAACATCCAGAGCTGGGTCGCCCCGACTGGTACGAACTTCGAAGATATCGACGAACTCTACGACGCAGTAGAGAACAACAACCTCACGCAGGCGAACAAGATTGCCAAAGGCGACATAGCGGTCCACAAGCTCGAGGCCTCCGGTCTTGAAGGGCTCCTTGGTGCACAGTCGGACGACGACGTGTCCAGCGAGTTCTTCTCCGAAGTCAATAGTGACGGCGCCTTCGAGCTCACCGTTGAGCAAGCGAACCCCGGTGCGAACCGCGACCCGTACGAACTCGAACTCGGTACGGACAACACGACTGTCTGGGCCGACTCCGACAACAACACGTACTTCATCAAGTACGATACGGACCAGGTCACGACGACCGAGCGTTCGATTGACAAGGATCACGTGCTCGAAGCGAACTTCACGGTCTACGAGGACGAAGGTAACCTCACCGACGTAGACGACGGTGAGACGGTCAAAGACGAGTACGAAGTTGTCGAGGCCGACTACATGATCGACGACCCGTACAACGTGACGAATGCTGCTGGTCAGACGATCATGGCCGAGACGACTGTCGCGCCTGGTACGGAAGTCAGCGTACGAGCCCGCTCGACGGGTGACACGCAGCCGAGCTTCCTGAAGCCCGCGACCGTCTACGTCACCGAGAACCAGACGTTCTCGGCTACGCTCGACTTCAGCGAACAGGCAGTTGGCGACACCTACGAAATCACGATCGACGGCGGCGCAGCTGACTCTGTAACGGTTGATGGTAACGTCGTCGAGAGTCCCGAGACGCCGACGCCGACGGACACGCCGGACAACGAGACGGACACGGCGACTGACGGCGAAGATACGCCGACGGACACGCCGACGCCGACGGCCACGCCGACTGACGGCGGAGACACGCCGACTGACGGCGGAGACACTGAAACTGAAACCGGCACGGGTACGCCCGGCTTCGGTGTCGTCGTTGCTGTCACGGCACTCCTCGCCGCGGCGCTCCTCGCAGTCCGCCGCGACTAACGTCGCTGGCTGAACCACCGGCTCACGCCGGCCTCTTACTTTCCTTTCTTTCGGCGCGGTACCCGAGCACAGTCAAAACTCATCAGTAGTGTCATTCAATTCTAATAAGAATATTTAATATTTCTCGATGGGTACATATACGAGTAGATGCCGCCCAGAAGAGACCTCCATGTGATTAGCGAACGCGATCTCGTTTCCACGTACGATCCCCGCCAGTACGACGATGCGTGGGACGCGGTCGAACAGTATCGATGTGTTCAGTCGTATCACGAACGCAACCCCGAGAAAGGATCCTCAGCCGTCTCGAACGAGTTTGGGTTACCCCGCGGCCGTGTCCACGGTTGGTTGCACGGTGGAAAGCCAGATCAGGTCAAAGCGCTCTCTTTCGGACACCAGTACGGCTGGTTCGACGCGACGTGGGAGGACGAAGCGGGACACGCGTTCAATACGCTTGTCGCCGCCGTCTTCGCTGGTGGATCCATTGGTGCGCGGGACTACAGCCTCAGATTCACCCTCGGGAAAGGACACGAGGCACAGATCACCGCCGCCGTCGAACGACTTGCCGGGGGCTACCGTACGGTTCAGGATATCGATGGCCGCAAGACGTGGGAGATTTCGCCCACGGAGGGACAGGCACCGCTGGCGCGCGCCTTGGTCGCGCTCGGCGCTCCGAGAGGCACGAAAAACGCCGATGCGGATGTCTCCCTTCCGCAGTACTTGAAGACGGCACCGGAACGAATCAGACAGGAGTTCCTACAAGTGTATCTCACGTTACGGGCCAGCGATGCTGAGTACACTAACTACCTCACGGTCCGCGAAAGCCGTCCCGACGAGTTCCTCGATGAACTGGCAGCGTTCATGGATCAAGAACTCCCCGCCGAGGTGTATCGGAACGATAGCATCGTCGTCTCCCCCGAAGCGATAGATGCGCTGGACGCTCCCTTAGAAGAAGGTTCGCTCGGATAGCGCTCGCCGCGTTCGCTTGATTCGGCCTGTGCGCCTATCGTTCGGTCCGAAGCAGGCGTTCGGGGTCGTGACTGAGGAAGGCGTATCCGACGCCGAGTGCACTGCCAATCGCAAGTGCAAGCGCGCCGAGTCCAGTCCCGAGGAGGAGTTCTACGGACTGGGGCGCGTGCAGTTTAATGCCGAAGATGACGAGTACGTCGCTTCGAGCGAGAACGTAAATGACGGTGAACGCCGTCCCGAATGCGATAGCTATCGCCGGAAGTGACAGTTTGACTGCATCCACGGCGAGTACTCCGAGTAGTTGCCGGCGACTCGCACCCGTCGCACGGAAGATACCGATTCGGCGTCGGTTTGCGTGGACGGCATGAGCGAACGTTGCCGCTGTCCCACCGACCGTACTGACGCCAGCGAGAGCGATCATAACGAGGAACAGTACTCGAACGTTCCCGAAGACGCTCTCGATGGCGTGGTTGATGGCCGTCCCTTGTGAGTACTCGCCTTGGGACGCGAGCGTAGCGGTGACCCGTTCGTCACCGGTGACGCGGTACGTCGTCGTTGCGAGGACAATCTCATCCGAGACTAATCGGAGGTCGTACGTTCCGGGGGTGAGCGAGTCATCAAGTCCCGCGTCCGAGGCCGGAATACGAATTTGCGTGATATTGCCGCCGGTCATTTCCACGGTTCGGTGTTCCGTCTCCGCGGGGGTAACGAGCGAAACGTTTCGCACGAAAAACTGCCCCCATGGGTTCGCCAACTGTACCGTTACCTCCGGCTTGGTCAATCGTGTTCCGCGTTGTGGTGATACCTGTAGTCGTCCGATGAGGCGCTGCGGTGCATCCTCTTCGACGACGAGCGTGCGCCGCTCGCTCGTGTAGTTCTGTTTCTCGATAGTGAGCGTGTACTCACCCGGTTCCGTGGGTACGCGCATGAGGACAGTGCCCTGCTCGTTCGTCGTACCCTGCCGATCTCCGAGCGTTACTGTCGCCCCCGTAACGGGCGTCTCGTTCCGCGTCGTCGCGGGGACGATGAGTGTCGAACCCGGTGGTGCCCGTCTGGGGAACTTCGCGGGGAGTCGGAGCGTTCGCGGACTGAACACTTCGACTGACTTGGTCATTTCTGCCGCTGTTATCGTGTGCGTTCCCGGCTCTGCGAAGGTGAACCCGACATCGGCCGCGCCGCTTTCTCCCGGCCCGACAGAGAGCGTTCGACTGCGCGTCCTGTTATCAGCGCGAACCGTTACGTTCCGCGTCGCGGCTTTCTTCCCAAGGTTCTCTCCTCGAACCGTCAGCGTGTACGTGTGGTTAACTTCTACCGATGACGAACCTGATAGCTCGGTCACGACGATACCGCTTGATTGCCCCGCAAATCGCTCGAAGTCGAGCGTATCACCGTTCGTCCGGATGAGGTGAACGGTTTTACTGTCGGTGGCTAACTGCTGTCCCGTCTGTAGCGGAATGAGTAGTTGGTCGTCGGTGATACCGTCGCCCGAGAATCGCCCGACAATTGTGAGTCGCCGAACGCCGGGCGTGACACTTCCACCGACCATTATCGTCTCACCCACGCTGACATCGAGCGTGTCCGCGAGACTTGTCCCGATAACGGCCTCGTCGTAGGCCGCTGGGGTCCGCCCTTCGACTACTGTCGTATTCGAAACCGCGCTGAACGCCGTGTAGTTCGCTCCGCGAGCGAGATACGGTTCGCCGTTTCGTGTCTGCGCGTACAGTACCTCTGGACTCGCCGTGATGTTCTGCGAGCGCAGGACCGACGCGTACTCCTCGCTGATTCGGCTATTCAGCGGGTGCGTGATACCGGCCTCGGTGACAGTGCCGCTCGACGTCGTTGCCAGTGGTGCGAGTGCGCCGCCGATTGCAGTCGTGAGGAGGATAACCAGCACGAAGACGGCAACTGTCGTCGTCGTCGGAACGACCGCCCGCCAATCGACGAACGTGGGCTGGACGAGCGAGAGCCGTTCTCGAACCCGTGTCGCAATCGACTGTGTCGTGTTCGTGGAGCGGCCGATTGTCGCAGGACTCCCTCGAACGACGGGAACTGATGCGAGAACGCCGGCGAGCACGCCCATCCCGAGGAGGAAGCCACCGATCTGTAGCACTGCCCACAGAATATCCGACGTGACGACGGCCCGTATCGTGACCGGCAATCCGGCGTACGTCGCCGCGTTGATGACGGCTTTTGTCGTGATGAGACCGATTGCAAAGCCCAATATCACCCCTGTCCCGACGAGTCCGAGAACCCGCCCTTGCAGCACAGCGAAGAGACGGATCGGTGAGATACCGGTCGCCCGCGCCACCCGTATCTCCGGATGGCGGTCGCGTATCGACATTCGCGTCACGTTGTAGACGACGACAAGGATGAGTAATCCGCCGCCGACGGCGGCGATGGTGAGCGTTCGTATCACCTGCCCGAGACCGCTGACTAAGAACGGTAACGCGCCGATCAGTGGTGCTCCCTGTTCTTGCCACTGTGCGATACCTGCCGGTTCTCCTCCGGCCTCGATGACGAGTGCGCCTGATGCTCCGAGTGATGTAACCGTATCAGCCGATCCGACGTACCACTCCGCCGGGAATATCGACTGTTCGGGCGGGTGTGGTGACACCGTCGTGTCGGTCGTTCCGACGGGGAGTTGTGTCGTTCGGGGGACTGGACCGTATAGCCCCTCGTCCGGAGCGCTGGGGACGGTCGCTGGTTGCCATGCGACCGACGCCTCCTCGATTCTCGGTGGGGCGTCCGGCGGAATCCCGACGACCGTTCGGGTGTGACCGTCGATATCGACACGTATGAGCGGAAATACGAGGTCTCCCGTATCCGTGGCGGCGACGGCAGCGTCGTGTGACTCGTAATACGTCGCCGTCGAAGCGCTTTCGAGGTCGCCTTCGAGCGTCGATGTGTAGGAGCCGACAGTCAGCAAGAGGACGGCGGAGCCGATGAGAAACGCCGTGGTGACGGCGATGACAGCGACACTCAGCCACTCCCGGCGAGACCACGACGAAAGCAGCGTCGATTCGAATCGCATCTCAGCCCCCGAGCGCGGTCATTGCCGCGGAGAGTAGTCTATCGATTCCAGCTCGTCGTCGTCCGCATCTGTGATGCGGCCGTCTTGGAGGAGTACTGTCTCCGCGAACCGCGGTGCTAACCCTCGGTCGTGGCTGATGAGTACGAGAGCGGTATCCGTCTGCGCTTTGACTCTGAAGAGGAGATCAAGCACGCGCTCGGCCGTGTTCGGGTCGAGTTGTCCTGTCGGTTCGTCCGCCAGCACAACGTCGGGTTTGTTCGCCAGCGCGCGGGCGATGGCGACGCGTTGTTTCTCCCCGCCGCTCAGCGTAGTTGGGTACTGCTCTCTGAGGTCTGTGATGTCGAGCGCGTCGAATAGCGTTTCGAGCCACGATTCGTCGCGGCTCCCGGTGTGGTCCTGCGGGAGCGCGGCGTTGTCCCACGCGGAGAGGTCCGGAATCAGCTGAAAATCCTGAAACACGAACCCAATCGTATCGCGCCGAATCGCGGCGCGCTTTCGCTCCGGTAGCGAACTGGCGTCCTCGCCGTTGACGAAGAGTGACCCGCTGGTCGGTGTACTCAGTAGTCCGAGAACGTTGAAGAGAGTCGTTTTGCCAGCGCCGCTCGGGCCTCTGACAAGGAGCGACGTGTCGTCGGCGACATCGAGCGAGATGCCGTCGAGAATGACGCTCCCTCCCCGTTCGACAGTGACGTTTTCGCCGCGGAGCACGGGTGCCATCTTGCCGCCACGTTCACGCTTCTCCTATGTATGTCGTTTGCTTCTGTGAGTTACAAACTGACGACACGAATCGACGCTACCGCTTGACCGGATGCTGGTGCCGACTCCACGCCCAGACTGCCACCGCCACGATAGCAAGCGAGAACTGAACTCGCATCCCGAGACCGAAGCCGTGGTTGAGCAGTCGTACCCACGGCGGTATTCCGTCGTTCGGATAGTTGATTGCGGGGAACACGGGCCAGAGGAGGAATCGAAGCTCCGTCCACTGCTGTGTGAGAACGAGTCGATAGGAGTCGCCGAGTACGTGTGAGAGCGTGCCGACACTGAGGATCGGCCACAGCGGCCGCCGTTCGAGGTGAACCAAGATTGTCCCCACGAGGAGCAGCACTGGGACGAGAACCACGAGCGAGTGTGCGAGCGAGCGCCCACTCGACAGCACGCCGATGTACACGAGCGGTTTGTCCACGAGGTCAGGGAGTTGCGATGCCACGACGAGGATGGCAAGCGGACGGCCGTGCGGCAGTTGGATATCCGTGACTCTCGCGTAGAGAACGTAGCTGAGATATGCCAGCGCGAGATGCCCGATTGGATACACACGTAGAGTCGCTTGCGGCGGACGTATCAGTGTTCGGTTCCGACGCCGTCGCGTCTAACAACCCGAGTACTGACCGCTCGGCATCGAGATGACGAGTGGGTCGCGTCCGTTTGAGGCGTAGACCACGTTTCGAGACGAGAGCCACCGGTCGTACGCTTCCGGTGAGACCGTTTTCGGGGCTGTCGGGAACAGGTGTGCCCCGGTCGTCGTCCACGACCGCTGTGAGAGGACCGGACAGGATGGACTCGAACCTCCGGTCAACCAGTTTGCAACGGGGTCGAACGTTGCGTTTTCGTCGAATACGTACACTCCGATTCGCGTAACTGGATGGTCGCTTACCCAGTCCGACTCGCTTTGGGTGCTGACGAACTCGATGCCCTGATACTCGGACGGCATGGTCGTTGTGAGGGCTGACCCGGAGTCTAAGTTGATGAACGCAAGCGGTGCCGAGGCGGTCACGGTCGCAACGACGAGTAAGACGAGCAGTATGCGGAGTGCTCGCCGTGGGCTACTGTCACCCCGCCGTTCGAGCAATCGCGCAACGGTGATCGCACTGATGATCAAGATCGGGAGGTGAAGGAACGTCTGTGCGCGCATTGCAGTGGCGAAGTACTCGGGTGTGAGCGACGCCGTGAGGCTAAAACCGATGATGACGGCCGGCGCGGAAAACAGTGCCACGAGGAGGAAAGCACCGCGATATTCATCGAGAACATCCAGCGAGGCGACCGCTGCGAGTGCAACGACGACGAGCAGACTCACCAATCCGAGTACGGTTCGTGGCGTGGTCACCGTGCCCGGGAAGATGGGCGTGAACGCGTTCAGGATCACAACGGCGAAGAACGAGCCGATGACCGCGAGATACGTTCCCTGCCTGATGCGGAGGCTGGTGTGTTGGATCCACACCACGCCGATAACGAGGACGATACCCCACGCGACGAACAGTCCCGGATAGGCCGTGATGCGATCCACGTACGGAACGGTGAGCGAAAGGCTCGTTGCCGCAGTCCGGTAGTAGACGGCGATGTACGCCCAAAACCCACCTGCAAGCCCGACACCACAGAGCAGCGAGCGGCGTGTCAACGTCCGCGAGACGTGCAGTGCAGTCAGCGCAGTGACGATCAATCCGACGACGAGCGACGTGAACGTGTGTAATATCGGGAAGATACCGAGAAGCAGTCCGACGATACCGTACCATCGTCGCTGGCCCGTCCGGAAGGCGTAATGAAGCGAGACCGCAACGATCAAAGAGAGGAGGATTGCGACGATTTCTTCGTCCGGGACGGCCGTTCGTCGCAGGAATAATCCTTGGACCGCGAGGAGACCGGCCGTGACTGTGGCGACAGTAGACGGTCGGACCGAGAGGTGCGGAGTATCGCGGACGATGCGGCGTGCGACGACGGCACCGACGAAACAGATGATCGCACCGATTGTCGTCGCTAGCGGTTGGGCCACGTATAGCGGATCAGCATCGAATACGGTGCCGGTGACAGCGAACAGCGACGTGAACAGCAGGCTATCCGCCCGTCCGGTGAGCGGCACCGACCCGGTTTCGGTCGCCGTCCGCGCCATCGCGGCGTAGTTGAAGCCGTCCAACGTCGAGGGATACGGACTCAGGTGGAGTGGAAACGACCGGATCGCAAGCGCTAGCAGTACTAGAGCGGTGAGGGCGAGTCCGAACCGTCGTCGTCGTTTACGCATCGCGTCGTTCCCCACTTCCTTCAGGGACTGGTATATGTCTGTCTACTAGGAGCGACGCTGGCATCTTCCGAACCATCCCCGCTGTCGCCAGCGTCGCACTGATGACCGCGAGTGCGACGCCGCCGACGAGCGCAGCGACAACGGCTGTCGGCGTGATAACGGGTTCGAGGACGACTCCGAAGACGCGGAGTTCCCCCACCGAGAGGAGTCCGCTGACGACTCCGAACGCGATTACTCCTGCGAGCACCGTCGCGGTCGTCCCGATTTTGAGCGTATCGACGATCACGTCGGTGAGAATCGCCCACGGCGATGCGCCCGTCGCGCGCCGGATCCCGATTTCGCGCTTCGTCGTGTGAACCGCACGAGTGAATGCGGCGGTGGTGCTTCCGACCGTCATCACGGATAGCAGCGCGACGACAGCGAGGACGAGCACTTCGATATTGCCGAATGCAACCTGAATCGCCTGCGTAATTCCTCCGCCGCCGGTGTATCTGCCGCTCTGTGCGAGTGCCGCACCGAGTCGATCATCACCCTGTACAGTGTACGTCGCGGTGACGCGCTGTCCTGCTGTTGTCGTTGCTTCGACGGTGTACGACCCGGCTGGCCGCCGCGGCAGTCGGGCGCGCACGGTTGCCGTCTCACCCGATTCAACAGTCACGGGGCGTTTCTTTTCGACGCTCGGCCCGGTTACTCGGAGTGACGACTGAACCGTCTCTGCCCACGGATTCCATGCGCGTACGGTCGCTTTCGGTCGCGTGAAGATGCTTGGCGCATCCGGTGAGACCGTCGCGTCGAGCGTCAGTGCCCGAACAGCGTCGTCTCTGACGGTTACTGTGGTGGTTTCTCGCTCTCCGTTACTTGTGGCGACGAGCGTCGCGTTCCCAGTCGAGTTGAGCGCCAGTCTGGCGAGTCCGCGGTCGTTCGTTGTCACGGTTTGTGCGCCGAGACTAATCGTCGCGTTTGCCACTGGTGTGTCTCCGTGAGATACCCTCACCGCAGGTGTACTGTTCGTCGGTGCCGTCCGCGGTGCGGAGATCGAGAGTCCCGAGAGGTTGTCGGATTCGCCGTTCGGCCCGCCGACACTGACGTTTTTGGTAATTTCGCCGACTGCGAGTGTATGCGTTCCTGACGGGGTTTCGTCGAACGGAACGAACACGCGCGTTGACTGCTGGCTCCCGACCGTTACCGATCTTTTGCGGACGGTAGACCCGAGTTTGATCTCGAACTCCCGAGTTGCCTCGCTCAGACCGAGGTTCGTCACGGCGACGGACACGCCGGTTCGGTTGTTCACGTTTCGGAGGCGTGCACTCGTCGCAACAAGCGTTGATGTTGCTGCGGTCTCGCGGTCGAGGCCGCGCGTCCGGACGAAGTGAACCGAGTCGTCGCGGATATTCCCCATCTCTCGTGCGGCCGGTATCGAGACGAGTAGTTGGTCGTCCTGAATCCCCGTTCCAGTGAACGTTCCGGTGATGTTGAACCGTGCGACGCTGGCGGTTGTACTACCGCCGATGACGACTGTTTCTCCCGGCGATAGGTCGCTCGAACGAGCGAGATCAGCCCCGATGACAGCCTCGTACCGCTGGTTGGGTGCGGACCCCTCCGTGATTTGGACGCCGGATAGCTCCCGGTATGCGGAGAAGTTGACGCCTCGTGCGACAATCGGATCGCCCTCGTACACCTCGAACAGGAGAATCTCCGGGCTGGCTGCCGCCTCTTGAGAGCGAAGCGCGTCGGCGTACACGACCGGCACGTTGCTGGCAATCGGATGCGGAGCATCCGGTTGCGTTATCGTCTGTCCATCGGTGTCCGAGGCGGGACCGACCGCACCCGCGACCGCGGTCAAGAGCAACAGCGCACACATGAACACTGTGAGCGTCGAGGCGGTTGGAACGAGCGCTTCCCATCCGAGTAGCCGCGTTTTGAGGAAGCTGCTGCACGTTTCCAGCAATCCAGCGAATCGGCTGGTGTCAGCGTCTGCGGTTTGCCGTGCTGGTTTGGCGAGTGCGGCCGGTTCCTGTGTCGCGCCTTTGTATGCCGCAAGGAGGCCGGACAGACCCCCAACGACGAGGAATAACACAACGGCGGGAACGAGTACCGAGAGTACCGGTTGAGATATCTGTGCACTCAGCGATGTCGGTAGCCCGCCGTATATCGCGGCGTTGACGACGACACGAACGAGGATGAGACCGAAGCCGTATCCGACGGCGGTCCCGACCGCCGTGAGCGTGACCGCTCGAAGCGCGAAGAGTTGGAGGACCTGCCGCGGCGTCGCACCGGTCGAGCGCAGTACGGCGATATCTGGTCTGCGTTCCCGAACGGTGATCTGAACGACGCTGTAGATGGTCACCGCAACGAGGATGCCCGCCGCTACCGTCGCCAGCCTGAGCAGTCGAACGAGTTCGCCCGCGCCGCGGACGAAGAACTCCAAGGCGGAGAGCAGCGGCGTGGCAGCGCGTCCGTCAACTGATCGAATCGTGACTTGGGTGGCGTGGTCGAACGAGGCGGCAGTCGCTGGGTCGGTGACGTACCACGAATCGGGAATGAACGAGTTCGATTGGCGGGATCGAATACTGACGGTCTCTCCGCTCGCATCCGACTGTAGTCGTGATTCAGGCCCCTGATACGCCGCCGCAGCGAGCGCCCCGCGTTCAGGCGTCGGGAGCGAAATCGTCTCTCCTCGAACAGTGAGAGCGGAAGCATCACGCGGAATCCCGACGACCGGGACTTGTTGGCCGTCGAGCGTCGTCTCAGCGAGCGTCAACGTGAGCGCTGTCGATGAACTGCTGTCTTGGGGTGTCTCGTATATCCCGTAGGATGTCTCGTACTCGGCCGCGATGGTCGTCGTCTGATCGCCGAGTGCCACGCCGAGAACGGCCGCACCGACGAGAAACGAGACCGTGAGTGCGATGACCACGACGGCGAGTGTATCTCGTCGTGCCCATCCGAACGACAGAACTCGACGGTATCCCATGGAGTCAGTCTACAGACAACCCTCCGCCGGGAAGTAACTATCTGTCTGGTTTTCGTTCTGCAACGCGGACGACAGAAACGAAGTGAGAATCGTTAGACCGACGTTAATTGGTCGGCAAACGCTGTCGTATTTTCATCCCCGCCCGGACTCCTCCGTACGTTATCGCTATGACAGCAAGTATTATATGAATGTCTTTCGGAATCACACGTAGACTCTGTGGCTGAGTCAACCGGGCACCTACACAGAGTAGGTGCGACCAAACACACACACACACAAATGTCTACTGAGATTACACGGAAGGGATCCCAAGGGGACGTAAGAGGGGCGTCTCCGCCTGAAGTTTCCGAAGCGCATAGGTCGGGTGATGAACTGCTGCTGGATGCAGACAGTGAAACCGAACCGGTGCTGTCGCTCGTCATGCCGACGCTGAACGAAGAGGAAGGCATCGAGGAGTGCATCGGTCGGATGAAAAACGCACTCGAAGAGTTACAGATTACTGGCGAAATCGTCGTCAGTGACAGTTCGACCGACAGAACACCCGAGATAGCCGAATCGATGGGTGCTATCGTCGTCGAACCCGATAAACCGGGCTACGGCTACGCGTATCAGTACGCGTTCGATCACGCCCGTGGCGATGCTATCGCAATCGGGGACGCCGACACGACGTACGATTTCGAGGAGCTTCCGAAGCTCTACGAACTCGTTGCGAACGGTGACGCTGATATGGCGATGGGGAGCCGATTGAACGGTGAGATCAAAGATGGCGCGATGCCGCCACTTCACCAGTACGTCGGCAATCCATTGCTCACGAAGTTCCTCAACGTCTTCTACGGTGCAGGCGTGAGTGACGCACACTCGGGGATGCGTGTCCTGTCAAAGGAGGCTTGGGAACAGATGGAATGTGATTCGCCGGGCATGGAGTTCGCCTCGGAGATGATTATGGAGGCGGGTGCCCGCGACCTCACTATCGAGGAGCGCCCGATCACGTACCACGAGCGGGAAGGCGAAGCGACCCTGGAGAGTTTCCAAGACGGGTGGCGTCACGTTCGGTTCATGCTCGTGAACGCTCCCGGCTATCTGTTCTCCATCCCCGGTATCCTGATGTCGATAGTCGGTGCGTTCGTCATGCTGGCGGCGTACACTGACGTTTCAATCGGTGCGACCGGGTTCGGGCCACACTCGATGGTTCTGGGAAGCTTCCTGGTTCTCGTCGGCTACCAAGTGACGAGTCTCGGGGTCTTCGCAACTGTCGTCGGCGATCCGATCAAAAAACCGAACGACCCATTCACGAACTGGTTGGTCCAGAACGTGACACTCGAACGCGGTGTGACAGCGGGTGCTATCCTGTTCGGCATCGGTGCGGCCTACGCCGGTGTGATGGTTAGCCAGTGGGCACTGAGCGGATTCACGGAACTCCCATTCCTCTTGGGCGATATCGCCGCCCTGACCGGGATGATTCTCGGTTTACAGATGGTGTTCTCCGCATTCTTCCTCAGTACCGCCAACCGCTGCTAACAACACCTCAACGACGACCGCTCTCGTTTTTGCTGTAACACTCGTACGACTGTTACACTATCTCTCGGCGTTGCACTGTGATTGTCCGTCGCGGTTGAGTCGTTTTCTGTGGATGCGTTTGGGGCGTATCGAATCCGCGAGTAGATAACCGTATTCGGCACGTGGAGTTCGGGGTCCGGAGCTCGGAGTTCGGCTTGCCCGCGGTTCTGAATCGTGAATGGCTGTCGATAATCGGTCGATTATGCCACCTATTGATTGATTTATTGATTTATTGATTGACCTGGTCCCTCGTGGGACAGAACCGTTCAGGTTTGAGGCATCCATTCGGCTGTCGGGCGAGTCGGTCGTGTTATTCTCGTGACTGATCCGTTCGCGTTTCAGCGTTTCGACGACGAATACGAGTTGATTTTCCTCGCATCTCCTCGTCTCGTTCCCGATCCCGATATGTGCCTTCCGGCGAAGTTTGTACTACACCGCTCACAAAAAGTTGTCAATGCATATTTACTTGAACCTGAAGGGAGACTAGTGGTCCATCAACTCATGACATCGATCCGGATACTATATGTCGATGACAATAACGAACACCGCGATCTCGTCGCCGACGCCCTCGTACAGTTCGACGAGCGGTTCGATGTCATCCTGGAGCGGGGCGCTAGTGACGCAATCGACCGGCTCGCGGCCGACGATGAAGCGATTCACTGTCTCATCAGCGAATACGAACTTCCGGATCAAACCGGTCTTGAACTGCTCGCCACTGTTCGTGAGGAGTTTCCGCAACTTCCGTTCATTCTGTTTACCGGCGTCGGGTCCGAAGCACTCGCAAGCGAGGCAATCTCGATGGGAGTGACGGAGTATCTGCCGAAGCGCTACGAGGAGACGCAGCACGAACGCCTCGGAAACCGAATACTGGACGCCGTATCGCAGTCCCGGATCGAACAGGATCGAGACAGGGTGTATGAGGCGCTCGAAGCAGCGACTCAAGGCATCTCGATTCTCGATGCCGATGGTCGATACCGCTACGTCAACGATGCCTTCGCTGACCTGTACAACTGTACGCCAGAAGAGATTCTCGGCGAACATTGGACGGGACTGTATCCGGAGCCGGAAGTAACGCGTTTTCAGCAGGAAGTTCGTCCCCGACTCGACGAGACGGATATGTGGATGGGTCGGTGTCGTGGCATGACCGTCGATGGAACGATTTTCCCCGAACGAGCCTCCGTCACGCAACTCGATACCGGCGGCTACGTCTGTGTTGTCCGGCCCGTCACCGAACTGGACGGCAACGAGCCAACGCTCGAACAACAGAACGAACAACTCGACCGCTTCGTCAGCGTCGTCTCCCACGACCTCCGCAACCCGCTCAACGTGGCGATTGGTCGGACGGAACTCCTACAAAATGAGTACGACAGCGAGCATCTGACCGAGGCACAGCAGGCGCTCGACCGCATGGCGGAACTGATCGACGACCTGCTGACGCTGGCCCGAAACGGCCAGCGAGTCGATGACATCAGTCCCGCGTCCCTTGCGGCGAATGCGAAGACGAGTTGGCAGCATATCTGCTCGGACGATAGCACCCTTGTCATCGATACCGACCTCGTCATCCGGGCTGATCGGTGCCGACTCCAGCAACTGTTCGAGAATCTCCTCCAGAACGCGATTGATCACGGCGGAGACGGCGTGACGATCACTGTCGGTTCCTGTGAGGATGGCTTTTACGTCGCCGACGACGGACCGAGTATCCCCGAAGACAGACGAGAGAAAATCTTCGAGGCGGGCTACTCGACGCACATGAACGGCACTGGAATCGGACTCAGTATCGTCGCGGATATCGCAACGGCGCACGGCTGGAAGCTCAAAGCGACGGAGAGCGCGGCCGGTGGGGCACGGTTCGAGATTACCGGTGTCGAGATTGTTGATCGATGAGACACTGTCTGGCTGTGAGTGGCGTCTGTTTCTCGGCTGTCGTGACCGAACGACACTGCATGGTACGTTGCTCTGACTCAATATGGAAGTAACACTTATGCTGGTTCTGACTGCATTTGGTATCACATCGGAATGTCAGTAGTTGACTCTGCGTGCGAAGAGCTGCTCGAACGGATGGAAGACAATACCTGTGCCTACTGCGAGGGCGGTCTCGTGATGGGGCAGTACAAAGACACTGCTGCAGTCCTGTGTGAGGACTGTGGGACGCCTGCGATTCGCGTTTGGTAGGTAGGTTTTCGGTGGGCTCAGTCGAGTTTCTCCAGATAGCGTTCGACGTACGGATGAACCGTTTCGTATGGTGGTTCGAACACCTGGAACCGGCTGTGTTGTGTATCCGTGTTGAGTTTATTTGTATCAGGAGTCACGACGAACGCCGTCGCCACATAGTGCTTCGAGTCAATACCATCGACCTCGGATGTGTCGTAGAAGTGTTCGAAGGTTCCAAGCCGATCGTTGATTGTGACATCAACCCCCAATTCCTCCGTAGCGACGCGGTGTACCGCATCAGTCAGAGACTCACCTTTCAGCACTGTGCCGCCGGGGACGAACCACTCGCCTTTCGCAGGTTCGTTCTCGCGCATCCCGAGGAGGATGCCTCCATCGTGCTTGACGACGAGATCGACAGAGACAATCGGGACGTTTTCGACAATCGTTCGCCATTCGTTTGGGGGGATCGGCTTTTCGCACATTGCTTATTCGAGATAGTACTCGACGGTTTCTTCGAGTCCTTCTTCGAAGGTGTACGCCGGTTCCCAGCCCAACGATTCTATTTTCTCGGTTTCGAGGGCGTACCGCTGGTCGTGACCCGCCCGATCCTCGACGAATTCGATGAGGGCTTTGTCTGCTCCAACAGCATCGAGAATCGCTTCGGTGACCTCTAAGTTCGTTTTCTCCGCGTGACTGCCGATGTTGTATATCTCACCAATCTCTCCCTCGCGGAGGACGGTATCGAGTGCTCGACAGTTGTCTTCGGCGTAGATCCACTCTCTGACGTTCGATCCGTCACCGTAGACGGGGAGTGATTTGCCCTCGCTGGCGTTCTTGATAAACTTCGGGATGAGTTTCTCTGGATGTTGTCGCGGGCCGAAGTTGTTGCACGTCCGCGTAATGAGCACCGGAAGGTCGTGTGTCGTCTCGAAACTCTTTGCGAGATGGTCGGCACTCGCCTTCGTCGCGGAATAGGGGTTTCGAGGATTGAGTGGGTCATCTTCGGAGAACTTCCCGTCTAGAATCTGTCCGTAGACTTCGTCGGTCGAAATCTGGAGGAACCGTTCGATTCCCGAATCCTTGGCTGCATCGAGGAGCGTCTGCGTCCCCTGTACGTTTGTTTCGACAAACGGCTTTGCACCCTCGATCGACCGGTCCACATGTGATTCTGCGGCGAAGTTGACGACTGTATCCACGTCAGCGACGAGGTCGCGGACGAGTTCTTCGTCTCGAATGTCACCTTCGATGAATTCGTGGCGTGGATTGTCGAGGACGCCTTCTAAGTTCTCCTTCGAACCAGCGTACGTGAGCGCGTCGAGTGTAACGACTTCGTCATCGTACTGTTCGATCACGTAGTGGACGAAGTTTGAGCCGATGAATCCAGCGCCTCCAGTGACGAGTATTCGCATGATCGGGTAATCGTCAGTAGCACCTATTTACGTTTTCATTGAGACAGGGGGCATATGCAACTCCTCATCCTCGGCGCGAACGGACTCCTCGGATCGAACGTCGTCACCGCTGCGCAGGACCGTGGCTGGAGGACTACAGGTACCTATCACTCCGAACGACCCACGTTCGATATCCCCCTTCATCAGATCGATATTACGAACACAGATGCGGTCCAGCGCGTCCTCTCGGAGGTAGAACCCGACTGGGTCGTCAACTGCGCAGCGATGACTGACGTTGACGGTTGTGAGGAGAATACCGAGCACGCACACGAGGTGAATGCGCGCGCACCTGGTGAGATTGCGAGTCAGTGTGTCGAGTCTTCGATTCGGTTCCTTCACGTCTCAACTGATTACGTTTTCGACGGCACCGTGAATGGAGTATACGAGGAGGACGACGCGCCACAGCCGATACAGGAGTACGGCAAATCGAAATTCGCAGGCGAAAACGAAGTTGTAGAGCGCGACCCGGACGCGCTCATCACGCGACTTTCGTTCGTCTACGGTATGCATCGCGGCTCCGATCAGTTGACCGGATTTCCTGCATGGGTTCGGGGGCGACTGCTTGACGGCGAGCAAACTCCACTTTTCACCGATCAACACGTCACTCCGACACGTGCGGGCCAGGCCGCCGAAACTATCTGCGACCTCATCGACGCCGACGAATCGGGACTGTTCCATGTCGCCGCGCAGTCCTGTACGACCCCCTACGAGTTCGGGGCAGCGATTGCTGGTCAGCTCGGGATGGACGAGACACTTCTCACTCAGGGATCACAGTCGGACGTGAATCGACCGGCTGAGCGACCGTCACGCACGTGTCTCAATGTTTCAAAAGTCGAGGAGACGCTCGGTAGGGCGCAACCGACGCTCACGACGGATCTCGACGCGATCAGTGACGCGTTCGATACGGCGACCCTCGATTAACGCCTCGTCAGATCTCGTAGCGGTCCTTGTTTTCGAGGAAGTGCTCTTGTGCTTCGACTGGGAGTTCGCTGAATCGGTGGACGTGTTCGCACCCGAAGCCCGGGCACTTCATCACGCGGTTCGATTCGAGTTCGTTCGCCGCGACGACGGTGCCGCACTCAGGACATGTTGTAGTGATGATGCGCATTGTTAGAGCTTCAGTTGTGAATTCTCTCCGACAACGAGGCGGCGTCCCTCGGGGAGATGTTCGTCCGCGCTCTCAAGATTCGCACTCCGGCCGAGCAGACTATCGACGATGCGGCCCGAAGCAGTTATCTCGGAGTCACCGATCACAACGCTGTTCTCGATGTGCGTGTCCGCTAACGTCGAGTTCGCACCGATAGACGTGTACGGACCGACGTAGGTGCCGCTTTTGATGGTCGTGTTCTCCGCGATGGACGCCGGCCCTCGGACTACTGCTCCGTCCTCGATGACTGCCGACGGCGCGAGTTCGACGCGACCGTGCGTTTCGGCACCGTCTTCGACAGTTCCCTCGGTTTCGAGCGTTTTTTCTTCGAGTACGAGGCGGTTCGCTTCTAGGATGTCCTCGGGTTTCCCCGTGTCCTTCCACCAGCCTGTGACCACGTGTGAGTCGATTTCGTGGCCGTCTTCGAGGAGATGTTGAATCGCATCCGTGATTTCGAGTTCGCCGCGCCACGACGGTTCGAGGTCGTCAATCGCGTCGAAGACGGCGGGCGAGAAGACGTACATCCCGATGAGTGCGAGATTCGTCGGGGGGTCGTCTGGTTTCTCGATGAGTTCCGTGACGTTTTGCTGGTCATCGACATCCGCGATACCGAACGCCTGCGGATTATCGACTTCCTGTAGTGCGATACCTGCGCCGTAGTCACCGGACTCGAAGCTCTCGACAAGGTCAGTGACACCCGATTTCAGGATGTTATCACCGAGGTACATCACGAAGTCGTCGTCTCCGACGAAATCTCGCGCACATCCCGCGGCGTGTGCGAGTCCGAGCGGGTTCCCCTGGACAATGTACGTGATATCCACACCGTACTTCGATCCGTCCCCGAGGAGCTCCTGAATGTCTTCGCGGCCTTTGTGGCCGAGAATCACTCCGATCTCGGTGATTCCTGCTTCTTTGAGGTCTTCGATTGCGTATTCGAGTACCGGCTTGTTTGCAACTGGAACAAGCTGCTTCGGACCAGTGTGAGTAATGGGCCGAAGACGCGAACCTGTCCCTCCCGAAAGTAAAACGCCTTTCATCGACGTGCGTTGGTACCTTACAAGACGTTAAATAAGTTCGTGCCTCACTGACAGACGCCTGTTTGCTCAGCCGTGAATCTCGGCGTTCCAGTCGTACGGAATCCGGTCGTCGTCGTACGGGATGCGCTCCTCGTCGGGGTCTTCGTAGTCGTAGAGGTTCGTCGGGTAGTTGATGAGGAATGCTGGCTCGTCGCCGATGGCTTTGAATCCGTGCCAGCAGTCGCCGGGGATGCGGATGACTTGCTGGTTGTGTTCGCCGATGACGAACGTGTCGAGTTCTCCGTTAGTTGGTGAGTCCTGTCGGTCGTCGTAGATTCCGACCGTGATTCTACCTTTCGGGCAGACGAAGTGGTCGATCTGGCCTTCGAGGTGCCGATGCCAGGCTCTGACGACACCGGGGTAGGTCATCGAGTAATAGGACATTGCCGGGTCAATATCGTATTCGTCCCAGTCCTCACGGAATACTTCGACAAGGTGGCCGCGTTGGTCGGCGTTGACTTGCAGGTCGCGGACTTCAACGTCGTGGATGTTCGGCATCTCTACATTGAACGCTTCGCCGGTTCGTCTTAGAAGTAGTGGTCCGGGGTTGATGTCCCCCTTCTCCACTGTGTCCCCTTCTGAGTGCGATACTCGTTTTCCGTCACCGATAAGTTCTCTCCGGAAATCGTCACCTACGTGATTGACAACGAAGTCTGCACATCTCGAAGGAGGGTTTCGCGTTGAATCTTGCTCGTTCGAGTGTCAAGCTCTTCTTAGCGAACGTCATTAGTGCCGGGATCCAATTCCTTGGAATTACGTTCTTCGCTCGGGAACTCGGTGCCTCTCAGATGGGTGTCTTCTTCCTCTTTCAGGCTTTACTCGGAATGCTCGCTATCCCTGCCGACTTCGGTTTGCGTGGCGCGGTTGAGAAACGCATCAGTGAAGGGGAGTCTCCGGGTGCCTTCTTGTCCAGTGCAGTTCTGCTGAAGTTGATCCCACTGGCTCTCATCGTCTTGGGGATTCTGTTGTTCCGTTCGTGGATTAACAGCTATCTGGGGGCGGATCTTGCTGTGTGGCTCGCGCTTGCTATCGTATTACAGGAAGCTGCTCAGTTGGCCGTTGTTGTACTGAAGGGAGAGCTCCGAGTTGGTGAGACAGCAGTGTTGAAACTCGCTCGACGAATATCATGGGTCGGCGGAGGTGCTCTTCTTGTCGTCTCTGGATTGAAAGCTGAAGCTCTGATTTACAGCCTATTGGGTGGTATGTGTGTAATATTGGTTTGGGGATGGTACAAAAGTTCAATTTCCCTGCAGAGGCCATCTGCTTCCCATGCCCGTTCGTTATTTGACTACAGTAGGTATAATGTCATTTCATCTATCGGTGGGTACTTTTATAGTTGGATGGACGTCGCGATTATTGGGTTATTTCTCACGCAAGCAGATGTTGGAGCATACGAAACTGCATGGCGTGTGACTACCATTACGATGCTGTTCAGTAGGGCAATTGCTTCAACGATTTTTCCGCAAGTGAGCCAGTGGAATACTGAAGACGAAAAAGACCGAATTGAGTCGGTTATCAATAACTCAATGGTTCCTTCTATGGTCTTAGTTATACCGGCGTTCTTCGGTACAATTGTTTTCTCTCGTGAGATCTTGGGCTTAGTTTTTGGCACAGAATTCGCTATTGCATCGGTTGTTTTGGTTATTTTGACAGGGGAGAAGATACTCCAGTCCGTTCATATTATTCTTGGTAGAGCACTCCAAGGAATAGATCGACCCGATTTAGCGGCATGGGCAACTGTGGTTTCTGTAGCTTTGAACCTCATACTAAATGTCGTTTTGATCCTCTCATTCAACGACATTGTTGGTGCTGCCTGTGCGACGGCTATCTCATTTGCACTAAATACTGTTCTTCATGCGTATTTCCTCTCGAAATACTTGACAATCAGACCTCCATATGCAGAAATTGGTTGGTGTGTTTTCTCATCGGTTATGATGGCTCTACTATTGGAAGGTATTCAGACTATAGTTACTGTGGAGACTCTACCACAGTTGTTCCTTGCTGTAATATTCGGTGCAGTAACGTATGGGTTCTTTATTCTACTCTTCCGCCCTATTCGTACGTCTGTGTTTAGAAACTTGAGGAACGCAGTTGGTGTGAGCTAGCGATATTAAAAAATCTGGAAGTAAATCCATGATTATTATATTTGGTGTCTTTAATTCATGGTTAAATTGTATCTCTATTTGTATCCTTTTCTGCGCCAAGTTTATCAATGAGCGAATAGTATTGGCGTTCATAGGGTATTGTGCATACGTTCGATATACTGTGGCCCAATCTATTGATGAGATGCTTTATTCCCAACCTTGTTGTATCTTTGAGTAGATGGCTTTCAGTAGTCTGTATAAAAACTATCTTATGAATGGTAGACTTTGCTTGAAGACAGTTAAATTATCTACGCCTCTTAATTTAGAGATACACCGAGAAGATAATATGTGTTGTCGTTGGGGGTAACTGATGTTGCAAGTATTTCGGAAATTAGATCGGACTGTCGCTTTAACAGGCATTGTTTCCCTTGCTGTTGCATTATTCATTATTGGAACAACACTTGGTCCGGAAACAGCAATAAAAGGGTCATATATGCTCCTAGCTATGGTCTTGGCAACTTTCCTTTATAACCGCAACCCAAGCTGGGATAATAGTTTGACAGTTGGTCTCTCCGCACCCAACATAACGAAATTGATGGTTTTTGTCTTTTTGACTTCAATACTGTTATCATTCACTATTGAGCAACGATGGCTGATTTTAATAACTACTCTCCCGATTGGTTATTACCTTGTCATTAGTGGAATTCATCGTTCTGAGCTACCATCTCCTGCCTGGATATTTATTCAAGTTTCTATTTTATTTTCAATTCCTCTAATCACGGAATTAGTACAAACCGGGGTATATTTTGGAAATGGAGATCTACTTAAGCATAGCCGGTTTGTCACTGAATTAGTCGAACAAGGTACTATTGAAGCGATACCGTCTGATTACAGTTCTCTTCCTGGACTACATCTATTAATTGGACAGATACATACCGTCACAAATTTGCCTGTAATTTTATCCATTAGTGTAACTGGAATCATAGTATATGCTGTCTCCGGAATTGGATTAGTATTTACTCTGGCTAACAGAGTTCTAACTAAACGCTTAGCTTTCTACTCGGTTGTTGTTGGATCTGCTGTGGTTCAGATGACATACTTTTCCCTTTATTTCTTTCCACAGTCGTTGGGAGTTCTTTTATTGATAACTTCTCTTTTTGCCGGAACTGCAGGTAGCATTCAGCAAGATAGAAGGTTAATACTCTTGTCAGTTCTTACGGCAATAATTGTTGTTTTCACACATCATCTTTCACTTATACTATTTCTTCCCATTTTACTGGTACTCTCCATATGCGCCCATCGATCAGTGTTATCTGCTCGAATTGTTACCCCAACAGCACTCGGTTTCTTAGCGGGATTGGCATACTGGTCCCTCCTAGTTGATAATTTCATAACTAACTTTGTGAGCTTTGCTATGGGAACTATTTCTGGGGTTACTGCAAGTAACCAAGGAGCCTCATCGGTTTTCTATTACGGAGTTCAACCAAAATCGGAGACACTTGGAGACGCAGCTTTGAGTTTAATTTCTGTTGATGGTTTATACTATATTGCTATTGCGACTCTCTGTATTATTGGGGTATTGGCTGTTTTGGGAGCAACTTCTAGAGGTTATAGTATCTCTCCATACTTGCTGTTAGCAATCGTTTCTATTCCGTTTATACTGAAAACACCACTTGCGATCAAGTCATTGACTCGGCTGCAACTTCCTCTTGCCTTCTTCCTCTCAATGATTGTAGGACTAGGAATAAAGAATGCACTAAATACCAGAACACGGATAAAAAAAGCAGGAGCTTTATTGACTGTACTCGTGCTATGCGTGACTGGTCCACTTGTTGCCGCCGAGGATTTCTCTGACTCAAATCGCCCTGCCCAATATCAGTTTACAGACTCGGAATATGAGCAACTGAACAGCGTGGGTACTTTCGCTGAACACTCTCGTATGTCAACGACCCTTTGGGCAGACAGACAGGGCCTCTATTCGTTAGGATATACTTCTTCTGGTCGTGTTACCTTACGCCGTTCTGGAATAGAATATCCTGAAGGCGTTTTCATTTATAGAACTCGGTGGCCTGAACATCGAATGTCTGTCACTACAAGTCCAGTATATTCCAATAAGGTCGTGATGTCTGATATGTGGCTTTCGGATAGCATTGAATCCTCACACAAAGTATTTTCATCCGGTCAAGTTGGTGTTATTTGGTCAGGAAATAGAACGACATTGTCTCCGTAGATGGTTATTTAGGTATAACTGTTTAATGCTTTCCGCGATTGGAGAAGCGTGCAACTTAAACTGACGGTTCCCCCCACCTAGCGGTGATTTCCTTGTCGTTGTAATGTGGTATTGCGGCTTTTTCTCTTACTAATAGTTTGTTTTAGTCTTACCGATACCCAAGGGCCTCCAATTGTTCCATTCGCTGCACATCATCGATTCCACGCACGTCCCCTGACATCGTCTTCACGCTAGGGAATGGTTCGCTTCGCACCTTCTCTCGTAGCTCGTTGGTGACAGTTCCGTATTCATCTTCTGTACCATCACGACGTTTGATGACGTATCCATCTGGTCCTGTAACCCGGATTGATGTATTCGATTTGCTGACCGTGAGGCGACTAGACGAATCAAGTAACGGATGCGTATCATCTCGAGGATGACTTTGCTGATCAAGCACTGAAGCGACAGTTGCCGGGATATCTGCATGCTGGACACGGTGCTGAACGATATCACCCGCATGGTTTTCAGAGGGGAATTTGACCGCTAGTGGCACATCAATAAGTTCTTCAACTGGATCGATAGTCATCGGGTGCCACATATAGCCATGTTCACCAAACAGCTCGCCGTGATCACTGGCGAGGATGATAAGCGCGTCATCGTACCAATCTTGTGATTGGAGTTCCAGTAGAGCGCGTCCTAGCCCCCGATCAAGATATCTGACGTTTGCTTCGTAGAGTTCCCAGAGTAGGTCCTGGTGTTCCTTGCTCGGTGGGTCATCTTCACGTTCATAATCGTTCAGATATCCGAGTTTCTCTTTCGTAACGGTTACTTTCGGGCCATCAATGGCACGTTCCGGGATGAACGGTTTGTGTGCGTCCATATAGTGGGCCCAGAGGAATTCCGGAGGGTCTCGGGTTTCTGCAAGCAGCCAGTCCGTCACTACGTCGGCGTCCTTCGCTGGCTTTGAGTACGGTGGTGATTCACTGAGAGATTTATACCAGCTATAGAGTCGTTTGAGAGTCTGTGAATTTTTAACGTGTTCAATTTCTACAATGCGCTCGAATAGTGAACCGGAAGCTTTGTTCTGATGTGTAGGAAGAGAGGTATCTGCAAAATCATCAACCCCACGTGAATAACCACGATCTGCCCGCAGATGGCCGTTATTCGTGAATGCGACTGTGCGCCCATCAAATAACTCGGCAATAGTGGATGTCCCAGATTTGAATTTGCCATCGTCAATAGCTGGAGTACCAGCGATGATCCCAGGGAAGGCGTGTGGTGTGGCGACACCACTAGAGATCGCGTTGGGGAAGCGAGTAAAATCGGATGTAATAACAGGCCATGATTTTGGGAAACATTTTTCATTAAAGACATCTTGCCGAACCGTGTCAATTGATATAAGTATGACAGGACTGATCATGATGTATGGTTAAATTGCTAGTTCTTAATTCTGACTCTTCGTTCTAAGTTAGTAATTCAATCGGTAACTCAGATAAACAGATGCGATATCCTGGGTAGTTTAGATTCATATCGAAAAATTTAGTACATATCCGATAATAACTTATTTAACTGGGTAGTTCGCGGGGGGTTTGCAGTTTGTCGCAATGTATCCGAAATTATTCTCGAGAATATTGAGTGGGGGAACCGTCGATGGTGACGAGACGCTTAGTAACTAGTTACCTTCTTCGACGGTATATATCATGTCGATGCCGAAGACGCGTTCAAAGAATGGGTGGAGATTTGGGATTGCTGATTCTCTTAACCAACTGTTGTTGGACACATCGCTGTTAACATTTATTTCACTTGGTATTAGATAAGTGATTAAAGCCATGACTCAACCGGATGTAGCAGGGATAATACTAAATTGGAATAATTATAAGGATACTTCTGAGTGTCTTCGATCTCTCAATTCATTAGAATATCGAAATTTCACACCGATTGTTATTGATAATGGGTCTACTGATGGTTCTGGTGAGAAAATAAGGGAAGAGTTTCCTGATATTGATGTCTGTCAGACGAATCAAAATTTAGGATTTGCAGGTGGAATGAATGTTGGGATTAATAAGGCTTTAGAGGAGGAATTTTCCTACATTTGGATACTTAATAATGATGTTTTGTTTTCTGATGATAATGTTCTTGGATCCTTAATTCAGACATTAGAAGCTGTTCCAGATGCTGGTGCAGTAACACCGATAGTCAGAGATGAGACAGACTCATCAGGGATTTGGTTTAAGAAGGGTGAAATAAATTGGAAAACAGCAACAGCAGTGCACTCAAATCAGGACTCCGCAACTAACTCTGATTTGATTGAGAATCAATATATTCCTCTTTGCTCTGCCCTTTTTCCAGCTTCTGTTTTCCGGGAAGTCGGTCTTTTGCCAGAAGACTATTTCATGTATTATGAGGACTTAGAATATGGTGTTAGGGTTCGAAATCATGGGTATAAGATTTTCACAAAGACTAGTACCTCAATAATACACGACCAAGGAGGGACAGCAGGTGACCAGTACGATTCTTTGTATTCTTACTACAAACCACGGAATTTAATTTTATTTTCAAGAAAATTTAATACTAGGCTTGATTTAATGTACCCGGTGTGTCTCATATCATGGGTTATCAGTGAAATCGGATTTCGAGCTATCCGAGGATATGCTGTTTCCCCCTTTATTATCGGTCTACTCCATGGTATTCTTGGAAATTCTGGAAAAGGAAAGTATCCAAAATAGGGATTTCATAGAAATAGAACAATGTTTATCAGCCGTTCTGACATTGTTGTGTTTGTTCACAAATGGACATTGTACAAGTGACTCCATTTCCGGTATACCCTCCGTCTAGAGGAGCAGAACACCGGTCCCATGGATTGATGATTGGGATGGATGACAGTGATCGTGTCATTCGTTTCTCGTCGGATCCAATTAGCAGTAATAGAGAGAAAAAGTCTGAAATATCAGATAACTATCTGGAAATCAGATCTCAGAACCTTCTCAGCTCTATTCAAGGATTCGCTCTGAATCAGATTAATGCTCCTCGTGTTTGGGAATCAAATATCTTGGAATATACTAGCTGGGATTCCTTGGAGAACGAGTTACCTATGGCTGACGTGGTTGTAGTAGATCGACCTTGGCAGGTCCCATATATTGCGGAACGGGTTGATCACGATACCCCCCTGGTATATTCTAGCCATAATGTAGAATCGGAATTATATTCTCATCTTGATTCGAGTTACCTCACGAAGGGCCTTCTCACAACCGTACGAGACCTTGAACAAAATGCAATTGAGACTGCTGATCTTACTATTACAATCTCTAGCCGAGATAAAAATATTTACCAAAACAAATTCGACAAATGTGGTGAAATACATGTTGCACCAGCGGCGGGATATAAAAATACCATAGAAGATCAGCAGTCTGCTTCCCCTGCTCTTCCTTTTAATAAAGACAGCTCAGACTTCATTGCTTGCTTTGTTGGCAATGATCATTATCCAAATATTGAAGCGGTTAATGAAATTGCGTCAATGGCGAGGAGAACAACAGATGATGGTGTTCAATACTTAATTATTGGGAATGTATGCGACCAGTTTAGTGAGGATAGCGTTCCTCCAAATATGCACCTTCTCGGTTTTGTTGATTCTATTGAACCATATTATTCACTTTCCGATATTGCACTAAATCCAATTTGCTCTGGTAGTGGTGTTAACATAAAAATGTTAGAATATTTCCAGCAGGGGGTCACAACTTTGTCAACACCCTTCGGTGCAAGAGGGGTTGAAGCTGAACCGGGGGTCCATTATGCACAATCAGATATCTCCAATTTCCCGGAAAAAATAGTTCATCTTAAAAATAATCCCTCTGAAAGAGAAGATATGTCCTCGAATGCTAAATTATTGATCCAAGAAAAATTGAACTGGGAAACTGTATCCAAGAACCTCTTCTCGAAATTGAGGGAATTATAGAACGTTTAGGTCAAATTTATATTCGCTGTTCACTCTCCTTATACTAATTCGTGAAATATTTTTATCAAGTCATCTACGACTTTCTCACTTTTGTGTGACTGAATTCTCTGCTGGGCATTTCTTCCAATATCGTTGGATCGGCTATTGAGCCCTTCCTTTATAGAGTTACAGAGGCTCTCAACGTCCTTTGGGGGTGACAAGTATCCACAAGATTCATCAACAATCTCTGGTATGCCAGAAACAGTTGTAGTAACGGGTGGTGTTTTCATTGCCATTGCTTCTTTAATCGAGACTGGGACGCCGTCTCGGTCTCCGTTTTTTGCGACGACACATGGTAAAAGGAAGAGCTGTGCCTCGTCCATCTCTCTTTTGAGCCGTTCGTCACTCACTCGTCCCAGAAAACTAACCTGATCTTTGATCTTAAGATCTTCAGTTAATTCTTTGAGATATTCTGTCCGTGGTCCTGTACCAATCACTCGGTAGTCCACTTTTGTATCGATATTAGCGATAGATCTGAGTGCGTACTCGATTCCTTTCTTCTCTACGTGGCGGGCAACAGTGAGTATTCTGTTTTCGATATGTCCTTCGGTTGGTTCGAATTTATTCGCGTCAAAACAAGCTGGTACTACATTAACGTCAAGAGTACAGTTTGCTTCTTTTTCCATATACTCCCGATTATATTCTGATATTGTTAATATTCGATCAGAATGGCGATAAAGGTACTCTCGAGTTGGTGTGTGGTCGAAGCCATATAGATCGTACGCGTGCGTCATTAGCGTGTGTGGTAGGTCGTATAACCGAGCAACGTAATTTGCTGGTACCTGTGGTGGCATTGCGAAATGCCCGTGAATATGGTCAATATCAAAGGGTAATGAATCAACATAGGAACTTGCATAGCTTGCATAATATATTGAGTAAGCTTGTCTCAGTGGGTTTTTTGTCCATAATAAGGTTTGATAGAATGTAGGATTCAGTACTTCACTAAATTCTAAGTGACGAAATCCCTTTAGAGATGGCTCTGGTGGGGTAAATGAGTGAATATCTGCAAGTTCGTCGGATGGTTCGTCAGGTGCGTGATGTGAAAATACAGCAACCTGGTGACCACGTTTTCTCAGCTCGCTAATTTCATTCTTCACCCATGTTTCAGAAAGTTTTGGGTAGTTACCGAGATAATAGAGAATATTCATTCTATTGGGTATATCCGAGGGCTTTCAGCTGTGACTTTGCAAATTCACCAGTTTTAGAACGACCTTCGAAATCGTCCCACTTCTGTGGTAACAATGAGATAAGGGCATCTTCATCTATGTCAGCACTGAAGTCAACTCCACTGTCATTTCTAACCTTTCCTGCGAAGGTCACATCATCTGATTTGGAGCGTATTGCCATCTCATCTTTTTGGTAGACTGCTTTACGCTCTACTCCATAACGTGCACCCTCACAAAATACTGCTCGATCAGCTGGAATTGATGACAACCAATTTTGGCCTCCGAATGGTTGTTGTTCAATGGTAAGTGCAGAAATCGTGTTGGGTATATCGATTAGTGATCCCCACCCCCCCTCTGGGAGATATGTTTCTCCATCTGGGGTTTGTATACTCACTGGAACACGAGCTAATTCGTCGAATGGTGTTCCCCCATGTCCAACTCCATAACTTGGTCTTGAGTCTGTAATTCTCTGATCACGTTGCCAATGCTCAAAGTGAGGTTCGCCATGGTCTCCTCCCACAACAATCATGGTATCGTTCTGTATTTCATCAATTAGTTTATTAACTTCATCAGAAACATAATCGAGAGCTGCATGATATAGTTTCATGCGTTCTCTACGGTATCTCTGCGCTTCTTCTCCACCGTCATATTCGTCGGTCCATTTCCCAAACTCACTCAAGAACATCGTTGTATCGATGTCATGTTTATCAATATATTTTGATGGCGGCTCAATTGGATTATGAAGATCTCCAAGATGCAAATAACCAAAGGTACGGGAATGTTTTCTTCGCCAAGAGAGATAATCGCTGATCACTGTTTGGGCACTCTTATCAGCATAAACTCGGTTCTGTTCATACCATCCGTTGGTAGCTAGAAATGGTACGATGAACGCACAACCGGAGTACGTCGAATACCCAGCTGATTCAAAAACGTGGGCTAGCGTGTTTCGGGACTCGTACTGCTTTGGGATTGCGTGGTCTTCTTCTTCGGGGGGTGTGTGTGCAATTGAACCATGTTCGTGGGGATATTGTCCCGTGTGTAGGCTTGTTATCGCTGGGAAAGTCCACGATCCGGGTGTTATGGCACGCCCAAATTCGAGATCGACATCTGGCTCTGCATCTGGGCGGAGTGCATCAATTATTAATACTAATACGTGTTCCGGCGCACTGTCTTGTTTAACATATTTAGTTGACGGTGATTGGTGATTCCAGTCTGCTGATTTAGAGTTATAATAGTAATATAGGGGAGCGACAATCTCCTCTACTTGGTTTGGAATCTTGTTTACTACAGAACTGGCTATTTTATAAGAGAACGACTTATCGGGCATAGTTGAATTACATTGCACCTATTGAAAAATATATGGGCCCTTCAAATTGTTTCATTTATTAATGATATTGTCTTATCGGCTACTTTATTCCAAGAGTAATTCTCTGCTACCTTTCTGCATTCTTGTTCCTTGGTTGATTCTATTCTCTCTAGTCCCTCTGATATCTTGTTTGTAATTATACCTGTCTCTTCTGTAAGAACTTCTCCTGCACCGCATTTATTAGTTGTAATTACTGGTGTACCGCACGAAAGGGATTCCAGAACTATGTTGCCAAAAGCCTCAAACTTAGTTGGATGAATTGTTGCTAGTGCTCCTGAGTACAGTTCCCGAAGTTTCTCCTGTGAAACTCTCCCATGAGTGATAATATTGTTATTCTCAACCTCGGTATCGCCAACAATATGCACCGTATATTCTCCAGATTCAGCATATTTTAGAACCTTAGAAATCCCTTTTCTTTCAGAGGATCCAACAAATAAAACGTAGTCTCCATCTCTCGATGTCGGATAAAATTTGTCAACATCTACGCCGTTGTAGATAACATCTGTCTCTAATTGGGCTTCATAATGTTTTTCCCACGCATTTTTATTCAATTCACTAACAAAAATCCCCTTGTCAGACTTGTGCAGGGATGTTTGGTCGATCCGTTTCCGAATCGGATGTAGAAAAGAGTCACCAATCTTACCAAATGTCGATAAACCATCTCTGATATAAGGACGCGTCTCGGTCACGCAATCATGGTATTTGGTGATAAGATTGAGATGTGGAATCTTGAAGGGAAGTGGTGTATGTGTGATAGCGATATCATATTTACTTGTGTCCAATCTGACTAGCTTACTCCACAATGATACTGGGTATAATAAGTAGTATCCTTTTCTGTATCCAAATTCAACAGGAATAACGTTGATATTTGGATCTACTTCCTTTTCTAGTTCGTTCCAAGATTGGGGACACTTGCCTGCTAATACTGTCACATTATGTCCGAGATTTTGGATCTCATTATATAGGTTTTTGAGGTGATATGATATTCCACCAAGTACATAAGGCGGGAATTCCCGTGAAATCACAAGGATCTCCATTTGGTACCAACTCTGTAATCAATCACTCCCTATTAAACTACTGTCTGTTATTGCTTCCTTCCGATGAAAGTTCCTATGTCGAAATGAATAACTGTGCTAATATCATTTGAGTAGGTGATTAACCTCCTGTATGAACCTCGCCTTCGTCTCGAACGTCGTCTACCCCTTCGTAACCGGCGGTGCAGAAAAACGCATCCACGAAATCGGGACTCGTCTCGCCGCCCGAGGCCACGACGTAACCATCTACGGGCGGCATTTCTGGGACGGCCCGAAAGAGACCACCCACGAAGGCGTCACGCTCCGCGCCGTCGCCCCGGGGACCGACCTCTACACGGATGATCGGCGCTCGATCACCGAAGCAATCGATTTCGCCGCCCGTCTCGCCTACCCGTTGTCGAAGCAACTCCGCAGGAACGAACACGACCTCGTCGTCGCCTCTGTCTTCCCGTACTTTCCCGTTCTCTCTGCGAAACTCGCTGCACTGGGAACCGAGACACCGATTGTCTCCACGTGGCACGAGGTATGGCGCGACTATTGGGATGACTACCTCGGAACGCTCGCCCCGTTCGGGAAGGTTGTCGAACATCTCACAGCGCGGACGCCCCAGCATCCAATCGCTGTCTCGGGAATCACGGCCGACCGTCTCACGGAAATCGGTCCGTCGCGCGACGATATCGAAGTCGTCCCGAACGGTATCGATGTCGAGCAGATACGCAACGCTCCACTCCCCGAGGAGAACGGCGAGAGCGGGTATGATGTACTCTTTGCCGGACGACTCATCGCCGACAAGAACGTCTCCGTACTCATCGATGCCTTTGACTCGGTCGCCGAGAGTCACGACGCAACACTCGGTATCATCGGGGATGGTCTGGAGTTCGACCGCCTCCAGCGTCAAGCACAGCGTATCGATCATGCCGACCGAGTAACCTTCCTCGGATTTCTCGATGCGTACGAAGACGTGCTGGGACACATGCGTGCAGCAGACGTGTTCGCCTCGCCGTCAACGCGCGAAGGATTTGGAATCACCTATGCCGAGGCGATGGCAGCAGACTGCACTGTTATCGGAGCAACCCATCCCGAGTCAGCAGCGAGCGAAGTCATCGGTGACGCGGGCTATCTCGCCGAACCGACCGTCGAGTCCGTCGCTGAATCGCTAGCGCGTGCTCTCGAAGGGGACACTCCACCAACGGATCCGCTCGAACGAGCAACCCGATTCGATTGGGATACCGTGGCCGAACTGGCAGAGAGTGCTTACGAGCGTGCGATGCGTGGTTCGTGGTGAATTGAGGAGCCGTGCGTTCTAGTTGGCCTGTCTCCCGGACGACTTCGTCTCTTCGCCCCGTACTCTCGAACTTGTTGCTCACCGTTACTATCAGGCAGAAACCAAAGCCTACAGCGGGATCGACCCAACAGGGTATCGAAAATGTGAGCGGTGATAAGACCTATACAAGACCACCACACAGTAGCCAGTATGAAAGCAGTTGTCTTAGCTGGTGGTGAAGGGACGCGTCTCCGCCCACTTACTGAAGATAAGCCGAAGGGAATGGTCGAAGTCAATGAGAAGCCTATCCTGACACATTGCTTTGAACAACTCGCCGAACTCGGCGCTGACGAACTCGTTGTCGTCGTCGGCTATCTCAAAGAGCGAATCATCGAGTACTACGGCGATGAATTTCAGGGAATCCCGATTACGTACGCGCACCAGCGAGAACAAAAGGGACTCGCACATGCGCTGCTCACCGTCGAAGAGCACATCGATGACGATTTCATGCTCATGCTCGGCGACAACATCTTCAATGCGAACCTCACCGATGTAGTCAACCGCCAGCAGGAACAACGCGCTGATGCAGCCTTCCTTGTCGAAGAAGTCCCGTGGGAGGAGGCATCTCGCTACGGCGTGTGTGACACGAACAAATACGGTGAGATCACCGATGTCGTCGAGAAGCCGGAGGACCCGCCGTCGAACCTCGTGATGACCGGATTCTACACGTTTACGCCTGAAATATTCCATGCGTGCCACCTCGTTCAGCCGTCGAATCGAAATGAGTACGAGATCAGCGAGGCGATTGACCTGCTGATCCACAGTGGACGGACGATCGACGCAATCGGAATCAAAGGATGGCGGATCGATATCGGCTATCCAGAGGACCGCGACGAAGCCGAAAAACGGCTTAGTAACGAACCGGTAGCGGAAGCACAGTAGTTCTCTCGAAGGGAGACACGACGATAGCCCGACTTCGGGTCTCGAAGTTCGTCTCCGTCCTTCGTAAGCAACGGTTCACCACGTCTCCGTAGTCTCTTGCTATCGACCACAGAAACGCGAATCGAAAAACGGGAGGGCTGTTCAGCGACGAACGCGGAGGCGGATTCCGACCACCACGACGAGCGTTGCGAGTACCGTCACCGCGATTCCGAATCCGGGAGTGGAACTGCTCGTCCCCTGTCCACCGTCACTGGTGTTGGTCGCTGCCGTGTTCTCACGACCGTCACTTTCGCCATCACTGTTGCCGCGATCACCGTCATCGCCGTTGTCGCTACTGTCACTATTATCACCACCACTGCCGCTGTCATCGTCGTTCGCCTTCGTGTCAGTCGTGGTCGTGACCGATTCAGTCCCCGTTCCCGGGCCTGCCGGAGACGAATTCGTCGTCTCCGGTGACGAGTCGCCGGTCGGATCCGATTGGTCGCCCGTTTCGGTTCCACCGCCGTCATTCTCACCTGCTCCATCGTCTCCGCCACCGGTCCCGTTATCACCGCCAGCGGCACTCTCAGGCGCGCTGAGGGCGAGTTCGGTGACGTTTCCGGACGACCACTCGGCGGTTGGTGTCGCCCGCTCGCCGTTCACGTAGAACGTGACAGTCGCTCCGTCGTCGCCGCTGGTTCCGTTGACGACGAGTTTCTCTGCGGCGGCGCTCGCACCGCCGTACACACCCGAATCGTCGGTGACGAGGGTGCCTCGGCGTTCGCCGTCGATTTCGGCTGTAATTTCGGTTCCGGCGGGGGCGGGTTCGCCGCCGATAGTCACGGTTCCGTAATACGCTGCTGGCGTCGGTGGCGGGTTATTCTCCTGTGCGGATGCGACCGGCGCGATGCTGGCCGCACACAGTACTACGCTCGTGATCACAAGTACCGCACCGATTCGAGTGAGTCGAGTCATATCTCTTGTTGTATCGATAAATACGGTTGCGTCGGGCCGTCAGCCCGTGATCGAAGGCGCTGTGGCGTTCGATGCTTGGCTGTCGGCCTGCTCGTTCAGCCCCGCTGCTCCCGTCCGGGTTCCGTTTCCACGAATCCGTTCGAGGGCGTCTGCGGTCGCGTTCGCAACGAGCGCTTCGTGTTCATCCGGAGCGTCAGCGATAATCGCGTCGGCAGTTTCGTTGAGGGTCGTCTGCGAAGCTTTCTCTCCGCGAACCGCGCTGTTGAGGTCGCGGTAGATGAGTTGCGAAAGCGCCAGCCGAGCAGCCGCACGGTCCATCTCGTCGGTGCGTGAAAGCACAGCGTCGACCGATACCGTCCCGTTCGTCGTCGCAGAGGCGTTCGCACTCGCGTTGATCGGGTACAGTCCGATACCCTCGTACAACTCGGTGGCCGACGGGTTCGGGACGACGTACGACGGGAGGGTACTCTCCGCCTCGACGAAGACGAAGTAGCCCTCGTACGCGCTCACGTCCGGTGGCGTGCTCGTCCCGTCGAACCGGTAGACACCGTCGAACCCGCTACTCGACCCGGGCTGACTGCTCGGCGCGTCGAACGGAGCCATGGCAAGCCCCGGATCGACGGTCTCGACGTTGAGTCCCGATTCGAGGTCGCCGTACTCGGGTGATCCGACGAAGTTCCAGCCCTCGGTGAGCGTCCGTTGACCCGGCGCGCTCGGCTGATTCGATCCGACGAAGTGAGTCACGGTCATCCGACCGTCGCTTTCGGCGACCACGGCGAGTCCCTGTAGAGCGGCAATCTCGTCGTCGCCGGACAACTGCGTCCACGACTGGTCGCTCGCGTCGAAACCGTACACGACACCGCGGAACTCGTCGTCGAAGAGGTCGGAGACGGTCTGTCTCGTCGTTCCGGGGACGCTCACTCCGTAGACGTTTCCGGCTTCGAGCGTCAAGTCAACGCCAATCTGCTGTGGCGTGTCGGTATCGACATCCTCGGGTGGTGCCGTCAGGAACGGTTCGTACGTTACGTCTCCGGAGACGAACGACTCGTTCCCGCTTCGTTCTCCGTGATAGTTCATCGTCGCTCGGAGCGACCCGTCGAGGCCGTTTCCGACCGAGACGTTCGTCGCTGCGAGGTCGTTGTGCTTGATCTCAATCGCGGGTGCATCCCCGCGTTCGACCCAGACGCCGTACTCTGTGTCGATGTCGTTGCCGACGATTTCGCCGCCGGTGTTCGTCCCTTCGACGTAGATCCCTTCCGAGAGGTTCCAGATCTCGTTATCTTCGATTGTCGCGGATGTCACAAACGCTTCGAGCTGGATTCCCACGGTGTTCGTCGCTGACTCGTCCATGTCGTGAATTTCGTTCCCGACGAATCGGACGTTGTCAGTCTCGAACGTCGTGAGTCCGGTCCCGCTGTCGGTGATGGTGCTGTTTTCGATGACCGTCCCAGATGACGTGTAGACATCGGCTCCGGAATCCTGACCGGAGATTGTCGCGTTGTACACGTGCGCGTTATCGGCTTCACCGACGGTGACCCCGATTGCGAGCAGGTCTGCTCCGTCGGAGATATTGACATCGTGTACGACGGCATCGTCCGCAGTAGAGCCAGCCCCGCCGATGAGCACGCCGTGTGACGTGCCGCTCACGGAGACGTGTCGAATCGTTGCGTTGGACCGCTCGACTGCGATGCCGTCGGGCGCGATTCCGTCCGCGACGACGTTGAGGTGTTCGACCGTCACGTTCGGTGCATCGACGTGGACTACCGGGTCGTAGAACCCCCAGACCCGCGTGTCGATAGTCGGCCGCTCCTCATCGTGTGCTGTCAGTGTGATCCCCGGAGTCGTAATCGTCACGCGATTCGTGTACGTGCCGGTTGCGACTTCGACGGTCGTTCCTGCGGGTGCGAGGTTGACCGCTCTCTGGATCGTTTTTACGTCCTCGGGAACGACCAGCGGCTTCTCGTAGACTGCGGTTTCCCCGCTCAGCAGCTCGACTGTGTCGTTGCTACTCTCGGCCGCAATCGAGAGCCCGACCGTTCCGACAATCCCAGTCGATGTGTTGACCGCAACCGTGACGTTGTCTGCACTATCGTTGATGTCGTACGACTCGCCGAACTCGCGTTCGGTTCCGTTGATCGAGAGCGTGAGGTCCGACTCGCTCAGCATCATCGAATCCGCGAGCGTGACGTTGAGACGTCGGAGGTCGTCGGCCGCAACGTCAACCGCGAAGGACTCACCCGGTGTGACGTGCTTGGGTTGTGACGACTCGAGCCACGCTGGCGGGAGCGAATTCACGTACGTGACCGCGTTTCCGAGGAGTGCGTCGGCGTCATCGTTCACATATCTGTTCTGCACCGTCGATGTTCGCCCGAGCGACGAGAGGAGGACGGTCTGTTTCGACTCGTCGATGGCGACTCCGGTTCCGATATCTGCTCCGTTATCGCTGGCCACTGCGAGCGTCGTCCCCCTGAATCGCTCGAACCACGCGATATCACCGCGCGACTGGTTGTGAATCGTAATCGATTCGCCACGGGCCGCGATGCCGTCGAATATCGAATGGTTCGCGACAACCTCGTACGTTGGCTGGTCGGTTTCGGTTGTCTGCCCCGTGACGACTGGGTTCTGTGTCGCATCTGAGAGTGCCGTGATTCCGTTGCTGGCCGCGCCCCATTGATCGAGATAGACGACGCCAGTTTCCGGACCGCTCGTCGCCTCGACGAACGATTGCAGGTTGACGTTCGAGTTGACCTGGTGGACGACGAAGACGTCGTACTCGTCTGTGTTCGCCATCGCTTCCCGCGGTGAGATGATAGAGACGAAGTACTCTCTGGGGACGTTTGCTTCGATAGCTGCCCTGATCTGTTCGGCGTATTCTGACCCCGTGCTATCGACGACGGTGACGTACGTCGGATCGGAGACGATTTCGGTCGGTCCGGTCGTGAACGTAGTCGTCTCCCCTAGTCCGGATATCGTGTGTTTGAGCGCCAGCGTCCCGGTAGAACCGGCCTCGGTTTCGACGCGTACCTGTACTCTGGTGTCGTCGGAGGCGTTAATCGAGACCGACTCCCCGAATGCACGCTCTTTGCCGTTGATGTAGAGTGTCGCGTTCCCGCTGGTGTCCCCTGTACGACTCACGGTGAGCGTTTCCGCGTGCGCCGTTCGGTACGTCACGGAGGCGGCGGTGCCGGCTTTGACCTTGCCGTTTTGCGGACTGGTGATTTCAGCCGCCAACGCCGGCTTGAGGCTCACGTCGTGGGTCGTCATCGAACCCCCGGTAACGGTGACCGTGGCTGTCGAGGACGCGTATCCGAACTCGGAGACTGTCGTGTTGTACGTGCCCGAGAGCGTCCGAATGAGGTAGTCGCCGTTCGCATCCGTCGCGGTTGCAGCACCGCTGTCGAGACGGACCGAAGCACCGGAAAGCGGTTCGCCACCGGTATTCGAGATCGACCCCGAGATGCCCTGTTCGGCAGCGACTGCCGTGGTTGCGTCGAGGGCGTCGATGATTCCGTTTCCGTACCGAATGTCCTTCTTCGCCGGAGCGTCATCGGGTTTCGTCGCCGACTTTCTGAGTGCTGTTCTGATCTCTTCCGGGGAGGCGTCACCGCCGGATGCGGACACCATCAGTGCGACGACACCGGAGACATGCGGTGTCGCCATCGAGGTCCCGGACTTTTCACCGTATTTCCCGCCTGGCAGGGTGCTGTAGGTATCCACACCGGGTGCTGCGATGTCCGGCATGACGTACTCGTCTGGCCAGTCTGACGGGGCGGCGTCACCCCAGTCGCGCTCAGTTCGGACGACATCGCCGCTTGAGAAGGGCGCGATATCGCGGTTCGGGCCGGACGCGCCGACCGTGAGTGAGTCGTAGATGCTTCCCGGTGAGGGTGCTGTCTCGGGACCGTGATTCCCGGCCGCTGCGACGACGACCGTCCCAGCGTCCTCAGCGTTCCGTATCGGCGTCACAAGCGTGCTGTAGAAGCCGTCGGCTCCCAGGCTCATGCTGATGACGTCGGCGTCCTCTTCGACGGCCCACTGCATTCCACCGATAATCTGCGCGAACGATCCCGTTCCGTCGGGAAGCACCAGTCCGTGCATCATGTCCGCGTCGGGCGCGACGCCGATTGCCTTCCCGCTCGCCGTACCACCGGCGACAGTTCCGGAGACGTGTGTTCCGTGACCGCTGGTCGCGTGCGGTGTCGATCCCGTGACTCGGTCACCGTTCGTGTCGAATTCAGCCCACCCGCCGGGGTAGGTATCGTTTCCGGGATCCTCGGTGTACAGCTCTAAGTCGGGGTGGCCGACATCGATTCCGGTGTCGAGAACGGCGACTTTCGCACCAGCGCCCTTCGTCCCGTGCTTTGCCCAGACGGCCGGGACGTTGAGTTGGTCGAGTCCGTAGGTTACCTCGGTCGTAGCCGGTGTAGACGCAGTGGTTGCTCCGGACGCCGTGGTGTTATTCCGACTCGCCGCGGTTGAGAGCGCCCGCACCTCGAAGTTCTTGTGGATGCCTGTGACGCCCGGTTGGCCGACGAGTTTGCTCGCGTTGGTTTTTGCCGTATCCACTCGCAAGAGCAGTGCGTTCGTCAGCCAGTATCTGTTGAGGACGGTTACGCCGTCGGTCGATTCAGCGTAGTCGATGACCGGCTGTTGGGACGTTTCGGCGTGTGCCTTCAGTTTCTCGACCACCGTCTCCTGTGACATGGTCGATACCGTCGGGACCTCGAACTCCTCGACGCGGACGATCACCTCTACGCTACTGGACGCGTTCGCGGCCCAACTCTCGACGACGGTGCGGTTCGCCGCCGTCGCGTTGGTTTGTGTTTCGTTCGTACGTTTGCCTGCGCTGGTACTGTTCGTCCCGTCAGTACTGTTTTCGCTCGGGGTTGCAGTCCCCGTGCCCGGAGTTGTCGCGTTGTCGTTAGTGCCATCGGGCGTTGTTGCATTGCTGTCAGTACCGTCCGGCGTGGTTGAATTGTCGTTAGTGCCGTCAGGTGTTGTTGCATTGTTGTCAGTGCCGTCCGGCGTGGTTGAATTGTCGTTGGTACCATCAGGCGTCGTTGTGTCGTCGTCGGTTCCGTCCGGCGTTGTTACGGTATCATTGCCACCGTCTGGTGTCGTTGCGTTGCCGTTGGGACCATCGGGTGTCGTCGTATTCTCATCGGTGCCGTCAGGTACGGCTGAATTGCCGTTCCCATCAGATGCGCTTGAATTGTCGTTGGTCCCCTCAGGCGCGGTTGTACTGTCGCTAGTGCCTTCGGGCGTTGCCTCACCATTGGTATCTCCCGGTGTACTCGAACTGTCGTCGGTGTTAGTTGCTGAGGCACGCATGGCCGACAACGCTCCCCCGTTGGATTCGCCGCTAACCGACCCGATTTCGTCAGCTATTGCTCCGTGTTCCGCTGTCATCGTCGCGCCTACTGCGGGTGCCACCGTCCCGGTGACTGTCAGCACCGCAAACACGAGAGCGAGAACGCGTGTAATTGATCTCGCGTTACTCATCGTCATAGCCTCTCGAACGCAATTCGGCCGTTGCTGTCTCGCCCCGCGTTAGTAGGCATCGCGTTCCTCCGGCTCCCTTCTTGAACCAGTAATTCAGTTTGATTGTCATCTAACCTCATGGTTTTACCCAAGGCTTAACCTTAATAAATTTCCCGATCTTTAGGCTAGCCTAAAATAATGGGAGTTCTACAACATCCACTCTTCGTGCGTGTATGAGCGATAAGAATGATGGGTGAAATACAGTACCAGACGATCTGAGACGCTGGAATTTAGTGTTTGATAGCGCGGTCCGGGAATCGATTTTTTGGGTCTTCGCTACTCGTGCAGATTCTGAGTACTAACTCGAATCCAAAATAATACTACGGGAGTGATACTTCGGGTTCCGCTCTGTCGCTTCCGCGTGCTTACTCGTCTAAATACGGCTCACACACGCGCTGAACTCCTTCCTCGAAGGATATCTCCGGTTCCCATCCCGTCGCCTCCTTCATCTTCGTCGGGTCGGCCATGGTGTCGTGAACGTACTCGTCGAGTGGGTTTTCGATGTACTTCGGTTCGACATCCGTGCCGAGTACTTCGTTTATCATCGCCACCATCTCGTTGAAGCTGTAGCTCTCGCCTGTGCCGAGATTGTAGACGCCGTTGAGTTCGTGCTCGGCCGCCAACACCAAGCCGCGAACGATGTCATCTACGTGCGTGAAGTCGCGCGTCTGCGATCCGTCACCGAACAGTTCGGGTTGCTCGCCGTTCGCAATTTTCTCGGTGAACTGGGCGACCGTGTTTGCGTACTCGCCTTTGTGTTCTTCTGCGCCGCCGAACCCTTGATACACCGAGAAAAAGCGCATTCCGGCGAGCGTCAGGTCGTAGTGGTTGTAGAAGTACTCGGCGTACTGCTCGCGGGCGAGTTTCGACGCCTCGTACCCGGTTCGTGCTTCGATAGCCATCGATTCTGGCGACGGCTCGGTCCGAGAGCCGTATATCGACGACGTCGATGCGTACACAACGGTTTCACAGCCGTCTTTGCGCGCCTGCTCGACCGTGTTCACGAATCCCTCGACGTTTACTCTCGCTCCCGTCGTCGGGTCCTGTTCGTGCATCTGGTAGGAAGAGAGTGCAGCGAGGTGGAACACAACGTCCACGTCGGTCGGCAAGTCCTCGTCGAGCACACTCGCATCGACAAATTCGACGCCCGAATCGAGATTCTCCGGCGTCCCGAGATAGCAGTCGTCGATAGCGATAACGTCGTTGTCCGGTGCCAGCGCGTTTGCGAGATTCGACCCGATAAATCCGGCCCCGCCCGTAACGAGGACCTGCTTGCCTTGCATACGATGACGTTCCAGTACGTGGCTCAAAGTAATACCGGTTCGGAGGGCTACGTTTTGGGTTCTCTCGGTGCTGTTCGGATATCAGTACGACGACTCTGATACTGCACCGAAATCTGTGAGTGGTATAACGCGTGTATTAGTGTTTTATCTCTGCTCGATGAACGTCATCTCTGCTGAGAAGTTAGTAGAGATCCCTCTCAGCATAGAATTGTTATACGTAAGACATTATATCTATCTAATTTCTCCGCCAGTGTCGCTTGCTCACCGGTGTCGTAATGGGTGACGGGTTACCGGTAACCGACCGGTTGCGCTGGCGAACACGGATATCGGTCAGTCACTCTCCGTTCGAGATACCTGACGACCCACGGCGGGCTATCAGTATTGGCACAACTGATTAATGAGTAGCCCCTAAGGTTGGAAGTGCCGGTAGGTTGTTCGGACGATTCGCGCAGAACCCGAATCCGGCCCGCTGACGGAGAAATCCCCCCCATCCCCACATCTCCGTCAGCAATTGGTTGCGCCACCACGGAGCGATTTCAGTTCCATCTTGGTGGCAATCCCCACCTTCTGTCGAACGGCTTTCGTACGGGACAGCTACGCCTGTCATACTGCACTGAGTTGATGGAACATCGCCTCGAAATCCTCGTTGTCCAACTGATGGAGATGCCTGTCCGACTGCGCTCGGAGTTCCGCAATCTCGTCGATCAACTGTTGATACTGAGACTGTCGTTTAAGTTCGGCGACCGGTTTCTGCGCTTTGAGTGCCTCTCGCTTCGATAGTTTCCTGAACAACGCCGTCAGCGACTCGGCGTATCGGGAACGCCGTAAGAGATTCTCGACAACTGCTTTGATGTCTTCTTCCTTGACCGGTTTTTTGAGATACGTGTCGAACCCCATCTCGAGAATATCGTAGTCGGGATCGACCGCGGTTATCATTGCCACGTGGCAGTCGAATCCACGTGCGCGTATCTCGTCGAGTACTTCGTCGCCGGACGTGTTCGGCATCCGCCGGTCGAGAATGACGACAGAAACGGTTTCGTCCAGCACTTCGAGCGCGCTGGACCCGTTGTAGGCGATTTCGACGGTATAGTCTGTGGCGAGCCATGTAGCGTACAGGTCCGCGATAGCTCGTTCATCATCAACGACAAGCACTTTTGATTGCGAACTCATTTTTGTACGCCTGGATATTGTGCTGTTTTCGGCGGCTAAATGATAAACTTATCCGGCTAAGAATCAGATTTGATACTCAAATTTGGTATACGGAACCGTCAATAGAGTAAGCTTGGCGGGACCTGAGTGGCGTTTTACGCGGCTATATGACTCATTAAGTATCAGTACCTAATTATATTTTGATCTCGGTATCTAATCGATCCGGACGGTAAGTTTCTGTATTGAAGGAACCTATTTGAACGGGAGTGACATGTTTGGGATAATTAGTGAATACTTTGTATGAGGTCTTAATATGGGGAGTATGGGAGAGAACGACGAAAGAGATTCGTCTCGTCGGGGTAAGCCGGATGAGGATACTTCCTCCTCATCACTTTCTGATCTTGCTGAGGACCTTTCATCCGAGGACTCTTCAGATGAGGCTCCTTCAGATGAAGCTCCTTCAGATACCGTCTCCTCGGAGGAGTCTTCATCTGAGAGTGTTTCACCGTCCTCGACGACGAGCGACCAGTCTCTTTCTCTCTCCGAACTCGCGGAGTCGCTTCGCAAACGACGTCTGGAGGGGTCTGGATCCGAACTCGGGGGCGACCAATCGGAGTGGGACATTATCACGCAATCAGCTGACGACTCTGACTCGACGTCGGGCCCGGATCCAAAGACGGAGGCGGTGCTCGAACTCGTTGGCGATGCATCCAACATTCTCCTCTCGGGTCAAACCGAGTGTGCGGCAGAGGAGAGTCTGTGCTCTCGGTTGATGTCGTCTTCGACTGGTGACCCGATCAACCTCCTCGTGGTGACTATCGGCCAGACGCCTGGTGAACGACTCTCGATTCTCCAGAACTACCTTTCGGGTCCTGTTGGGAATACGGCCGTCATCGACGTTCAATCCTACGACGCGGGCGTCCCGTCTGAGGAGTACGACGGTCCAGTCGAGATCAAGACTGTTCAGGATGCGACTGACCTCCGTCGTATCGGGATACTTACCAGTAAGGTCCTTAGCGACTGGGAAGACTCACCGGGACAGACTGCCGTCTGTTTCCACTCGGTGTCCGACCTCCTCAAACATGTTGACGACCAACAACTCGTCTTCCGCTTTCTTCACGTCCTCCGGGGCCGCATCCACGCAGCGGGTGCCCGAGGACATTACCATCTTGACCCGACGAGCCACGATACGCAAGTCGTTCGGACGTTCGCCTCGCTTTTCGATACTGTTCTCGAATTCGAAACCGACGGCTCCGTGTCGCTGAACTGAGTCACAGCAGTTCGGCGTCGAACTGAGTTACAGTCGCCCCGCCTCTTTCGTTCGCCCGTTCTGGTTTTAGCTATCGTCGTCCGTGGACTCGGTACTCTCGTCGCTTTCATCCGAGTCCTCGGACTTGCCTTCGGCAGTGAGCGCGTCGATATCGCCGAACGGACCGTCGGCTGAATCGCTCGTATCGGTCCGCGTTCCCTCTTTGTCGGTTTCCAAGTCTAACGTCACGTCTGCGTCGGTCGATGTCTGTTCGTCGTCGCCGTCAGGTCCGCCGCTGCCGGCGTCGCCCGTCAAATCAATATCTGACACCGTCGATGTACGCTCGCCGTCAGAGCGCTCTCCTTCCGACGTTTTGCTCTCGTCAGCTGTGCCTTCACTGGCCCGGTCCGCCGATCCGAGTTGTTCCTGTTCGCCAGCCGCAATTTCGCTGTCATCGACCTGTGCCAGTGGCTCGTTGTCTATAACGCTTGATTTCGTCTTGATCACGGCTTCAGAAAGCACGAACCACTTTGATCGTTGTTCGACGCCCATTAGCTCTGCTTCGCACATCGGACAGTAGGGTCTCACCAGCAGGGCGATATCGATCTCTTCGGCACAGTTCCCACACTCGCCCGTATAGGAACCAACGTCGCTGGCTTCTCGTTTGAGTCGCTGGAGCTTGTCGCGTTCGTTCTCTACTTGCTCAATCACTCCTTGCTGTTGTTGTACCTCCGTTACTTGGGCATCCAGACTGTCCGTTTCTTCGATTAGATACTGCAGTATCGTCTGGACGTCGCCAAACCTCGATTGTAACTGCGCTTTGATCTCCGCTTGCTCGGCCGATAGCTGAGATTCTATCGACTCAAGTTCGTCCTGAATCTCCGAGTCTCCGGTGTCTCCGAGTTGCTCTTCGAGTTCCGTGAGACGACCGGTGAGTTCGCCGATTTCGGATTCGATCTCGGATCTGCGATCAACGACGCTTTCCAGTTCCACCTGTATCTCGGTGATGCGCTCCCGAAGTGTGTCGAGTTGATCTGTCACTGTTTCGGTCTCACCGGTGGTATCGGATTCTCCGTCTACAGTATTGGCTGGCCCCGACAGCTCTAAACTCCCCAACGAATTGTTTTCGGTCGTTTCGTTGAGCAACTGGCTGATCTCGTTGAGCGTCCAGTACGATGAAATTAGCTGCTCGAAGAGTTCCTCCCGAGGGATGTCCGCAGACTCTGCTTTCTGCGCTAACCACGTCTCGAACGACGTAGAGTCGGATTCGGCATCGTGATCGCCTGGAGATTCATTGGACATATTCGAAGGGAGTTTGCTTCGCCGAACATTCTTGATGGGTGAATATAAATCCTTCCCGAAGCGTACAAGACGGTTGACCTCTGAGTTAGAGCAACTCCCGAGGGGGGAACATCATGAGTCGGTCACTTTGGTATCTCGGTCTGCTACTCATCATCGGCGGTGTGACGCTCGGCGCCGTCCCTACCAGCAGTTACAGCACGATTGCGGGTGACCGACCGGTATCCGTCTCGGTGGCTGACGACGACGAGGCATTTCTCGCGCTGACTGAAACCGGTGCGACGGTGAGAAATCCGGGGAACGGGGACGGAAATTCGGGAACCGCTATTGCCTCGCTTGTGAACAACCTCGATTCGGATATGACGGTTTCGTACGAAGCGTCGGTTGACACTGATGCTGTCTCGTTGAAGACGACTTCTGAGACGACCACGATTGATCGAGGGTCACAAGAACGGATCTTTGCGAGTTGTAATCCACCGAACGGTGGTTCGGGAACCGCGACGCTGACGGTGACCGTCAACGAAGCCGAGGCCGCCAACGCAAAGATAACCGATGCAACGCTCCAAGCGCAGTTCGACTACGACTGTCCCGGTAATGGCGGCGGCCATCCCGGTCCGCCGCACGGTGTCGCGTACATCGACACGAACGGGAACGGTGCGTACGACGATGGCGAGGCGATACTCACCAAGTCGGAGGCCCTCTCGTTCGAGGATGAGGACGAAAATCTCGTCATCCACCCCGACCGCGAGCGACTCTCCAGCAGATGGGAAATCGAGATCGAAGCTCGCTCGCTCATCGTCCGAGAAGCGACGTTACGGACCAATCGGGACGTGAGTATCGAAACCGAATCCGGTGGCGTGACCTTCGTCGATAGCGGGGTGAGCACGACGAACGGCGAGATCGAGATCGAGGGGTCGTCAGTCGTCGCGTCGAGATCGACGTTCGAGACGAACCGGGAGGTCAGCATCGAGGCCGAAGATGGGGAAGTGAGCCTCGCCGCTTCCACTATCGACACGAAGAACGGGAAGGTCGAGGTGAAAGGTGGCCGAATCGACGCGCAGAACTCACAGTTCCGCTCGAACACGAAGATCGAGCTGACGGCTGAGCAAGGTTCGGTCAGTCTCTCTGGAGCGACAGTCGATTCGGTGAACGGGAAGGTCGAAGTGGTCGGGCGTAGTGTCTCCGCACCGAACGCCGATATTTCGACAAACTCCGAAATTTCACTCATCGGCTCGAACGCCGTTACTCTGACCGGTGCGACGGTTGACTCGACGAACGGCCAAGTTGCGGTCTACGGAAACAGTATCTCTGCGCGGAACGCTGAGATAACGACGAACAGCGAAATCGTCCTCAACACCGAAAACGGTCACATCGACCTCGTTGACTCGACCGTTCGCTCCACGAACGGTGAAATCAAAATCAGTTCAGACGGCCTCCTTGATGCGACTCGCGCGACAGTCGAGACGAACTCGGATATCTCGCTTGGCTCCGTTGGCGATATGACGTTGACTGAGGCGACTGTTTCGACGGTCAACGGCGGGATCACCGCACAACTGAGCCGCGATTCCGCAACGCTGTCCGTTGATGGAACTGTGATTCGAGTGCGAGGTGGAAGCGGTGTCCTCGTCTACAGCCCTGATGATGTCACCGTCTCCGGAACGCCCGACGAGGGGACGGTTCGACGTGACTGACGTGCGCTAACACGCAATCTCAAATCGGTCGTTTCCGTTGGGATCCATTCCGTTCAATACGACCGCTGGAACAGCAACGTCAGATGTGGCTGCTTACGACGTTGCGACGACTGGTTAGAGGAACCGCCGTTTCAGTTGTTAGAGGAACCGCCGCTTCAGTTCTTGGATAGTCGTGATGTTGCGCTCGGTAGAACGGAGCCTGATCGGGCCGACGCCAACCGCGATGAGACCAAAGGCAACTGTGCCGATGAGTAAGAGCAGGTCGATTGCCGCGACTGCAACGTACGGATGAATCGCATGCAGCGACAGGATCACTGAACGTGGGAGGACCGGCAGATACCGCCACTCTTTGATTGCACGGCTATAGCTACCGGTCGCATCCGGCGCTTGAACCGTGAGCGTCGTTGTCTCGTTTGATCGAGGTGAGACTGTAAACACTGACCGCGAGATTGTCAACTCCGGATGCTGTGGTTCGATAACCGTCAGTATCGGCACGAAGCCGTCGTTGATGACCCGATACTCTATCGTCGCCTCGGCACCCACACCGATAACTAGCGGGTCGTCGTTCGGTGATTCTGAACTGACGATGTTGAAAGTGTTCGCTCCCGAGGGGGCGACCATGCTTGCTGTCGCGGGTGCGAGCACGAGAAGCGACAGAATGAACAGAAACGTCGTCGTCTTGATGTAGTTCGACCGTCGCCGCGAGCGTTTCGCTCTCGGCCGACTCCCCGTTACCGAATCGAAAACGATGCTGACGATGATTAGTCCGACACCCAAAAAGACGAGCGACTGCGCGGAACTGCCGCCTGCGAGCAACCCAGATGATCCGATTGCGCTACCAATCAGCCCGATGGTTCCCACTAGTGGCCCTTGCACAATCTGACTTACCGTGCCGAGATCGCGAATGACTACGACCTGCCCGTTCACTTGCAACGCCTCGGCAACGATCTGTGACTCCATCACCGGCGGTTCTACCCCGTCTTGATCGGTGAACGGGTTGGCATCGCCTCGTGTGATGTACCCTTCGTCAGTCCGTCTGACGATACGATGGGTGGTCAACCCGCCGTTGTGAAGTTCTGTGGCCTGAAACACGACCACATCGCCGGATTCCGGCGGCGGCGTAACCACTGCGGGAACGGCGATGAATCCGTCACCAGGCTCCATTGTCGGTTCCATGCTCCCCGTCTCGACGTATCCGAGGAGCACTGGCTGGCCGAGCGCCTGCCCGAACAGCATCGCACCGACTGCGACAATGAGGATGATGAGAACGCCGTACTGGATTCCGTCGCCGAGTTTCACGATCCGAGGTAGACGGTACGTCTGTATAACAGTTTGTGGAAACAAATAGTGTTTTGTGGAAACACGTGGCGACAATACTCGCTGTGTGTCTCCCAAACGCTGCAATCCGCTATTTCTCCGTTTCAAGCGCTGAAACACCAGCGAAACCGCTCATTTAGCCGGCGTTCCGTTGGTACAAGCTCCGGTTTCTTGCTACCAGCCGAGCTTGATTCGTTTCAAGCACCTGAATACAAAGTAGGTGGGGGCCGATGGGTTCAGTAGAGACACGGGCGACTGTGTCCGGGAGTACACAAATGGCAATAAACAGACGGAACGTCTTGATCGGACTCGGTGCATTAGTCGGGGGCGGTGGGGCACTCGTCGGTACGGGTGCATTCACCACTGTGAGTGCTGAACGGACGGTAAGCGTCAGTACCGCGGGCGACGCGAGCGCGTTCTTGACGATTACCGGCGACGACGAATACGTCACCGATGACAGCGGCGACGGCACGCTCACGATTGACCTCGGCGGACCTGACGGCAATGACGGTGCGTCGGGCTTCAACGAGGAAGCGATTACGACGCTCACCGACGTGGTGACGATTACGAACAACGCTTCCGACGGTTCGAGCGCGACGGTAGGCGTGTCCACCGACGGGGCTGCTGACGCATCCGCGAATGGGAGCGCAACGCTCCTGTTGCAGGATGGCAACACCGATGTCGCGGAAGTCACGTTCTCCGTCGGCGGCGAGGATACGAACAGTATCGGATCGGGTAGCGCGAAGACGCTGGCGACGGGTGAATCTGCGTATCTCGACGTGAAGATCGATACGCGCCAGGATACGCTAGACAACTCGAATGCAGACACCGGCGATCTGACAATTGTCGCAGAAGAGGGGTCGAATAATCCCTGAACGCGGCAACTCAGTAGTGCGGCGCTGAATCGCCCGGTAGCAAGCAACATACAACGTAACTATATCACTCACTATGAGACGAAGACGATTCATGACGGCGGTTGGAACGATAGCAGTCGGGTCGGGAACGGTCCTCGGAACGGGAGCGTTCGACGTGACATCCTCGAATAGCAACTCGCAGCTCTCGATTGTGACCGGTGGTGACGATGCGAATCTCGACATCGTCCCCGGCAGCGAGATCTCGGGTGTTACTATGGGAGACGATGTCGTCGAAAATCCCGACTCCTCTCTCGACTACTTCGACAGTAACGGGAACATCGTATTTGACAAGCTCACAATCGATGACCTCCCGATCGCTGTCGTCAACAATCCCGGGCAGGGGATGGTCAACATTCAGGTGGCAGTCGCGGCTGGTACCCCTGCCAGCAGTATCGATTTCGACGATATCATCGCAATCCAGAACAACGAGTCGAGCCAGAACTACGAAGTCGGATTCACGTATTCGGGCTACGGCTCGGTCGTCGGCACGATCGTTCGGGGTGAAGAGATCAGCAAAAACGTCGCTCACGACGTGTTCGCCTTCGAGACGAGCGGCGGAGAGCAGATCTCTCCCGATGGGAGCGACGGGTCGTCGGCTACAAACTTAGTCCAGGTAGACAGCGGGAATCACCAGTTGGTCAACCTCCAAGTGAGTGCGGATAACAGCACACTGGTCGGTGCGTTCGGGGACGCTAATAACGGTCCTTACGCCGGAGCGGGTGACTTCTCGGACAGCGATGGGAACGGAACTCACGAGCCACTGATCACCGAAGTCACGGCAGGCGCAAACGAGGTGTGAGGCAGTCTGGATGGGGGGTAGAGAACAACGGAACGCCACTGCGGAACGATAGCCTGCGGAACATGCCGGCGACAGGGATGTTTCCTTCGGCAACGTCTTCCGCACGAACGTAACGATATGCTCACACGCCGACAGACCGTGATCGGAATCAGCGGCTTCCTGATTACCGGTGGTATTATCAGTTCGGCGGCATCGGAAGTGACTAGTTCGAGTACGAATGCGAGTTTTAGCGTCGTCTACGAGCGTTCGATTACGCTGACGCCGGCTACCGATCCGCCAGTCCACGTTCAGACGAACGAGGCTGGCTACGTGACTGCCATCACCCCCGGCGAGGGGACGGGTGTCAGCCAGCGTGCGATAACGCGGTTCGAGGATATCGTCCGTGTGACGAACGTCGGGACCGTCGGTATCTCCGGACTCACATTCTCGTTTGCCGCGACGAGTGACACGCTGTCCGACGGCGTCCTCGCGGATATCGAGTCGGCGTTAGCCGTCACAGCGGACGGCGAGACGCTGTCTCCCGCTGGTGAATCTGGCGATAATCTGTTGGAGATGAGCGAGCCAGACTCCGTTGCGGACGGCGTGCTCGACCCCGGCGAAAGCGTCCCGTTCGGAGTGCAGATTAACCTCGTCCCCGATAGCGGTCGTGGGACGCTCTCGGACCTCCCAGACGGCGAGTACGATATCGAACTCCGAATCGCTGTCGAGCGCGATGAGACTGCAGAATCGTAAGTATCTGGCAATGAGAGAAACTATGTATCTGTTGGCACTATTCTCTCCTCATAGATGGGTGGAAGTGGCCCCGGTACATTGCTCACTGAGCAGTCCGATGATGACGACGAACTTCATCGAGACGAGATATTCGACTTGATCAGTAATCGCCGTCGTCGCTACGCGATCCGGTACTGCAAAGAGGCCACCGGCCCCGTCTCACTGTCTGATCTTGCAGAACACGTTGCAGCGTGGGAACACGAGAAAACGGTCGAAGAGATCACCTCGCGGGAGCGAAAAAGCGTCTATACATCGCTCCAGCAGACGCACCTTCCGAGGCTTGATCGCGCCGGTATCATCGAATTCGAAGACGGGGAAGTCGAGTTAACCGACCGCATCCAAAGCCTCGACATCTATCTCGATATCGTCCCCGAAAACTCCGTTTCGTGGGGCGTATACTATCTCGGTCTGTCTGTGCTCTCTTGTGTTATCATCGCCGCACTTTGGCTCGAGGTTCTTCCGACAGATTCGATTCCGATGCTCGTCTACCCGACGCTCATCGTGGTGTTGTTCACTGTCTCTGCGGTCTACCACACGGTGGATAACTATCGGTATCGGTTCGACGAAATCGAGCAGGAGTGAGACCCGTGTTGAGTCGGGTCTCGGCTATAAGTCCAACCAGACGTTGGTGTCGTCCTCGTCCGGTGCGTAATGGTAGATTTCGTCCCCGTCAATCACGGCGTACGCATCTAAATCCGGGTCGAAGATCACTCGCCGACCGGAGTCGATAGCAACGTCAACGAGGTCTTCGAGCGTCAGAATCGAGATGTACTGCTTTTCGGATTCCGTCGGGAACTCTCCTCGTGAAATCCACTCGTCGTGCCGGTCGTGGATGATGTTCGTTCGGAGGCGCTCTGTATCGGCATCTCGTCCGACGTTGCGGGCGACAGCGGCCAAGCCGAAGAGGACCAGCCCTAGCACTCCAATGCCGCCGTATTCCAGCATCGTCGGTGGTTGCTGGATCTCTTTTGTGACGGGCGTCCGACGAGTTGTGTCTGCTTGCAGTCCGTCTTCGAGATAATACGCTTGCCCGGAGAGCGCAAGCGGTGAGCCGTCCTTGAGTGTTCCCTCGTAGCGGTCACTCTCGTAAGAGACGTTCAAGTCGAGTTCTACTTGGAACTGTCCGACGCCCCCAACTTCGGTTCGCATCTCTTGGAGTCGTTGTCTGAGAGCAGATGCGTTTATCGTCGCTTCGGCCGTCGCATTCCCGTCTGTGACGGTCGTCTGTCGGTCGATGAGCGTCCTGTTCGTTCGGTAAAACGGTTGATCCTCTCGATTACCGACGATTTCCATAGTGAGTTGTTGGGTGAGCTTCACCCGCTGGTCCGGTGGCACTGACGTTCGAACCTGAAACGTGACGTTTGGCGTCGCGGAGATGAAGTATACAGATCGGTTCTGTAGTGTTTCGCCTCGTTCGTAGAGCGTCGTGTTCCCCGTCACAACGGCACTCGTTTTCACATCCGTCTCGAACGTTTGGAGGTTCGTGTCCTCCGAAACAACTGTTGTCGTCGGCGTGAGAAAGATGTAGCCTGCGGCAATAAGACAGATAATACCGGCCAGTACGAGTACCGCAACTAGCTCACGGGTCTGGCGTGCGACAAAGAGTTTGACGCGGTCTTCAAACGCCATCTATCGAGCAACGACCCCCCGTGTAATCGTCCCGCGTTTCAGCATTACTTTTCACATCCACAAGCGGTTATAAAACAGTTACCCACCTTGTCTTTGCCATTCGAGGGAAATTCGCTGGCCGTGCAGTCGATTGGCGAAGATATTTGCCCTTCGTCTCAGTCGATATACATATGCAGCGTACGAGTCCCGGAGAATACCTCCACGAGTTATATCGACGGTTTGTCGGGCCGGTAGAGGACAGCCGCACCGTCTATGCGGGTTTTGGCCTCTTTTTCACCGGCGTCGGTCTCGTCATCGTTTCGATTGCCGCGTTTCTTTGGAGTACGACGGTTCCCCCCGGTGAGACGGTTAAATACGTCTTCCGGGAACTAGCGGTTGCAACTGGTGCGACGGGGATTCCGCTCGTCCTTCTCGCTGTGACTGTCCTGTTGCCCGTCTCGCGCCGTATCGCTGCCGTCGGTGCGCTCGGATTCGGTGCCTGCGTCGCTGCAACGGTGCGTTTCACGCAGATCTACTGGCAACACTGGTTCCAAAACAGTAGTTTCGTCGTCGGTCTCTATGCACTCGGGGCTGTCATCGTCGTTGCGACCGCCGGCACTGCCCTCTCGGGCTACCGTGTCGAACGGGCAATCGAGCACGATGTTCCGGCACGAAGCGAGATTGCGGGCGAGGAAACTGGTGATGACGCCGGTAACGACGGTGAGTCGTACAGCGACGAAGAGATTCAGCGCGATATCGAGGCTGCGATGGACAGTGTCGATCTCAACTGGGGCGGTGTCGAACGCGATGACGGTGAGCGACTCACACTTACCGAGTCGGACGATACCGTCGAGCAGGTGAGTCTTGCGAACGCGAAAGTGAACGAGGCTCACGGCGAAAGCGTTGATGCTGCAGTCAATGGCCTCCGCGGATTGCGAGGTGGTGAAAAAAAGACTGCCAGCGGCGCTGGAACCGACGACCAAGCATCGGCACTCCAAGAGTTGCGTGCGGCACAGCAAGAACAAGAAGAGAGGAACGAAGCGCAGACGAGCGATGGACTTCTCGGCAGCATTCGTTCGTTGTTCCGATAACGTTCTTCGTTCTGATTCTTAGACTCGCAGTCCAAATCTGTTGCTTGGCCGATTATTGACGGATTTTGATCATTTCATCTCACCGCCTATCATGAGTGAGAACTCTCTCACGAACTGACTGATCGGTTTCCCGTGATTCATTCTCTAGTCGCGGTACGGCGGCGGGATAAATCGTTTCTGGGTGCCCCCGCCAACCGGCCGCGAACGCGAGTGAGGAGCGACGGTAGATCCCGTACGAGACCTATTTATGTAGCCATTCAGTATAATCAAGATTTTTGTACAGTCACTATGACTTACATATATGGCCAAAGGTCTAGACGTCGGTACCATGAACATCCTCTCGTCCACGCCGGACGAGACGGGGACGAAGTTCGTACAACAGCGGAATTCGTTCGTCGAAATCGAGTACAGCGACATGGCTGAACAGATGCTGTCGCGCAGTGACGTTTTGCACATCCGCAAGGACGACAAAGTCTACGTCGTCGGCGACGATGCGCTCAACTTCGCGAACATCTTCAACAAAGAGACGCGGCGGCCCATGGAGCAGGGAATCCTTTCGAGCGAGGAGGCCTCTGCAATCCCGATGATCAAGCTCATCACCGAACAGGTGGTCGGGACGGCGAACCAGCCCGGCGAAAAGCTGTTCTTCTCGTCACCGGCGGATCCTATCGACTCGGACGTCTCTACACTGTACCATCAGAAAACGCTCGAATCTATGCTCTCGGAGATGGGATTCGATCCGGAACCGATCAACGAGGGGATGGCAGTAATCTACAGTGAACTGGCTGATAACAACTTCACTGGACTCGGTGTCTCCTTCGGTGCCGGGATGACGAACATCTGCCTTTCGTACTACGCCGTCCCCGTAATGAAGTTCTCCATCGCCCGCGGGGGCGACTGGATCGACAAGCAGGCGGCGCAGGCGACGGGCACGCCGGTTGACAAAGTTACCTCGATCAAAGAAGACGATTTCGTCCTCGACTTCCGAACGGATGTCGGCGGAATTGAAGGTGCGCTCTCCATCTACTACGAGAATCTTCTCGATTATGTCGTCGAGAATATCGCAGCGCAGGTGGACGAAGGAGACGTTGAGGAAGAACTCGACGTCCCCGTCGTCGTTACCGGCGGGACGTCCCGCCCCGATGGCTTCGAGGAACTGTTCGCAAAGCACCTCGAAGATGTCGAGATCCCCTTCTCGATAAGCGACGTTCAGAGCGTCGATGACCCACTGTACAGTGTCGCACGTGGTGCGCTCGTCGCGGCTCGCTCCGAAGAAGGATCTGACGAGCCAGCGGCACAATCGACGTCGTCTTCTGGCACGCGTTCGTCGTCCGGCAAGCGTTCGTCTGCCAGCAAACGTTCGTCGTCTACGAGCACGAGTACGTCATCTAGCAGTACGTCGTCTACGAGTACGCCGTCTACTAATTCATCGTCTGCCGATAACAGCACGTCTACCAGCGAGAGTGCATCGTCCGGCGGCGAGGACTAACTCTCGTCAGCTACCGCCCTCACTGCGGTTTTCGCGTGGGTTCGAGGAGAAGCGCCGATTCGGTATGAATCACTGACCGTCACGTTCTTCGATCGAATTCGTGTCGCCTTCGGATATCGCTGATGTCATCTCGGAACGGCCGGCTGGCAGCGCTTTCGTCCGCGGTATCATCGCTATCGGTTCGTTCCGTTTGACTGGCTCCGACGGCGTGCGTTCTGTTTCGTTGACCTCTTCGGTTCTTGCTGGGGAAGCGCCCGCGTCGATATGGCGGTTTTTGAACCGTCGAATCGCATCGTCCCACGTCTCACGGGGTGTATCTGACGGTTCGTACTCGGATTCTACGTCGGCGTAGCGACATCGTTTACAATACACGGCCTCGCCTCCTCCTTGAATCACGATTGTGGAGAGCGAGTTCTCACAGCGCGGACAGTCCATGTGGTTGGCTTCGATTGCTCGCTAATTTAAACTAACCACTCGAAGAGCAAGACAGCGCCGTCCGTGGTCGTAAAACAAACCCAATAGTATAATGTCAGGGGAAGGTCAACTGTGACTTGCGACACGCGGTAATTTGACGTTTCGTAGGGGCCGGTACGAAGAGCGACGCAACGCGGGTGACAACGTGCAAAATACACAGTCAGCGCACGAACGTGAAGCGACCTATTTAGCCGATGGAATCGTGGAGATAGATGACAATCTCGTTATCGTCGATGCCGACGAAAAAGCGCGCGCACGGTTGGAAGCGTCGGGGATACCGTTCGGGGGACTGCCGGTGTCCGATGTTTTCGACTTCTCTACCGCTGTCGTTACAGCACTCAAAGATGGGGACAGGCGTGACATCTACGGCGACGAATTCAACACCTCGATACGATACAGCAAACGCGAGAACCTTCCGGTTACGGTGACCATTCTACCGGGAACGGAACGCTCGTATCTCCGCCTCGCTATCAGGGATAGAACCGAACGGCACGAACTCCAACAGCGACTCTCCGGGTTGTACAATCTGGCTCGCGAGTTACTTCGAGAGCGGGACGATGACCGACTAGCCGAGTTAGCGCTTGATGCAATCGTCGGCGACTCGAATGCGCTGTCCGGTCGGATTTATCTGGCTGACTGGGACGAAACAGAGCGTCGTTCGGAAGTCACACTTCGGGCCGCGGCGACGGTTGGCGACGAGCAGCCGTATCCGGACCCAATTGAACGGGGAGAGAGCGTCATCTGGGAGGTACTCAAACTCGGCCAACAGCGATATCGTTCGTTGTCGGCAGATGTGAGTTCCGAACCGGATGCAGCAGAACTATTCGTTCCGATTGGACGCTACGGCGTCCTCGTCCTTCGATCCTCGTCCGAACAGATCACCTTCGAACAACACGAACATGCGACGTCGATTGTCGCTTCACTCACCGCCGCACTCGAAACAGCGGGACACGAACGTCAGTTGAGAGAGCAGCAGGCGGTGTTGGAGCGCCAGAAACGGAAGCTGTTGACGGTCGCCAGACTCAACGAACTGCTCCGGGAGGTCAATCGCTCGATTATCGGGGCAGATCGAATTGATGAGTTACTCCAATGCGTCGTTGAGCAACTTTCGGATACGGAGACGTACTACGCGTCGGCGTTTGCGAGATACGACCCGGTAAGTGAAACGCTCAGTTACGTCACCTCATCGGGTGCGCTTTCGTTCACTGACGACGAAATCGCGCTTGCAGACGAGACGCCGCTTTCTGATCTCGGTCAACGGGCTCTCGACCGTCAGTCCGCTGTCGTTGCACAAAACGCCGTATCCGTCGAAGAGTGGAAGCGTATCGAAACGACTGACACGGCTGCGGTCGAAAGCGTTGCCGCGCTTCCGGTCGTCCATCACAATCTCGTGTATGGCGTTTGTTACTTGTTCGCTGAAACTGATTCGTTCACCGAGCGAGAGCTTTCGGTGCTGAACGAACTCAGCTCGATGCTCGGGTACGCCGTTATCTCCCGACTCCGACGCGATCTCAACCAGTCCGGAGAATGTATCCAACTGAAGGTTCGCGTCAACGACGATACCCATCCACTTGTCGAAGTCTCTCGTTTCGACGAGACGGATATCGTTGTCGATCACATCGAATTCGATCACGCGAACGGTATCCAAGTGTACTTCGATACCGCAGGTGAGCGGGCAGAGCGGTTCCTTGATGAACTCGGAGAGCACGACGCTGTCGCCGGTTCGGAAGTCGTCACGAACCGCCGTGACGGTGCATTGGTGAATCTCGTCCTCACCGACGACCTGTTGACGGCGCTCATCTCCTTGGACTTGCATATCGCATCGGTAAAAGCGGACGAACAGGGCGTCATCGTTACCCTCACTGTCCCGCAAAACGTCTCGCCACGAGGCATTCTCACAGCGTTAGAAGAACAGTTCAGCGACGTATCGCTCGTGTCCCGTGGGCGCACACCGATCAACGGGGGGACTGTCGGCCGAATGCGATCGTTCGTTCGAGAGGCACTGACTGACCGCCAATACGAGGTTCTTCGGTGTGCCTTCGACAACGGGTACTACGACTGGCCACGTAACAAATCTGCAAAAGATGTGGCCGAGATGCTCGATATTAGTCAGCCGACGTTCAGCCAGCATCTCAGAGCGGCCGAGCAAAAATTACTCGACCAGTTGTTCACCCCCGATGAACTCTGATACCGTCCGCCCCCGACCGGTTTGATCAGAGTTCGACTGTCTTCTTCAGTTGTTACGCGTCGGTCCCAACGACGCGAATCATTCCGATGGCATCAACCGTCACGCGTACACCGTCGTACGTGAAGGTTAGTTCTCCGCGGTTGATTTTTGGTTGCTGCGGTCCCTCCCCACCGAAAAGCGAGTTGAGAGCGCTCCGATTGATTCGATCTGAGAGTGGTGGGAGATCGTTTTTGTCGCATGCTTTTAGTTCACTCACTGCTTCAATAACGGCTTCGCTGACAGGTTCGGGGGTTTCGAAGTCGTGCCAATGGATGAGACGTTCTTTCGTCCTACCTTTGGTCTCATGCACGCTTCGGTGCCTGGTTGCCATGTCAGTAAAAGATGCACTTGGCCTAATAATATTATCTACTTATAGTACATGTCTACCAATTGATTGTTGACGAAGTTCTTCCGATCCTTCTTTCCTGATTTTAGCTATAATCCGTGAGTCTCCTCCTCTCGTGACGGATCTGCATCAAGTTTATTGTTAACACATCTGGGGAAATCTCCGATACACACCACTGTCAGACATAGAATATAATTGGGTGAAAAATATCCCCGCTGGTTACCACTCGACGTATTGGTGCTGTTCGTCGAGTGCTTCTGCGTCTTCGGGGAGTAAGGCGACGACCAGATAGTCCGGGAACTGCGAGAAGTATTCCACCAGTTCCGAGATACGTTCGGAGTCGATTGCTTCGACTGAATCGAGAAGCATGAACGGAACGGTGTCGTGGACTTCGTGGACGAGATACCCCGCGAGCGCGAAGACGAGGCCGATTACCTCCCTTTCACTCTCGCTCAGGTTATCTATCGTATCCTCGTACACTGCACCCGATTCGTTCGTCCGGACGATGTGTAGCTCGAACGCCGACTGGGAGTTTCGGTTGGACTTCCCGGAGCCGATGTTTTTACGTTCGATCCACACTCGATCGATGTTCTCGTAATCGAGCAAGTTTAAGACCGTCTCCATCTCCTCGTTGAACGCCTCGATCGCGTTCGTCTCGATCGATTCGATGCGAGATCGGGTCTCCGCTAATTGCTCTTTGACTTGCTCTCTGCGCTGTTTCAGTTCTTCACGACGTTCGAGTTCATCCTGTTTTTCCGCTAACTCGGCCGTGATGTCCTCTAGTTCGTCGCGTTTTTGGTCCAGTTTGAACTCGTATTCGTTTCGCTGTTTGTGACGTTCGATCAGTTCCGTCTGCGTCTGGTCTCGAAGTTCGTCGGCCTCTGACTCCAACGATTCGACCTGTTCTTGTAACTCGTCGCGTTCGTCTTGTAGTTCCTCGACCGTCGCCGTCCGCTCTTCAATCTCGTCTTCTAACCTCGAAAGTCGGTTCGTTAATTCCTCTTGGCGGCGCTCCTGTTCGTTTACTTCTCGGAGTTCCGAGTCTAACTCTTCGAGGCGATTCCGGAGTTCCTCGCGTCGCTCGCGGTGTTCGTCGCGAAGTGATCGGAGGCGGTCGGTCGTCTCTTCGACCTGCGACTGTTCGACGTTGGTACCGCAGGTCCAACACGTGATCGTCGAATCGACGAGTTGGTCGGTGACCGACCCAGCAGCATCTTCGTCTAAGGCGTCTGCGACGACGTCGCTTTTGCCGGCCAGTACGTCACTGTTGTACTCGATGATGGTTTGCAGATCCGTGATCGTCCGATTCAACTCGTCTATCCGCCCACGCGTCTGCTCGATTTGAGATTCGATTTGTTTCGTCTCGTAGTCCGTCTCTGAGAGCGCGTCGAGTTCGTCCGAGGTTTCCGTTCGTTCGTCTCGAAGCGATTCGATGCTTTCGCGTTCGGACTCGAGTCTGAACCGGACGGATTTGAGATCCGAACGAGCGGACTGGAGCTTTTCGAGGATTTCATCAAGTTCCGCTTTGTTCTCCGTCTGTTCGCTGAGCGACCGGTCCTCAGCCTCGATTTCTGCGGTCAGTTCGTCCCGTTTGTCCGCTAACTCTTCGATCGTCTCTTTGATCGAGTTCCGTCGCTGCTCCAGAGTGTGTATCTCGTCTTCGACCGACGAAAGCTGCTTGATCTCGCTGTCGATTTGATCGCGCTCCGATTTGAGAGACTGAATCTCTGATTCGATGGCGACCGTGTCCACCGGCCGCATCAGAATCTCTCGGAGGTCCGCTCCAGCGACGACGGCACGGCGCGCTTCGTTAGACCCGAGCAAGAATGCAAACAGGTCGGCGATAGTCGAGTCTTCGAGGTACGGGTCTCCGTCGAACGTGACCGTACCCCTTTTTTGAGTGAGCGACCGCGTATAGCTCTCGCCGTCGATTTTGAGTTCGACGTGACCGCTGTCTGCATCGCTCTTCAGACTAACGTCGTCGCTTCCGAGTCCCGCGGCAATACTTCTGAGAAACGAGGTCCGGTTCGTCGCGTTCCGCCCGGTTAGCACCGTAATTCCCTGTTGGAACTGAACGTCCGCATCCTCGATTCCCCCAATGTTCTCTACATCCACCTGTGCCGTTGTGTCACGTTGAGTTTCTGCCATGTGATCACCTAGCTGAGTTGTCTACCGCTTGCTGCGGGCGAATGACCGGAATCATTCGCACCGACATCCCCCTTCGACGAACTCGTCGGGTGTAAGTCGGACATCGCAATCTGTACAGACGATTCGCACGTCCACCGAGACCTCCGGCGACCCCACCGTCACATCCTCGTTGGCTGCGACCCGGTCTACGGCGTCCTCAGTCACTGACCGAAGACGATTTGAGATCTTCTTTACCGTCCTGAACCCGTCTCCGTTCGTCGATGAACCGTCGTCTTCTCGTTCGACGTTCCGATGGCGCTTTAGATAGTTATACACCGATTGGTACGAAATAAAATCCGCCTCGAGACGCTCGGTGTCGATGTTTTTCGAGGCGAGTGTGTTGCGCGCATCGGTCTGGTTCCCCGCGGTTACGTCGTCGCTGGTCAGTAACCGATAGAAGTTTTCTGCCTCTCCATCGACCGGGTGTTCGCCGGCTTGACGTAGTGCGGCCTCGATAATTCGCACGTTAACGTCATCTGCGAGCGTGCGAAGACTCTCCTGTTCCCCCTGATCCCCCCGCCACCGTTCGACGAGCTCGTCACCGAGTCCGGTAATACTGTACCGCTCGGCGACTCGCTCGATCTTGGGACCTTTCCCTCCCCGCCGAGACGGGGACGTAGAAGATTTACCCATATTTTGTCCACCTATAAATATTAGATCACCGTATTTAATAATTACTGCATTTGAGTCTGTCAATGGATGATCATGATTGCATTCTCAAACGAGTAATATTCCCAAATTTCGGAGAGTAAACCGATTATTCGAACGAATCGATGATGGTATGTCATCCGAGGACTACAATGAAAGTAGTTGGAATCCAATTCTCAGATTTTGATATACCTGTCTAGTTGTGTACTCTCGCATCACTGCTGTTGGAGTATCCGTCGTACAAAGAACGGGTCGGTACCGGAGCAGTGGCATGGGTATGCGCCAACGAAATCTGCATAAACTGAAATCGAAGCAAACGGCGGACTGCGTCCGTCTTCTACTGGTCCGCTGGCGTCCCGCTACTGAGGTTAGCGTTGCTCGCTACCGCTGTTTGCCTCTTTCAGTAGCTTGTTCAACTGCTTGCGTTCTTGCGACTTGACACGTGCTTGGGTCACGACATCGTCGAACAGTGATTCGATAGTCGCAACAGTACTCGGTGCGTGACGAGATGGGTCGCACGTGAACAGGCCGAAGTGGCCGCCCACGCGAACGCGCTCAGTTATCAGTTGTAGAAAGCTGAATACGGCTTCTTCGTCAGTCGTTTCGATCAGGTCGGAGACCGATTCGAACACGACGCGAACGGTTGCGCCGTCGAGTGTCTCGAACGCGCCGACCATTCCGATACCGATATCGGTGAGGTCGGCCGCGACGTGGACGCTATGGAATGGGTGTGATGCAGGCATCTGCTCGTCGTCGGTCGTAATCAGACAGATCGGCTCGGCCTTCGCCAGTTCCTGGTACTTCGACGTACGCTCCCAGTTCCCGTGGGTATCGACGACGACGATGCCATCATCACGGTCGTGTTCTAACCCGAGTGCTGTCATCAGCAGTTGCTCTTCGTGGGCAGGATCGAACTCGTCGTACAGCAGGAGATTTACGCCCGTACACTCGCCGGGACTGGAACCACTGTCTGAATCGCGTGACGATGTCATTGCTCCGTCTCCGAGATAGATTCTTCGATGTCCCGGATCTGTGAGATAAACTCGTGATCGTCTGCAAGCCGTTCTCTTTCCGCGTCGAGCGACGACTTTCGCTCTTCGATAGCCGCCTGCAACTGACTGTAAGCGAGACTCTGTTTCAGTTCCGCCTCCGACTTCGATTCCCGGAGAACCGCTGCTTTGTTCTGTAGCGCGTAGAGGCTCCGTATCTCGGCCGCAAATTCGCTGCGGGAGAGCAATTGCTGCACGAGGTCTCTGAGTTCCTGTCGTTTGATCGGCTTCGTTAGGTATGCGTCGAATCCCATCTTGAGTATCTCCCACCGGGGTCCACCGCCGAAACGATTGCAACGTAACAGTCGATATCGCGCTCGTGAATTCGTTCGAGGACTTCGTCACCTGACACTCCTGGCATCCGACGATCGAGGAGAATCACGTCAATCGCGTCGTGAACAGCATCGAGCGCTTCTCGCCCACCCATCGCTAACTCTACTCGGTAGTCAGCAGAAAGCCAGTGTTCGTACGTCTTGGCGACTTGTAAGTCGTCCTCGACGATCAGCACTCGATGCCGGTTATCACTCATCTACTCTTTCGTACGAACTGATATGTATGAACGTTTCCTTTGCGGAGCGGAAGTTCACCACGCTCTATCGCTGAATGTATGTCAATATATTATCAATAGGGGTATGTAGTCAATCAACCTGTACGGCCCTATCTCTAGGAGAGCTAGTCGAAACCATATTGAAACTTAGTTAGTGAAACTTTGGTTTTATATCTCCCAATTTATTCATAAATAACTCGATTATCTCCCTTTTCACCTATATTTACTCCAGATTCTCAGTATAGATATCGCACGCACGAATCTATATCTGCATCTCTTGTATACAAGACCTCATTCTCCTCCTGTCTCTTTCTGGTCGAACTCAACAGCGTGCGGCAAATACGACGCTGTTTTTGCTGCGGCGGTTGCCGCGGACTGCTGATCACTTTGTTTCGATGTGAGCCTCTCGGTCGGTGAACACTCACGGTGTTGGGGAACACATCTCCGCTATGGGCTCGAAAACCGTTCGCCGGTGGCTTCCAGTCACCGCTCTCACTGTCGCTGCCGCCGCCTCACTTCGGCGCGTTCGGTACGACCAGACGACGAAAAAGCGTATCGAGGACCTCCTTTCGGCCGCCAAGCCGACCTCGAAGCTGACCTATCAGCGGGAAGATGTCGAACACCTTCCTGAGCCTGTGAGACGATACTTCGAGGCCGTTCTCGAAGATGGACAGCCTCGTGTTCGCGCCGCCCGTCTGTCACAACGCGGGGAGTTCAGGTTCGGTGGCCGGTCAGGTTCGTGGAAGCCACTGCGGGCTACCCAGTACTACACAGTTGACCCACCGGGATTTGTTTGGGACGCTGATATCGAGGTACTCCCGTTCGTTTCGGTTCGTGTCGTTGACGCCTACGAACGCGGCCGCGGATCGCTTCGGGCGATGCTTCTTTCGGCGTTCTCTGTCGCTAACGCACCCCCCGGTGAAGCGATGAACGAAGGAGAGTTACTTCGGTATCTGGCAGAAGCTGTTTGGTTCCCGACGGCACTGCTTCCCGGTGAGCACGTCGAGTGGGAGCCAATCGATGAGTACGCCGCCAGAGCGACGATTGAGGACCGGGGCAACACTGCCTCGCTCGTCTTTCACTTCGATGATGACGGTCTCGTCAGGCGTGTGTCTGCAGCGGCGCGCTATCGGCAGGAGGACGATAGTCTCGAACGGTGGACGGGGTACTTTTCGGAGTACGAGTGGCACGACGGAATACGGATTCCGACTGAGGCATCCGTCGAGTGGACGCTTCCCAGCGGCGACATGCCGTATTGGCGTGCGAGTATTGAGTCGGTTGGGTATCGACAACGCTGACTTTCAGATACTGCTAGTGCTTCGGCTCGCCGGGAACGCTCCCGTCGTCGCTACGCGGCTTTCGGGAGTGTAACCGAAAAGACGGCTCCTTCCGGCTCGTTGTCTTCGACTTCGATACTCCCACCGTAGCCTTCGACGAGCGTTTGGACGAGGTAGAGACCGATACCGGTTCCCTCGCTGTCGAGTCCTTTCTCGCCCTTTCCGAAGATTTTCTCCTTTTGGTTGTCGGGAATCCCCGGTCCGTTGTCCGCGACTCGGACGATGATCTCGTCGTCGCGTTCGTCGATAGTAACAGTAATCTCCGGCACTTGCTTGTCGTTGTGCAGGACAGCGTTCTTTAGCAGGTTGCGGAAAACCGACGGAAGCATATCGTCGGCCGACACCGTTACGTCCGGAACCGGTTCATCGACCGTGACAACCGCGTCCGAATTCGCCGCACGGATATCTTCGACCTCACTCAGTAGACTCTCTTGAAGCTCCTCTGTACCGGTCTCGCTCACGTCTGCGAACAGGACTTCCGAAATCTCTCGGGCCGTTCGGGTGAGTTCGACAGCGTGTTCGGCACGCTTCTGAATCGTCTCGACGTACGCTTTGTCTTCCTCGTCGAGTTGTTCGGCGATTAAATCGGCGTAGCCGGAAACCATCTGGAGGTCGTTGCGGATGTCGTGACGAAGAACTTGATTGAGAATATCGAGTGTATCGCGCTGTGATTCAAGCTGTTGCTCGTACTCTTTTCGCTCCGTAATCTCCCGCGAGTAAACGGACAGTCCGTCGTCGTCGGCGAACATACGGATTTCGACCCAATAGCCGAACGGCTCTGGAAGATACTGTTCTGTTTCCGCCGGCTCTCCGGTTTCCATCACGCGACGGAATTGTGCTTTGAGTTCCGTCGGGATGCGCTCCTCGTAGACATCCCAGATGTTCTCTCCGACGATTTCACCGGGTTCGATGTCGGTCCGCTCTGCAATTCGTTCGTTCCAGAACGTCACGTTCCAGTCGGAATCGACCGTGAAGACGGAATCGGTCGTCCGTTCCAGAAACTGGTACTGCCCCGAGAGGTCGATTGCGGCGCACATCGCCCCTTCGAGCTTGTCGTCAGTGTCGTAGATCGGCTCTGCGGCTATTCTGTAGCGGTTCTGTCTCGATGAGTGGATTGATGTGAACTCCCGTTCGACGTGTGATTCTGTCTCTATTGCTTCCCGCTTGGCCTCCATTACCGGTCCAGAAACAGCGTCCGTGAACAGTTCTGCATCCGTTTTCCCGATTATTTCTTCTTTAGACACCCCGAGTGTCGGTTTGGCGACCCACGTGTGTCGCAGTTCGGTGTCAACGAACGACCCGTTCATCCGACCAGTTTCGAGTACTAACTCCAAGAAGCGCTCTGTCCTCTGGAGTTCCCGGCGTAACGCATTCTCTGTCATTTGTTATCGAATATTAAGCTTTTTTTTTTGCGACCGGTGATCGCATCCTTCCACCGTTATTCGTCGTCGAATGCGCGTTCTCCCCCTTCTGAGCCATCTCTGGTATGATATAGTGGATTAGTCTAATAAGTATGAATGTCAGCGTATCGATTATGATTCTTAAATAATAGATAGTTGACACATACTGCGACAGAGAACTCGGAGGGAGCTTTCGACTTCAGTTGCTGGTGGTGGACGCCCGCTCGGACACTCGAATCTCGATGTCCTCTGCGGGTTTGAGGTTCGAGCTAGCGATTAGTTCCGGGTCGGGGTCCGAGACTAACTCGAACTCGTACCGGCGGAGTATCGACGCGATAACCGTTTTCATCTCCATGCGAGCGAATCGCATCCCGATGCAGTGACGCGGGCCACCGCCGAACGGGAAGTAGGCGTACTCCGGACGGTCTGACTCCCCGGCGAAGCGATCCGGTCGGTAGGTCTGCGGATCGTCCCACCACGCCGAATCGCGGTGGACCACCCACGGTGACAACACCAGCGTCGTTCCGTTCGGAATTCGATATCCCGCCAATTTGACGTCTCTCGCCGTCTCTCTGAAGAACAGGTACACGGGTGGGTAGAGTCGCAGTGCTTCGTCGATAGCGCGTCCGGTCTGTTCGAGTTCCGGCAGGTCTGCGGCAGTCACGGACCCGTCACAGACAGAATCGACTTCAGCGCGAATTCGTTCCTGTTCGTCAGGGTTCCGAGCAAGACAGAGGACCGTGTAGGTAAGCCCGAGCGCTGTCGTCTCGTGGCCGGCGAACAGGAACGTAATCAGATTGTCGCGGAACTCCGACATCGTCAGGTCGCCCGACTCGACGAACCCGACGAGAATCGACAGTAAGTCGTCGCCGCGTTCTTCTCGCGGCCGACGACGACGCTGGTCTGCCAACCCGTCTACGAACTCCCGTAGCCGCTCGATCTCCCGCCTGTAGCGTCGATTCGTCGGCGTCGGAACGCTGTCCGGGAGGAACGACCAGAACCGGTTGGTATCGAATCGAGCGAGGATGGCATCGGACGCGTCCGTAACGACCGGTTCGTCAGCCACGTCCACGCCGAACAGCGTCCGTCCGAGTACGTCGATAGTCATCGCCGTCATCGCGTCGTTCACTTCAATGACGGCTTCGTCGTGCCAGTCGTCGAGCGACTGTGACGCGGTATCGCGCATCGCGGGTACGTAGGTGTCTAACCGTTCCCGATAGAACGCCGGTTGCATCCGCGTTCGCTGGCGGTGCCACTGCTCACCCGCTGAGAGAAACAACCCGTCGCCCATCGCATCGCCCAGACTTCGAGTTAGCACGTCTCCTTTCTCGTAGGCATCGTGGTCTTCGAGGAGGATTTGCCGAATCGCTTCGGGGTCTGCAACCATGCACGCGTCGGTACCGAATACGCGGTAGCTGGCGATACGACCGTACTCGTTCCGCAGACCCTCGTAGAACTCGAGGATATCGCGGCTCAACTCGACCGTGTTGCCGACGACTGGGAGTCCGCCATCCCCGGGCGGGTAGCCTCCTTCGGTGCTCATACGTATCGATTTTGACGCTTGACCAACGTTGTTGTGTCGGACACGTCCGTGCTTTTATTATTAGCTGGTCGGTTCATCGGACGATGCGGTATCTCCAACTTCGACTTCACCTCCCGTCGGAGGTCCGTCATCCGATGCACCAGTTTCTCAGCGAGCAAGAGTTAATTCGTCGCGCCTACCTCAGACATTGGAACTTCTCGGACCCATCTGCAGTTACGACGCTGTTCCACGTCGTCGGCGATGTCGCCGAAGGGAGCGATGAGTACATCGATGCGCTCGATGCAGTCGATACTATCGTCGAATACGACATTACGCCGGTTGACGACCGCAGTTTCTACGTCTACGTCACCGAGGCAACGAACGGCATCGCACGAGAACTTCGAACGCTGCTCACAGACACTGATCTCCTCGTAGTCCCGCCAATCGTGTACGGGCCAGATGGGGAGATGCAACTCGAAATCGCCGGTCACGATTCTGAACTCCAAGCGGTTGTCGCTGGCTTGCCAAGCCACGTGTCCGTCTCGGTGGACCGACTCGGCGAGTACGACGCCCACCGGGAGTCATCCGTTGCAGTCCTGACCGAACGACAGCGAGAAGTGGTCTCTGTCGCCCGCGAAATCGGTTACTACGATGTGCCTCGCAACGCGGGTGTGCGCGATGTTGCAGACCGGTTAGACTGCTCGAAAAGTACCACGGCGAATCACTTGCGGAAGGCGGAGGCACGACTGGTGGCGCTGTACGGTGACGGTAACACGACTTGACAATCTTTGACTGTGAGCTCGTTCGGGACAGATTCACATACGTGAGTTTCTGCCAGTTCACCGCGCAGTCTTGCGCTTTTGCACTCCTGTCTGCTTTTCTATTCTCCCCGCTACGAGAACAGTCTCGCACGATGGTCTAACAGACGAAATGAGGGGGGACTCCTTCGAACATCTGTCTTCTCCGACGCCGTTCCTTCACGCCAGTTCCTGATCTCACGAGAAATCTCTCCGTTCTGTTGGTGGTGACTCCGACGTGGTTCGCTCCATCTGCCTTCTGATTCACTGCCAACTCATGGATTAGATTAATCTAATCCTTATTTTAGATGGCAAGTATTATATAATTAGCTAGGACACCGATTAGTCGAAGATGGACGATACGAACCAATCACGTTTGCAGAAGCACTTCTCACGGCGGCAAGCTCTTACTGCAGGTGCAGGTCTTGTTACTACTGGTCTCGCTGGCTGCATGGGGAGCGGCACCGCTGAAAACAACGAATCGAACGGCTCCGTTACCGGTTCGCCAAGCGGTTCTGATGATTCTGAATCGCAAACGCTCTCTGTCGCGTCGTTCTTCAGTTTCTACGACTTCGCACGCAAGGTCGCACGCGACACGCCGGTCGAGATAGAGAATCTCATTCCGACGGGTCTGCACGGACACGGATGGAAGCCGAACGCGAGCATTACGAAGAAGATTATCGAGGCTGACGCCTTCATCCACGTCGGTGAGGACTTCCAGCCGTGGGCTGACCGAGCGATCAAGACGATCAAAGGAGACAACGTCGATACCCAACTTATCAACGTCCGCGAGGGTATCGAACTGGTTGATCTCGCTGCCAGTCTCGATCCTGAAGAAGAGGGTATCGGTGAGAATCGCGGAAAGGACCCGCATTTCTGGCTTGACCCGAATCGTGCGGCTCAATCGGTCGATAACATCGCCGATGGGCTTGCGAAACTCGCACCCGAGCACGAGGACGCCTTCCGGAAGAACGCCGAGACGTACAAGACGGACGTTCTCGACCGCATCGATCAAGACTACGCGGACATTTTCGACCGCGCAGATCGAGATGTCGTTCAGTTGGCAGCGCACAACGCCTTCCAGTACCTCGGCGTCACCTACGGCGTCGAGATGCGGCCCTTGGTCGTCAATCTCGCCGCCAGCGGCGACGTCAAACCGACGGATATCACCGAAGCCAAGCGCGTCATCCAGGAAAACGATATCAACCACATCGGTGCCGCAGTGTTCGAAACGCGTCGTCCAGCCCAGCAACTGCTTACCGAGACGGATGTCGAATCGTACTTCCCGGTAACGCCGTACGCTGGCGTCCGCAAAGACTGGGTCGAGATGGGCTGGGGGTACGAGGAAATCGCCTACAACATCAACATGCCCACCTTCGAGGTCGTCCTCGGTAACAAGGCGCCCAAAGAGGTCGGTCCCGACGGCTGGGCGGACCAGTGGAGGAACTTCGAATGAGCACGCAGAACGCCGAGAACGCCGCAAGTACCGGCATCGTAGACAGTTCCTACCCGGTTATCGAACTCTCAGAGGTTGATTTCGGCTACACGGCAGCCTCGGTCGTCAAGGACATCTCGCTTCAGATAGACTCCGGGGAGTACGCCGCAGTCGTCGGACCGAACGGGTCGGGCAAATCGACGCTGATGAAGTTGATGTTAGGGTTGCTCCGTCCGGACAAAGGTGTCACCAAACTGTTTGGCGAGCCCTCGCATCAGTTCGACGACGGCTCCCGAATCGGCTACGTCGCTCAACACGCGAGCGCGTCCAAGGATATGCCGATAACCGTCCGCGAGGTCGTCAAGATGGGCCGATTCCCACACGTCGGCTTCGGCCGCCTTTCCGATGAAGACTGGCAGATTGTCGATCGTGCGCTCGACACAGTCGGTATGACGGCGTTCGCAAACCGTCGTGTGACGCAGTTATCGGGTGGCCAGCGTCAGCGAGCGTTCATCGCTCGCGCACTCGCCAGCGAGGCTGATCTGCTCGTCCTCGACGAACCGACCGTCGGCGTCGATATCGAATCTGTCGAGTCGTTCTACGACCTCCTCGACTCGTTGAACGAGGACGGAATCACCATCCTCCTCATCGAACACGACCTGAGTGCAGTTACCGAACACGCAGACCGAGTCATCTGTCTCAACCGCGAGATATACTTCGACGGGCCGACGTCGGAGTTCGTCGAAAGCGATGCGTTGGCTCGCGCGTTTGGGACGGCAGCGAACTTCCTGGGTGATCTCTGATGCTGGGGATGGGTCTGTCTCCGCTTCAGACCGGGACGCCGGATTCCCTTCTCGCCCCGCTGTATTGGATTCTCCAGTTCTGGTCGGGGATTATGACGTGGCTCGCACAATATACCGGCCTCGAGTTGCTTCAGTACGGGTTCATGCACCGCGCCATTCTCGTCGGGTTGTGTATCGGCGTGATGGCACCGCTTATCGGGACGTTCCTCGTTCACCGTCAGTTAGCGTTGATCGGTGATGCGCTCGCCCACACCGGTTTCGCTGGGGTCGCTGTCGGATTGTTCCTCAACGCCGTCCTCGACCTCGGCGTCTCGCCGTACCTGACCGCGGTTATCGTCGCCATGATTGCCGCCTTGCTCATCGAACTTATCTCGGAGGCCACAGACGCCTACAACGACGTTTCGATGGCAATCGTCCTCTCGACTGGATTCGCTTTGGGGACGACCTTGATCAGCATCAACGCCGGCGGTCTCGCCGTCGGTGTCAAGCAGTTCCTCTTCGGCAATCTCTCGACGGTTTCGCCCGACAGCGCCGCAATATTGCTGGTGTTGTTCGCCGTCATCATCGGCGTCGTCGGACTCACGCGTAACCAGTTGCTGTACGTCACGTTCGACGAGACTGCGGCGGCGGTTTCGGGACTCTCGGTAAGTTGGTACAACCGAATTATGGTGATGCTGACCGCGATGGTTGTCGTCGGCGCGATGCAGATCATGGGTGTCATCCTCGTTGCGGCCATGCTCGTCGTTCCCGTCGCCGGTGCAGCGCAGGTCTCCCGCAGTTTCAACGAATCGTTGCTCGTGTCGGTCGTTCTCGCCGAACTGGCCGTCATTCTGGGAATCGGTGCCTCCTACTACGGCAAAGCGACGGCCGGGGGCGTGATTGTCCTCACTGCGGTCGCTATCTACATCGTCACTATCCTCTTGGGCAAACTTCAGACCGCCGTCGGTGAGGAATCGACGCCCGAAATGGGCAGCATCGACGTCGGACAGACCGAATCGGCCGGAGACTGAAACGGTGTCTGCAACCAGACAGTAGGTGTATCGAGCCTCCAAACACCCGCCGTTCAGACAAATTGAGATGAGCGAACCCGACTCAGATCCTCCGAATGCGACGGACTCTACGCCCCCGCTGACGCCGAAGATGGAGGACTATCTCCGTCATATCTATCGACTCGAACAGGAGAGTAACAGTCGGGTTTCGAATTCGGATATCGCTGATCGCCTCGGCGTTACGAGAGCAACAGTTTCGAGCATGCTCGACACGCTCTCGGAGTCCGGACTGATCGAACGCGAACGGTATCGTCCGATCCGACTCACAGACGACGGGGTCGAGCACGCACTGGGGGTGATCCGGAGGCACCGATTGGTCGAAACGATGCTCTCGGAACTGTTCGATTACACGATCAGTGAAGTTGACGCCGAAGCCGACGTTCTGGAACATCACCTCAGTCCTCGGCTTTGCCGAGAGATCGAACGGGAACTCGATATGCCGGATATCGACCCACACGGAGACCCGATACCGGATGCGAATCTCGATATCCCCCACGCGGAGGACGCCACGTCGCTGGCTGAAGTCGCAGAATCGTCGTGCGTCGAAGTGACCCGGATCTTGACGCAGGACGACGAGACGCTCGAATATCTCGTCTCGGCCGGCATCGAACCGTCAGTTCGTCTCTGTCTCGACGAGAAGACTCCAATCGGCATGCTGACTGTCACTGTCGTCGAGACCGGACGACAGATGGGCCTTCCGCGACCGGTCGCCTCGCAGATTCTCGTCACCGCGGTCGATGGCGACTAGGCTGATTCTTGCGGTCAGAAATTGCGTGGAACTGCTGGATCGGATGATTTCAGGTTCTACGGGTCGGATTTACCGTTGTTGATTCGGTTTGTCGTCACTGCTCTAGCCGACATTACTTCCCTCTAACCACATTTTTAGACTAGTCTAATCTATAATATAGATGAATAGAATTAAGTTGTTGTATGCCTGATTACTGATTGCGTTCCGATGATCTCGGGACGCGAGCAGTATCGAGTGCCAAGTGAGTTCCTGCAACACGGGATGGTCGAGTTCGGACATTGGTTCCTCTCCCCGTGTTACTATCCTTTCCATGCAACAGACAACTCTCAACTCCGCACGTCGTTCGCTTGCTTCCCCGCGTTTTGCCTGTCCGCTGCACATGGGTGGACCGCAGACTGGTAGGCCGTTATGAGCGCCTTCGCTACTATCGCGGTGACCACCATCGCCACAGCGAAGCAGCAAAATACTCTGGGGCGAAGATCACAACCACGTCGTGGACTCGGTGTCTCCGAACTATCGTATTGGGGAGGGATCTCGATTTGAACCGACGTGAGTCTCTCTTGACCGTCGGTGGACTCGGGCACGCACCCGTCGCTCCGGGGACGTTTGGCTCGCTCCCGCCAGTTGCGGTCGCTCTGGTTTTTCTGACGACACCGCTTCCGATCTGGCAACTGAACGTGGTTCTGCCAACTCTCGCGCTCGTACTCTCGGTTGCGTGCGTTCGATTCGGTCACTGGGCGGAGGGATACTGGGGATGCAAGGACCCGCGGACGGTCGTCGCAGACGAGGCAATAGGACAGACGCTTCCGCTGCTCTTTCTCCCGTGGCATCATTGGGGCTACGGGGAGATGGCTCTCTGGAACGTACTCCTCTTGTTTACCGCGGTGACCACGTTCCGACTGTTCGATGTGACGAAACTCCCGCCGATGCGAATGCTCGAACGCCTCTCCGGCGGATGGGGAATCTTGATCGATGATCTCGTTGCGGGCGTCTATGCGACAGTCTTCTCGCACCTGCTCATCCGATTCGTCTGGCCGCCCGTACTCGGGTAAACAGCTAGTGAGACTGTTCAGCCGATCTTCCTCGTTGTTCGATCAGTTCTCGAACTTCTTCGATGAGACTGACGAACTCCGGTGCGGTTCGGTCGCGGGGGCGTTCGACGTCGATATCGACCGTTGTGATGCTGTCGTCGGGATTCGATCCGAGGACGACGATTCGGTCGGCGAGCGTCACTGCCTCTTCGATTTCGTGGGTGACGAAAAGAATCGTCTTTTCCGTCTCCTGCCAGATGTCGAGGAGTTCTCGCTGGAGGTGGTCGCGCGTCTGCGCGTCGATACTCCCGAACGGTTCGTCTAAGAGAAGGATTTCCGGGTCAACCGCAAGTGCGCGAGCGACGGCGACGCGTTGTTTCATCCCGCCGGAGAGTTCCTTCGGGTAGGCGTCTTCGAATCCGGTGAGTCCAACCAGATCGATGAGTTCTTCGACGCGCGCTGTGCAGTCCGGGCAGTCGCAGGCTGGTTGTTCCAGACCGAATCGAACGTTTCCCTCGACCGTTCGCCACGGAAAGAGGTTGTACTCCTGAAACACCATCCCGCGGTCGATTCCCGGTCCGGTGACTGGACTCCCAGTGACGAACACGTCGCCGCTGGTTGGCGGTTCGAGTCCAGCGACGATGCGAAAGAGCGTCGTCTTTCCGCACCCGGATGGGCCGACGAGGCAAACGAACTCCCCATCCTCGACCGTGAGCGAAACGTCGCGGAGCGCATCGACGGTTTGTCTGTTGTCGTACCGCTTGGACACACCGCTGACTTCGATTACTGGTGTTCCGGAACCCGTCTCGTTACGCCCGTCGCTTCCGTTCAGGGATGCCACGCGAACCACCTCGATTCGAGCGCCGCATATCCCCCATCAACGCAGATGTAGACGGCACTGATCAACAGCATGTACGCCATGCTCCGCGCCATGTCGAGATTGTTCGAGGCGTTGAGAATCTCGTAGCCGACACCGGGCGCGCCGAACAGTTCCGCGCCGACGACGATCATGAGACACCGTCCGATGCTCGTCCGAAACCCGTTGACGATTGCGGGAGAGGCGGCGGGGAGAATCACGTAACGGAGCATTCCGACGTGCGTCCGGATGCCGAGACTGGCAGCGACCTCCTTGTATCCGTCGCGGACACCGCGAACACCCGAGTACGCCGCATAGTAGTTGATCCAGAGCGCGCCGATTGCGACGATAAACGTCGCACCGGTGTGACCGATACCGAACCAGACGATGGCGAACGCAATCCAAGCGAGTTCCGGAATCGGCCGGAGGACGCGGACGACCGGTGTCGCTATCGCGTCCGCTCGCGTGGCGTAGCCGATGACGAGACCGGCTCCGTTCCCGACGAACGCGCCCGCCAACAACCCCGGAACGAGGTGTAACGATGTCTGCGCGAGTCGCGTCATCGCGCGTGGGAGTTCGACAGTTCCGCCCGTCACCGGGAGTGAGAGTGGGGCGGTCGTGGTTACCTCGGTTACGAGTGCCGAAAGAACCGGGAGCGGCCCCGGGAGGAGATACGTCGGTTCGACGAGCGCTGCGGCGAGCCACCATACGGCGAGGAAGCTGGTGAGTCCGATTGCACCCAAAACGGACTGGTTGACGTCCGCTTTGCGGCCGACGTTCAGTCCGCTCTCGACTGCCGGGCGTGTTCGGAGACTCATGCGACGGTGTCGTAGACCGAAACGTCGAACAGTTCCGCTGCGCTCATGGCACCGTCGATGTTGCCGACCTCAGCGACGAACTTCGACATCGTCTCTGACTGGCTGGTAATCTCGTGCGGGTCCGAGAGAAAGGCAGCGGCTTTCGACTGCATCGCACGCTCGGCGAGCGCTTCGTCGAGACCGAGAACTGCCGCTGCGTCCTGTGCGGCCCCAGTCGGGTCGTCGTACACGGCATTCGTCGCACGGATGTGCTGTTCCACGAAGCCTCGTTTCAGTTCGTTCGAGACGCTGTTTGCGACGAACGCGACGGTCACGGGGTGGTCTGGGAGGACGGTGCCGGACCACTCGATTTGCCGATAGCCGTCCATTTCCGCAACCAACGTCGCGTACGGTTCTTGGACGGTCGTTCCGACGATATCGCCGGATTGTGCAGCCTGTGGCGTTTTCGCAGGTGGGACTTTCGCCTTGTTGACAACGTCTGTTGTCGCTCCGGCTTCGAGGTCTCGTTCGATCCAGTACCGGGTGATAATATCCGGAACGGAGCCATCAGGGGCGGTTCCCCAGATGGGCTTGGTTCCGTGATCGGCCGTATACGACTGGAAGGCGTCGCCACCGTCGTCGTCGTATCGGTCGGCAAAGCCGTCAGTTGCGATCATTTTGAAACCGTTCTTAGAGTTTGCGACGAGTACGTCGGCGTCTACGCCGTTGTCGGTGAGGACCATGGCGGGCGTGACGCCGAAGAAGCCGATGTCGAGGTCGCCGGCGGCGAATGCCTTTACTGCGGCAGGGCCAGAGGAGAACTCCGTCGTTGAGAGCTCCGCGTCGAGTTCGGCGTAGTAATCCCGCTCGCTCATGACGAAATGCTGGACGTTCGGATATATCGGCACCCAACCGACGTGTAACTGCTCGCTGTTTTCCTGCCCGCTTCCGAGTACTGTAGTACACCCGGAGAGCGCCGCTAGTCCTGCACCTGCCGCCGCTATCGTCTCGCGTCGTGACACTGTGGCCATCGGGTTATCAAATCCATCCACCTTTCTAATATATCTTATTACTTCATATCTTATTTTATTAATGCCGCTTGTTCTCTCCGAGCAGACTTCTACTGGCCGATAAGCATCGCCGAGACGAGTGACGATGGGGCAACGTGGTGATTCGCCTCCCCCTCACCCGTCTCCACTTCGGTTAATTCAAATTCGGCACGCCTGTACGGAGGGCAATGACAGACGACAGTAGTCGGGACCACGTTGTTCCCGGGAGTGACGAAGAGTTACAGACTCCGGACGTTCGTGGCTACGACTTCCGCGGGACGTTCGATTTCGCTGAGATGCTCTCTTCCTACGAGACGACGGGCTTTCAGGCCACGCAACTCGCAGAAGCAGTCGAAATTGCAGAAGAGATGCAAGAGGCAGACGCGACGGTGTATCTCACGTTTACGTCGAATATCATCTCCTCAGGGCTCCGAGAGGCCGTTGCCTATCTGGTCCGAGAAGGCTACGTAGACGTTCTGATCACGACTTCGGGGTCGATAACCGAGGACGTTATCAAGACGGCGAAGCCGTTCAAGATGGGCGAGTGGGATGCCGACGAAGCGGCGCTTCGAGAACAGGGAATCAACCGTCTCGGCAACATCTTCGTCCCCTCTGACCGATACGTCTGGTTAGAAGAGTACCTCTACGACTTCTTCGACGACTTCTTCGCGGAGAAGAAGATCCGAACACCCACGGCGTTCGCACGCGAACTCGGCGAGACGTTGGACGACGAAGATTCCGTGCTCAAGCAGGCCGCGGATAACGACGTTCCGGTGTTCTGTCCGGCGCTGACGGACGCTGAAGTCGGGAACTTCCTCTACTACTACCGACAGGGATACGACTCCGAGGTCGGCATCGAGATTCTCGATGATTACGACAAACTCATCGAAAACGGACTGCTCTCCGATACGACGGGACTCATCGCGGTCGGCGGCGGCGTTCCGAAGCACCACGCAATCATGACCAACCTCTTCCGCGGCGGAGCGGATTACGCGATCTATATCTCGACGGGGATGGAGGGAGATGGGTCACTGTCCGGCGCTCCGCCGAACGAGGCGGTGTCGTGGGGGAAGATCAAAGAAGAGGACAAAAATTACACCCAAATCGAAGCTGAGGCGACGTTGGTCTTCCCGATGCTGATCGCTGGAGCGTTCAAACAGTAATCTACGCTGGGTCCTCCCCCAATCTCGGCAACGGTCTTTTTTCGGCACTGCGACGATGGTGTCACAGCACGCTACGCCCAGAAGCCGCCGGAGAGCATTACATTAATCTGCCGTAAGATATGATAATTGTCCTATATGTGTCCCCACTCAAAACAAGCGCCCTCCCGGAGTGAATCCGTGTCAACGGCGGAAACTGCGGATCGAGAGTCTACGGCCGCCGTTGCGGTCGAGGGTCTCACGAAGACGTTCGGCAGCGGCGCTGAATCGGTCACTGCCGTTGACGGCGTTTCGTTTACCATCGAGTCGGGTTCCGTCGTTGGTTTACTCGGCCCAAACGGCGCGGGGAAGACGACTACTATCAAATCGATTTTGGGGTTGGTACGACCCGATGCAGGGACGGTACGTATCGACGGAATCGATACTGCAGAGAACCCACGACAGGCGTTCAACCGGGTCGATGCGATGTTGGAAGGTGCCCGAAACGACTATTGGCGACTGACGGTTCGGGAGAACCTCCGGTACTTTGCGGCTATCGGTGGTGACGACCCAGCGGCAGTTTCTGACCGGCACGATCAGTTGCTCGATACGCTTGAGCTATCCGAGAAAGCCGACGAACCTGTTCGTGATCTCTCTCGCGGGATGAAACAGAAAGTCTCGTTGGCGAGCGTTCTTGCGAGCGATGTCTCTGTCGCGTTTCTGGACGAACCGACGTTGGGTCTCGATGTCGAGAGTTCACTGACGCTCCGGCGAGAGTTGCGACGTATCGTCGATGAGCGAGACTTGACGGTCGTTCTGTCGAGTCACGATATGGACGTTATCGAGGATGTTTGTGATCGTGTGATTATCATGAGCGACGGAGAGATCATAATCAACAGCGAGGTAGCCGAACTCCTCGAACAGTTCGAGACGCAGCGGTTCCGAATCAGTCTCAACGACGTTGACTCGGACACGTTGTCTCTCCTTCGTGAGCGCTACGACGTTTCGGACATCGACCAGTTCGACCGCCGAACCCGCTTTGAGGTGACAGCCGATAACGAGACGTTCTACCGGTTGATCGATGCGATAGCCGAGGCCGACGTTACGCTCGATTCAGTCGAGACGATTCAACCGGATTTAGAGGACGTTTTCCTCGAAATTACGGGAACGGGGGACTCCTAATGAGCTCTTCGAATTCTGGCACCGCCGGATACGGATCGCTCGCGTATGCTATCCTCTCCCGCGAAGTCATCAACTGGGCCCGTTATCCGGTTAATGCGGCCAGTGTCGTTTTCGGACAGTTCTTCTTTTTCGCGTTGATATTCTTCGGTGGACAGGCAGTCGGTAGTCAAGGCTTTTCGGATTCGGCTGCCGGGCTCGTCGTCGGCTACTTCCTCTGGTCGCTCGTTGGCCAATCGTATCAAGGAACAATCGGTATCATCACCGAAGAGGCGTCGTGGGGGACTCTCGAACGTCATTTCATCAGCCCGTTCGGATTCAATCGGGTGCTGTTCATCAAAGCCATCGCGCGCATGCTGCGAGCGCTGTTTGTGTCGCTGGCCGTCCTCGCCATGATGGTGATTCTCACTGGCACCCAACTGCAGATGCACGTTATCACCGTCCTTTCGATTCTGCTACTGACGACCCTGTCTGTCGTCGGTCTCGGCTTTGCGATGGGTGGCGTCGCGGTACTCTACAAGCGTATCAGCAGTTTCTCGCAACTGTTCTCGCTCGTCATTCTCGGTCTCGTCGGTGCGCCCGTTCTCGATATTCCGTGGTTGCGAGTGCTTCCAGTCGTCCAAGGGAGCGCGATGCTTCAGCAGACGATGCGGAGTGGCGTTCGTCTCTGGCAGTTCGATGGCATCGATATCGGGATTCTCGTCGGGGTCACGCTCGTCTATTTCGGAATCGGGTTCGCCGTGTTCCATCTCACACAGCGTCGGGCACGGAACGTGGGCGTTCTCGGTGATTACTGAGGCTCCTGTCTCACTCGCGCGGACCTTTTTGCTCTGATTACGCACCTGTCTCGAACTCGAAGCGTGTACCTCCCTCCGAACTGGCCGTTAGTGAGATGGACCACCCGTGCGCGTTCGCAATGTCGGCTACGATTGCTAATCCGAACCCGGTCCCGCCTTGATTGGTGGTGTATCCGTACTCGAATACGTCCTCGCGTTTTTCCGGTGGTATCCCTGTGCCGTTGTCTTCGACGTAGAAACCGTCCGTACGGTCCAGTTTACCGACGTTCACGGTTACATCTTCGCCGCCGTGTTCGACCGCGTTTCTGAACAGGTTCTCGAACAGTTCGGTAAGGAGGTTACACTCACCGTACACCAACGGTGTTTCATCAGCGATCTGGAGATTTGCATCCCCTGTCTCGACGTACGTCCATCCCTCGCGGGCGATCTCATTCAGTGGACACTCCGTCCCGTCTCCGATGTTGTCTCTTGCTTTTGAGAGTACCAAGAGATCCTCGATGAGTCCCTCCATCCGGTTGAGTGCCGAGTTGATTTTCTCGAAGTACTCTTTTTCACCCTTCTCTTCGGCCAGTTCTATGTACCCTCGTGCAACACTGAGCGGATTCCGGAGGTCGTGTGACACGATGCTGGCGAACTTTTCGAGTCGGTCGTTCTGTTTCTGTAGTTCGCGCTCGCGGTCGCGGAGGAGTTTACTCCGCTCTATCCGAGTCAACGCTCCGGTCAGCGCCTCACCGAGCAGCGTCACTAACGTCTGATCGACTGCGCTGAACGCGTCGGGAGAAAGTGATGAGACGATGACTACTCCGTGTTCCTCTAACGGATGTACGATTGCGCTCCGAACTGGTGTGTGGTCTGCGAGTGTACTCTGTTCGTTGATATCGTCGATCGTGCGTTGGTCACCCGTCTCGAAGACATCCCAGACGAGGCTCGACACGGGATCTCCTTCCGCTTCTCTGTCGTACGTTGACGGAGTGAAGTGTTCCGACCCCGTTGCGTCCGTGAACGCCGTTTGACGAAGTTCGCTACCCGTTTGCAGATGTATCCCGCAGAATTCCACATCGAGGATGTCCGTGGCTGCTTCGACGCCCAACTCTGCCGCTTCGTCCGTACCTGAGGCGTCGATTAGGCGGCTGGTGTACTGCTGAAGGCGCTCCAGTTTACGTTTGTACTCTTCGGCACTCGTGACATCGGTCGAGATGCTGGCTATCTGTTTCACCACTCCGTCATCGTTCGTTATCGGGTGAGCCCGAGATCGGACCCACCGAACTCCCCGCTCGGGATGCTGAATTCGGAATTCTTGATGCTGGGGCCACTCCGCTTCTGTCGTTTGTTGTGCCTCGATGTCGGACCGAACCGCTTCGATGTCGTCCGGGTGAATCCGCTCTAGCCACGCTTTGGGGTCTTGACGGAGTTGCTGTTCGGTGACGCCATACATCTCCTCGGTAGCTGAGTTCATAAATGAGACTTCCGAGTAGTCGGGAGGCACGAGGAAGAAAGCGTGATCGACGTTTTCGGCGAATGTCCGGAACTGTTGGTGTGCTTGGCGGAGCGTTCGTTCTTGCTCTTTCAGTGTGGTGATGTCCTGAAGTACGCCACGAAGCACTGTCTCTCCGGATCGTTCTTTCTCGACGAGTTCGCACCAGGCCCGAACGTCGCGGACTTCCCCGTCTGCCCGAGTGATTCGCGTCTCGATGCTGTTCGTTTCCTGTCCTTCGAGTGCTTGATTGAAGAACGACGCAATCTGCTCTCTATCGTCTGGATGACAGAATTCGATCACGTCCTCGAGTGTCGGCTCGTACTCCAGGTCGATACCGTGAATACGATAGATTCCATCGGACCATCGCAGTTCCTCCGACTTGGGACAGTATTCCCAGATTCCGATTTCGGCGATCTCCTGGACGCGGTCGAACAGAAACTCCTGTCGTTGGAGTTCGGACTCACGCTTTTTCTGCTCGGTGATGTCACGATACAACCAGATGTTGCCCCTCCCTTCTGGAAGTTGGTACGACACGTAGCTTCGTTCGACTGTCCGTCCGTCTGCAAGCGCTAATTCCTCGTTCAGTACGGTCTCTTGATCTGCAAGAATCTCTTCGAGGCGGGTTATGAAGCCCTCCGGATCAGCAAACTGCTGTTTCAGATCCTCGGCGACGGCTTCGCAGTTCTGTCCAACGAGGTCATCGGGTGATCCAGAGAGGTCGATAATATCGTGCAGTGCCTCGTTGGCGGCGATTATCTCTCTCGTCTCGTCTTCGACTAACACGCCGACCGGGAGGTTAGCAAGCAGTTCCGAGAGAATCGTGTTCGTCTCGGTGAGTCGTTCTTCCCATCGTTTTCGCTCCGTGATGTCGAGCGAGTAGCCCAGAACGCCGAGGATTTCCCCATCCGGGTCGCCCCGCGGAACTTTCGAGGTGAGGAACCATCGATCTAACTCCTCGTTGTATTCCTCTCGATTCAGGATTGGGTTCTCCCTGTTCGATCACTCGTAAGCTCTCGGCGTGAGTGCGCTTGGAGAACTCCTCTGAAGCCCCGGCATCGGCTTCGACATCGGTTTTGCCGATGTACTGGTCGGGGTCGTCCACGAGGCCGCGACTCATCCACTGGTGACGACCCTCGCGGTCTTTGATGAACAGATGGATCGGGACGTACTCGAAAATCGTATCGAGGAGTTGCTTTTGCTCCGTCAGGGTTGCTTCCCGTTCGGCCCGTCCCATCGCCGCCTTGACGGTCGCCCCGAGAATTTTGAACAAACCGATCTGCCTCTCTGCGAACGTCTGCTCGGCCGTCGTCGCGGCCAGGAGAATTCCGTACTCGCCGAGGGGAACCACTATCTCACTGTGTATCTCGGTCCCGTGAGCGTACGACTCGTCCACGCTGGACACATCGGAACAATACTGCACTTCCCCGGATTCGAACGCTTCCCACGCGAGGCTCTCTCCGGGAGGTATCCGCGGAAGGGTGTCGAACTGTTCTTGTGCCGCCGCAGTTTCGGTTTCGGGAACGAGTTCGTTTTCACGTTCGTCGTACGTCCAAACGCCAGTAATCTCGAACTCGAGTATGTCTGCAACCGCTTCGACCCCGATTTCTCCGACTTCAGCGGGCGACGAGGCGACGTTGAGGCGCCGTGCTGTCCGTTGAAGCGCCCAGAGTTGATGCTCCAACTGTTTCTGCTCGGTCACGTCTCGCGCAACCACGAGTACCTGTGGTTCCCCGTCCGCCTGAAGTGGTGTGAGTCGCGTGTCGAAACACCGCCGTTCCAGTGGAGTCCCCAGTTCGAAGTGAAGGTCACAGTCGTAGGGGGTAGCGCTGCTGTCGTCTTCTTCCGCCGCATGAAGTACTTCTTCAAATGCCTGATTGAACTCCCGTATGTCAGAGCGAGAGACCGCGTCTCCGACGATATCTTTCAGTTGTTCTCCTTCTAGTTGATCCGGGCCTGTTCGGTCGAACGCCTGGGCCGCGGCGGCGTTTGCGAATTGGATTGTTGACGTTTCATCGAGGACGAACACCGCATCGTGGATGTTCTTGAGGACGGTTTCGTTTCGCTCTAACTCCTGTTTCCGTTCTCGTTCGTCCGTAATCTCATGAGAGAATACTGTGAGTCCGTTTTCGTCCGGAAACGCGCGCACCTGAACCCAGTAGTCGAGTGGTCCGCCGATATGCTGCTCGAACGTGACTGGGGATCCGGTCTCTATGGCAGTTCGGTATTTTTCTTCCAGTTCAGTCCCCACGGTGAACGGAAACTCTTCCCAGAGATTCGCGCCGATAACCGCTTCGGGGTCACGGCCGACGCGCTCTGCCATCTGCTCGTTCATATACTCGATACGCCACTCTGTATCGACGGCGTAGATTGCGTCAGTCGTCCGCTCTAGTGTCCGTTGGACGTGGTTCTCTAATTGGCTCGCACGCTTCCGGTCCCGTGCCGCCTCCACGAACGTACGAATACGATTGATAAGGAGATTACAATCATCTACGTCCGAGCGAATTGGGATGTAATCCGTTACGTCCGCTTGTGTCGCCGCCGTCGCAACGTTCTCGTTTCCTTGCTCGGTGAGCAGAATTACTGGGAGTTCGTCGTCTTCGGCCCGTATCGATTCGATGAGATCGATTCCGGTTCGGTCTGGGAGTTCGTAGGCGGTGACGACGCAGTCGATGGGATGTGAGGATAGTATCTCAAGCGCCTCCCCAACGCACTCGGCAGTAACGCAATTGATCTCTGAGTTGGTGGTCTCGATATCTTCACAGACCAAATCAGTGAACGCATAGCTGTCGTTCACATAGAGCACCTTGATAGGTGTCTCTAACTCAGTGTCCCAACTGCTCACAATACGGATATAATATGTGACTGTATAGATAAGCGTTTTTGCCGCATTTCAGGCGCTGATACTCTCGTTTAACTGGCTAGAGAATCATTCAAGAATGGCAGAAATATCCGTGAATTTACTTTTTATTTGGTCGATGATTTTGATCCCATATGTCGGTGGCCTGAATTACTACCAACGAACTATCGCTCGCCATTTAATAAATCTAATTTCCGAATTTCCGCACGTGCGAGTGATGGCGATCACTACCTGTTATTCCCATACTATATTCTGTTGACAAAATGGCCACAAACGCAATCGATGTGGATGGGTTACTAGGAGTCATTGACCAGTACCCCGAATTCCAACAGTTCAAGCCTGGATCGGACGTTCTGGCCCATCAGTCTTGGTTTACTGTTCTCGTCTTGATGGTCTGGACCGTCGTCGCGCCCGCCGTGGGGTATCTGAAGTTCCGAACCATGGAGATTGTGTAGCCTCCGTTGCTCGGTCGCCGGAGGCAGTTGAAATCCCGACGGAACAACAAAAATTGATATTTTCAAGCCTGCAAGCGGGCTAAAACGGGGTCCTGAGGGGCGTGGTCGTGGGGTGCCCTGGGGCAAGTGTGTAACGCTAGCTGTTGTCACACTACCCATATGGACAATGGTTCTGATCTCTTGTTAATTTTTCGTCATGAACGGTGCCGGTACGGTCGAGAGGATCGCCGGCGGTGTGCGAATCGCTCGTGCTATTCCGTTCGAGGCGACGGTGGTTGTGTCGGTAACACGGGTGACAACAGGTGATCGAACACCTTTTGCTCGGCTTTTCGAAGGTGTTGGTGGAACGTCGGCGGCGAGACACCTAACGATTCGGCCACGCCCTCGCCCGTCGTCTCCCGAGGCCACTGGAAGAACCCAGCGTGATAGGCGGCTTCAAGCGCCGTTCGCTGCCGCTCGGTCAGTTGGTTACGCAAGACGCGCTGGATTCGATTCGTCGTGTTATCCCGCCGGGTCACCTGTCGGTGTTTGAGCAACTGCGCCATCGGATACGTTTCCTCGATCGTTTTGGTTATCTGTCGAATGTCCGCCGTCGGTGCGACATGAACGGTGATGTTGTAGTCGCCGTCTTCGATGACAGCTTGCTTGATTGAACCGCCAGCCGAAGCGACCACCGAGAGAACAGGGGGATTTGAGAGTTGAGCCTCGAAATCCGTCTTCTTTCCTTCATCGTGGAATGAGACAGATTCCCAGTACGGGAGTTGTTCGACGATACTCCGAACGTTGTCGATTGCGTCCCCCGTCGCGCTCCCGTACAGCAGATATCTCTCGTCTTCGATAGGCATCATGTGGTCGAACGAGATTCGCCCGTTCTGGTTTGATTCGGCATTTAACGCCTCGAAGACATCAGGTATCTGAAATGCAATTTCGATCACGTCATCGCTCATGAGTGCCCGCTTTCGTTCCGTTGCGGCGATGGCGTGGCCGATGATTTCACCGAGTTGTTCGACGACCGCCCGTTCTTCGCCTTCGAACGCATTGAGACGCTTACTGTAGACGTTCAAGACTCCGTATATCGCGTCTTCGTGGATGATCGGAATTGCGGCAGACGAGCGGAACTCGTGCGCTTCGATGTGCTCACGCCACGGGTCGTGGCTGGGATCTTGGTCGATATTCTGCGTTGTCTGTATTTCTCCGGTTTTGAATGCTCTCCCCGTGGGACCGTTGCTCCGCTCGTCGTTTGGGTCCACGGAGATGACAATATCGTCCAGATAGCCTTTGGTTCCAGCTTTGGTTCGGACGTTGACTCTCTTCGAGGTCGTGTCCACGTCGCCGACCCATGCGAACGAGTACGAATCCGATTTGGCGAGGAACTCACAGACGGTTTCCTCGATCTCTTCGCGGGTTGATTGGTTGATGACCACATCTGTCGTCTCCCGGACGACTTCGTTGAGGCTGTTCAACGCCGCTAATCGCTCGCGCTGACGCACGAGTTCTCGTTCGTCCGCGTGACGAGCAATCGCCGAGGCGAGGATGTTGGCGACCGACTGGACGAAGTTGACGTCGTGCGTGGAGAACGATTTCGCCGCTGTATCGTGTGTTCCGAGGATACCCCACGGATCGTCACTCGGGCCAACGATGGTGCTGATACCGCTTCGAACGTCGTGCTCTCTGAGCAGGTCCGGCCCGCTGAATCTCGTTTCTGTCTCTAAGTCTGATACCACGACTGGCTGGTCGGTTCGCAGTGTGTGGGCCGCTTGGGAGTCGTCTGCGACGGCGGACACAGTCGCGGAGCCGACGATTCCGTCGTGCCACCCCACTCCTTGTCGAAGCAGTAGTTCGTCCGCATCGGCGTCGAGGTCGAGAATTTTACAGTAGTCGTTGCCGAGGGTGTTGGCGACCTGTCTTGTGGCTTCGGTCAGCAACGTATCGATATCCCGAACTTCGAGCGCTTGCCGACCGAGTTTCGTGATTGACTTTTGCTGACGTATCCGTCGCTGTAGTTTCTGTTCGCGTTCGAGGCGGTCGGAGACGTCGCGGACGACACCACACCGCCCGTAGCTTCCTTCCAATGGGAACAGCGCGAACCGGCTCTCACACGGAACTTTCTCCCCGGATTTTGTCCTGATGTCAAGTTCGATCCTCGCTGACTCTCGGTCTGTATCGATGACCGTTTGGAGTTTTGACTCCACTCTGGGCATAATTTTGTCGTTGTCGTGGACCATACTCACGTGGCTCCCGAGCAGTTCTTCGCGGTCGTAACCGGTCAACTCGCAGAACCCATCGTTGACGACGACGAACTCCATCTCTTCGTTGACAGCGTAGATGCCATCTTCGACGGTATCGACTATCGTCTCGTACTGCGCTCGGTTCTCTCGGAGTTTCCGCTCTCGGCGCTTTCGATACGTCACGTCGTAGTACACCTCGACGCGGCCACCCGCGTACGGTCCCGACTCGATGGGTCCGCTTCGATGCTCCAGCCAGCGTTCCTCGCGTCCGTCTCCGCTGGTCACCCGGCACTCGAACCGTTCGGTTCCGGTTTCCTGCTCGTACGTTGCGAGTACTCGCTCGGTGAATCTCTCCGCGTTGTCGATAACGGGTGCAACAGTGCTTTCGACGAGTTCGGGTTTCTCCCGGCCAACGAGTTGACTGCGGTCGATACCGAAGTATCGCTCGACGGCCTCGCTGGCCCACGCGACTTCGAAGTCCTCGTCAAGGACGAACACACCGACGTCGACGCGGCTGAGAACGTCATCGACCAACGACTCAACGGTTGTGGGCCAAGCGTTGAATCCCTCATCCTCGGTCTGCGGTTCCGTTGGACGCCACCAGACGCGGGCATTTGCTCCTACTTTCTTGGTCTCGAGTCGGCCGTGGTTGACGAGACGGTCCAAGCGGTCGTACGTGCTTCGCCGACCGAGTTCGAGACAGTCCGCGATTTCCGTCGTCGTCAGCGGGGTACCGGACTGCTCGAAGAGCGCAAGCGTCTCTCGAAGAGCGCTCGTCAGCGAGTTGGAGGTCATGGACACGCCTACGGCGGTCTGGTATATGATCCCTCCGACGACGGAGTCTCACTGTTCCGATGTCCGTTGTCTATCGGTATTCAAGACGAAAACACCCCTCCCAAATGCGCACTCAGCACAGATACCTCGTTATGAACGACGAAAATAGCCTAATATATTATAACAAGGTCTTAGGCTACCGTAGGGTCTCAAAGTAACTGCAGGCTGGATGCGGTCCAGTTCGACTATCGCAGTGGTCTCGGTATCCATCTGCATCCACAAACGCGACAGCAAGCGAATCTCTCCCCGCTGACCTACCATCGAATTGGTCTCGCTGACGTACGGCCCTCCACTTCATGCGGATCCCTTTCGAGAACTCTTGAACTTGGCTACGGCCGCTTTCAGTCGAACGTCATTCCGTATCCCCACGACTCCAACTGTGCTTCTGCCTCATCTAAGTGTTCGAGGCCGACCATCACCAACGCTTCCCGCAGATCAGTCAGTGACACGTTGCCGTCGAATCGATCCTCTAACTCACGGAGCGCATCTCGCTCTGCAGTCTTCGTCTCAGACTGGAGGAACAGGGGAACGCGACTTCGGCCGTCTTGAACGCCGTCTCGGCGGAATTTGTACGGAATCTGCATCGATTGTGTCCGGCTCTCATCGTCGGTGTCCGTCGTGTCCGCCGTCGTGGATGTGCGTTCTTCCGACTCTGTCGTCGTCTCTGCTCGGTCGTTCGTTTCCTCAACATCCTCGTTTCCTCCGTCGGTGTCCTCTGCGAACGGGTCCTCTCCGGCCCCTTTCTTCATTCCGGTCATACGGTCATCACCTCGTGGTCCACGTCTCCCGGTTCGGGTGGGTTCGGGGCTTCGAGACCGACTTCGGATTCGAGGTGGCGGGCGAGACGGTCGAACTGCGCGAGCGTCTCTACCTCGTAGTCGCGGCGGCGGTCGCGGTGTTCGCGGACGTACTCGAACGCCGAGCACTGTTGCATCCAACAGCCCTCCATCATCGATGCACGCTCACCGACGATTTCGGGAATCGGGTAGTCGATTTCGTCTAGCACTGCCCGCTGGTCACGCGTGTTCTTGAAGCCCATCGGAATCGCGGCGAGTACACCGACTTCGACTTCGAGTTGGTTTTCGAGACCGACGACGAGCGATTCGAGTCCTTCGACGGCGGCGCGGCCTTTCGCGCTCGGTTCGACGGGGATAACCAGCGACCGCGTTGCGTTGATCGCGTTGTAGAGGTGCGGCCCCTCCGTCGCCGGCGGGTCGCAGATGAGAACGTCGTAAGTCTCGGGCACCCCCGCTTCGCGGAGGACACGCAGCAGTTGGGCGTGCATTCCGAACGCTTCGCCCATCGCCTCCGCTTGGTCCTTCTCGCGCTGGAGGTACTCAGCGAGGTCGGAAAGCATGTTGTGCTCGGGGACGATATCGACACCTTCGACGGTTCGAACGAGGTCGTCGAACTCGCCTTTCGGCCGTCGAATCATGTGTCGGACGATGTTATCGACTGACTCCGTCCGTTCGTGATCGACGCCGAACAGGCGGGAGAGGTCGCCATCCTGTGGGTCGAGCGGTACGACGAGCGGTTTGAGACCCGCCCGGGCGTGCGCCACGGCGAGGTTCGCTGCGGTCGTGGTCTTACCCACTCCGCCGGCCTCGCTGTACGTCGAGTATGCCAGCATTACCGTGTCCATAACGACCACTCCTCTTTAATGTTCGTCAGACAAACCCGTGAACACTCTTGATGAATGAATGTATTGAACACAGGAGATGAACAAATATGGTGAACATATAGTATCCCGCTCGTTCAGTTATGCCTCTTCGAACGCCACCAGCAACAGCGATGTTGACTGCCCGCGGTGAACACGCTGCTTCCACGACGAAGGGCATTGCTGAGCGACCCGTCTCGGACTCGTTCGTCGGTTCGATTGCCCGCCGGTTCGGCGCTAGAATCCGGTTGCTGTAGTGACTAGTTGGCACCGAATCTCGTTTCACGACATTTATACCGTCTCGGAACATCGACTCATTGGGAGCGGATAGGATCATCACTTTGTGATGCCGTGCCCGTTCCTACATACTGAGTGACAACTGGGTCGATGTTTTGCGTCGCTCAAACGTTACTGTCCGGATGTTCCCACTCGTCTATCTGGAATGCTGTGGAGACCCGGTTCACGTTCGACTCCCTCGGCGAGCATCTCGTAGGCGGCGACGAACATCATGGCGAACGTGGTGTCCATGACCTCGGCAGGGTGCCCTTGGCTGTGCGGTCCGGTGAGGTTGACGAGGCGGCCGTCCGCCAGTAGGTTCAACCGCCGACCGTCGGGCATGTGATACCGAGTGATCCCTTCTTTCGGTGTCGTCACGTCGTCGGCCATCGATTCTAGGGCGTTGCTGTCGATTTCGACGTCGAAGTGTCCCGAGTTGGCGATAATCGCGCTGTCTTTCATCCGCTCGAAGTGTTCCATTCGGAGAGCGTTTCGGCTCCCCGTTGCGGAGATGAACAGATCACCAACCTTCGACGCCTCGGCTATCTCCATCACGCGATGGCCGTCCATGTGCGCCTGCAGGGCTTTTCGGGGGTCAACTTCGGTGACGATGGTCTGACCGCCCATCCCGCGGGCTTTGCGCGCGATACCGCGGCCGCAGTAGCCGTAGCCGCAAACGACCACGTCCTTACCGGAGATGATCGAATTCGTCGTGATGGCGATGTTCGTCAGTGAGGATCGCCGGTTCCGTGGACGTTATCGAATACCGTTTCATCGGCGTGTCGTTGCGCCGTAGATGGGAAACTGCAGGACTTCATCCCGTTCCATCGCCTCCAGTCGAGTGATTCCGACTGTCGTCTGTTCGCCGCCGCCGATGACGTTCGCCGCCACGTCGGGGTGGTTAGCATGTACCTTGGCGATGAGTTCGCATCCGTCGTCGAGGATGAAGTCGGGCTCATGTTCGAGTAACTTGTGCTGGGCGTTGTCGAACTCCTCGTCGGTCATTCCCTGCCACGCGAAGGCCGTGCAACTTCCACGTGCGGGATTTTAATATATCACTATAGAGTTTATCGGAGATAGAATATACAGTTGCCCGGGTGGAGACGCCCTGAAACACCGGTATTCGTTTTTCGAGGTTAGGTTTGTATTACCCCAGTAAGCACCATCACATTTCCCTGGACCGCCGCTGTACGGGAAGCATAGATCGTATTCCACCTGAGTACGACGCTACTCCCGGGGATGACGCCCTCGTAGCAGTCACCGAGAAACGGCTGGTCAATATCGACTCTGGACGCTACCGAATAAACGTCGCGAGTGTGCTGCGGAAGTTCGCAGCGTGGGCTCGGGACCAGCACAACACTTCCAGTCCCGACATTGACGATGATCTCTGCCGACAGTACGCTCGCGACCTCCTCGGACCGACGACCGGGACGATATCTCGCCGGAGACAGCACGTCGGTACTTCGCTACGTCCGTTCGGTTCTCACATGGGCCATGTACGAGGGCTTGATACCGACGAACCCAGCCAAAACCAACCACGCTGAAGGGCCATTCCCAACCGACGAGACTGAAACAGACCAACAGTACTAGACGACACGCGACCACGATCCCTCTGTGCGACTTCTACTGCCCGCGTCGACAAGACCGGCGAGAGCGACGACATTGACCGCACGGCGGCCTACCGTGACAAAGCTCTCATCTTCTTGCTCGCATACTCAGGTGCGCGTAGCGCGGAACTCGTCGCCGTCTCTGACGACGAAGAACGGAACGGCCTGCGGTGGCGACACGTCAACTTAGAGGTCGGCATAATGCAGGTGTTCGGCAAGAACCGAACCTGTGAGTCTGCGCCAATCCTCGACGACGCGCTTCGCCCACTCCGACGCTGGAAGCAACTTCGAGAGCCTGACGAGAATGAAGCTGTGTTCTCCAGACTTGACACGCTGCGAAAGCGCTAGACCGACGCCTTCGATCACTACACAGTTGGATCGGGATGTCCTCGCTACTGCGCGGCTACGCTTGACCGACCCCCTGTAGAAGGTAGACCGCCCTTGACTCGTCATACTCCGGTATAGTAATTCCATAATCACTATATCTCCGAGGAGTGGACTTCCAATTCCTCCAATGCCGCAGGAATTAGGTCCTCTTGCTCGAGAACTATCCCTGTCGTATTACGAAGACGCCCTCCCAGCCCACGACCGTTTCCACGCGAATCGGGTCCGCGATGTGGCGATTCGGTTAGCAAATGAGTGTGAGAACAACGTCGACAGAGACGTTCTGTCTGCAGCGGCGTGGTTGCACGACATTGGTCGCCCACGAGAGAGAGTGGGGAAAATCGGCAATCACGACGAATGGGGCACCGCTGAAGCGGCGGCCCTTCTTGCGGACGAAGGGGTTCCAACTGACCACATCGCCGCTATTAAACACTGTATCCGCACCCACAGTATTCGGTCTAGCTCCCCAGAACCGGAGACGATCGAGGCGAAATTACTCTTTGACGCGGATAAGTTGGACGCTGCTGGCGCACGCGGTCTCATTCGGATGGCCTGTATTGTCGGCGAGCGGTCGGGGAGAGCGGGCGAGAAATACGCAGTAATCGATGATTCCACAGCCTCTGGCATGGCTTCACCGGATTCCCCAGACGTGTCTCTCCTTCGAGAGTGGGCCGAGGAGCGTCTGAATCGGTTGTATACCTCACCCGGACGCCGTCTTGGCGAATCCCGACGGCGTTTCATGGACGAGTTTTTCACACAGTTTACTGGTGAAATCGGCGTTGCAGGGGAGAAATAGCCACCACCTGTCGCGTTATCGTGGTCGATTCAGATCTGCAACATGTATTATAACCGTCGAGGTTCTACGTCCCAATATGGTGATGAACACCCGAACCGATGACCTCGGTATCGGCGTTTCGGCCATCGCAACTGCGGGATCAGTGGTTCTCGCGGCGTACCTGCTGTTCACCGAGGTGACGACGCTCCCGAGTAGTACGGAACCAGCGACGGGTCTCGAATCCGGAAATCCGTTCATCCTCGTGCTGGCAGCCCTTCCGATCTTTCTCTCGGCAGTCGGTCTAATCGGTGCGTACTACGGCCGACCCGAGGCGCTCGCAATTGGAGGTGTCCTCCTGTTGGTTCTCGGCGTCCTTGGCCTGAATATCGGGTTCTTCTACTTGGCAATCGGCGCGGCGTTGCTCCTCGGCTACGTCTTCACGGCGCTCTAGCAACTGTACCTCCCTCTTCTTGTTTCAATATCTGACTGTCAGTAGCCAGTACGCGCTGCGTTGCTCGAATGACCTCAGACCCTTTTCGATACTCTCGCGGCGAGGTGGATGAGTCAACCTCTGGAACAGTTCGATCAGACGACAGCAAATAGAAGAATATATTGGTGAGTTGGAAAATGTAGCCAGTATGCAGGATTTAGGTAGACCTAAAACGAATCGTGTGTCGGAGTATTCCTCGAGCAGTTACGGGCGACGTGGTTTTCTCGCGCGGGCAGGCGCAGTTGCTGGAACCGCAGCTATCGGCGGTCTCGCAGGCTGTACATCTTTGACTGGGGGCGGAAGCAACATCGACACCCTGAATGTAGCGTACAAGCCCGTCTTTCCGTTCCTGCAGCGGCACATCATGGACCAGCAGGGCTTTTTCGACGAACTCGGACCGTCGGTCGAACAGACTAATTTCGCCGATAAGGGCCTTACAATCGTCAAGGCGTACGCTGACGGCGATATCGACCTCGCATTCATGGGTATCACGCCGGTCATCAAGATGAAGCACAAGGGTATCCCGGGAAAAGTGACCGCGGCCAACCACAAGAACGGGTTCGTCGCCATGGCTCACGAGGAGTTTGTAAGCCTCTGGGAGAAACACGGTGCCGACGCCTTCCAGAAGTTCCGCGAACAGAACGGCCGGAAGTTCCGCTTTAGCACGTTCCCGAAAGGGAGTGTCGCCTACATCCTCGTCCAGTATTGGCTTCGTGAGGAACTCGGCGTCTCGCCGGACGTTGTCGAAATCGAAACGCTGGGGGGTGCAGGCCCGGTTCGGCAGTCGTTACTCACTGGTAACGCTGACGGAACGTTCATCATGGAACCAATCCCCACCGCGTTACAGTTGAAAGACGCTCCCTTCGAGTGGCTCACCTGGTCCGGCGAGTTTATGTCCGGCCAGCCCGGTGGCGTCATGTTTATGCACGACCGCCTTTGGAAGGACAGTCCAGATCTTGCGCAGTCCATCGTTGAGAAACACGTCCGCGCTACCCAACTCATCAATAACAAGCCCGACACCGCGGCCAAGGCGGTCAGTCAGACACTCGGCGAGAAACTGCCGCTCAAAGTCGCAAAGAAGGCGGTGCGGTCGAAGGCGTCGAACTACATCTCGAATCCCACCGAGATCGCGGATGGAACGCAACTGTTCGTCGATGAGATGAAGTCGCTCGGCCAGATCAAGCAGACAGTCGAAACAGGGACCATATTCGAGCCGTCCCTGCACCGCGAGGTCTCGCAGTAGGATGGCTACCGAGTTCGACCGTGGTGGCGAGAGCGACGGGTCCCGAGCGTCGTCAGCGCGGCAGATGCTGTTCGGCGGCGGGTTCGAGCGCAAGCGAATCAGTCGCGGAGTACTCGGAACCGGTTGCTTTCTCGCACTCTGGTGGCTCGCTGGGCGGACACAACCGTCGTATCTTCTCCCGACGCCACCTGAGGTCGGTCTCGCGCTTTGGACAGAACTCACGAGCGGTGAGCTATTCGTCCATCTCGGACAGAGCCTCCTCCATTACGTTCCGGGTGTTGTCGTTGGTGTGACGGTCGGTAGTGCAGTCGGCATCGCGGTCGGATGGAGCGACGCACTTGATGACGCCTGCACACCAATCATCCGGATACTTCGCCCGATTCCGCCGCTCGCCTGGATCGTATTTGCTATCATCTGGTTCGGACTCGGCCACTCGGGCGCGGCCTTTATTGTGTTCATCGGCGCGTTCTGGATCACGTTTTACAACGCCTACAGCGGCGTTGAAAGCGCTTCTCGTGAACTGATGGAAGTTGCCGAGACGCTTGGTGTGGACACCGACTGGCGATTGATTCGTCGGGTCGTCCTTCCGGACGCGACACCAGAGCTGTTGACTGGACTGCGGACGAGCGTCGGCCAGTGTTGGATGATGGTCATTGCGGCAGAACTGTTCGGTGCGCCGGGCGTCGGGTACGAGATTATTACGAGTTCAAACAATCTCGCTACGGAGCGAAGTGTCGCCTATATGCTTACGATCAGCGCCGTGTTTCTGGTGAGTGACTGGGGCGTTCGCCGACTCGAAGCGAGACTGCTCGCGTGGCGACAATGACCGGCACTGAGTCGTCGTCCGCCGCACTGATTTCGCTCGAAAACGTCGATAAACGGTACGAATCCACGAATGGGAGTGGGACCGACGCGTTGACGAACATCTCCTTCAGCGTTGCGTCCGGCGAGTTTGTGACTGTCGTCGGGCCGTCCGGATGTGGGAAGACGACGTTGATTCGCCTCGTCGGTGGGTTGGAGTCGCCGACGAGCGGTGCAGTTCGGGTCGATGGACGAACTGTGTCCGGTCCATCACCGAATCGGGCGATGGTGTTCCAAGAGCACCGGCTGTTCCCGTGGTTGACCGTCCGAGAGAACATCGCGTTTGGCCTCGTTGAAGCGGGCGTTCCAGAGCGTACGAGAACTGAACGGACGGACGAGTTGCTCGAACTTGTTGGACTAGTGGAGTACAGTGACATGTATCCCACAGCACTGTCTGGTGGGATGAAACAGCGTGTCGGACTCGCACGTGCGCTTGCAGTGGATCCGGACATTCTGTTGATGGACGAGCCGTTCGGGAGCGTTGACGCACAGACGAGACGGACATTACAGGGCGAACTGCTCGACATTTGGCGTGAAACTGGTAAGACGGTGTTGTTTGTCACACACGATGTCGAGGAGGCTGTCCGCTTGGGCGACCGCCTTCTCGTGATGCAAAACAATCCCGGACGTATTCGGAACTCTTTGGACGTGGATATCGCTCGGCCGCGAACTGGTCAGCGGGAGGAGTTAGCGGCACTCGAAACACGAGTGCTTGATCTGCTGAATAAGTCGGGTACCCGTAGCGTCTGAGAGACGCCTGCAACGTAGGGCAGTTCGTGGTTACCACACTCGGTCGCCGTTACCCCACATACTGCATTAGATACCGTGGAATACTGACGAACGCATAGATATCGGTCATTGCATGCGCGAGGATACATGTGAACAGATTCCGTCGCCAGACGTAGAGAAGCGTTGATAGCACTGCATTCACGCTGATCTGGAGCGCCCCACCGACGCCCAAAAAGGGATGTGAAAGAGTACAAAAAAGAGTAAAGGCACACGCTATCGGTCCGGTCGGGATCATCTTCGCAATCGGTGCCGCTCTTTCCAGACTGTTTGGTGGAGAGTAAGACGCTCGGATGGATTTCGATTGCGCTCGATGACGTATCGTATCGTATCGTATCGTATCGTATCGTATCGACCAAAACTATTCTCTCATCGTGTGGAATATACTTACGCCAGTACATTCTCCCAACCATAAGGAACAATTATGTGGGTGAGTGCTGTCAAGTGATCTGTATGTCGAATGGTCACAATTTGGTCGATTACGAAACGGAACGCGAGGCGTTTTCGTGGGACGACATCTACGCCGAGGCAGACTGGGATGCACCCGAGAAACTGAACATCGCACACGAGGTCGTTGATCGACATGCGACTGACCGCGAACGGGTCGCGCTCTATCAAGTAGACACCGACGGGGAACTCACCAAGATGACGTTCTGGGAGTTGGCAGACCGATCAAGCCAGTTCGCAAACGTTCTCGACAGACTCGGCGTCGAACAAGGCGACCGCGTCTTCTCGTACATGCCCCGAATTCCCGAACATTACGTCGCTTTAATCGGGACACTCAAACACGGCGCTGTCTGGGGGAGCGTCAACGAGCGGTTCGGTCCCGACGGAATCGCATATCGACTTGATGACTGTGATGCGAAGGTTGTCGTCACTACGACTGACAACCGCGAGACAGTCGCTGACGCACTGGACGATGCACCCGCAGTTGAGCACGTCATTACTGTGGACCGTGGTGGCGGTGCGCCTGTCGAGGATGTCGTCTTCAACACCGCGCTCGATGGCGCGAGCAAGGAGTACGAAGCCGCCGAAACCGGCGGCGAGGACAACGCACTGCTGTACTATACCTCGGGGACGACAGGTCTGGCAAAAGGCGTCCTCCACAAACAGCGTTGGGTGGCTGGCGTCGCGGCGACCCAAAAGTACGCCGTTGATCTCCAACCGGGTGACCTCTACTGGAGTACCGGCGATCTGGGCTGGCTAACGGGCGCTATCAACACGCTGGGTGCTTGGTTCTGGGGGACTTCGCTGTTTACCTATGAAGGCGAGTTCGATCCCACGGAGTGGGCCGATCTACTCGACGAGTTTCCCGTCACCGTCCTGTTCTCGGTTCCGACAGCCTACCGGATGCTTCGGGAGAAAGAGGACGTACTGGACGATGTCGATCTCGACCTGCGTCACGCGCTCTCTATCGGAGAACCGCTCAGCGCCGGTGTTGTCGAGTGGGGCAAAGAGAATCTCGGCGTCACGATTCTCGACACGTACGGCCAGACCGAGACCGGGAACATGATCATCAACAACTACCCGACGATGGAACTCCGCCCCGGGTCGATGGGGAAACCGCTCCCCGGCATCGAAGCCGACATCGTTGACCCCGATACCGGCGAGGTGTTGCCGCCGGGTGAGACAGGGGAAATTGCCGAACGCGGCGACTATCCGTGTTTCTTCGCCGAGTACTGGAACAAACCGGAGAAGACGGCGGCGTGCTTCGTCGAAGGCGACAGCGGTGAATGGTATCTCTCCGGTGACCTTGCATACAAAGACGAAGACGGATACTTCTGGTTCGAGGGGCGCGCAGATGACGTGATCCTCTCGTCGGGGTACCGCATCGGTCCGTTCGAAGTCGAAAGTTCGTTGGGCGAACACGAAGCGGTCGCGGAGTCGGCCGTGGTCCCGAAACCGCATCCCGAGCGGGGTAACATCGTGAAGGCGTATGTCGTCCTTAGCGAGGGAACCGAGCCCTCAGAGAGCCTCAAAGAGGACATCAAGAACAAGGTCAAGTCGGACCTCTCGGCCCACGAGTACCCGCGCGAAATCGAGTTCCGCGACGAACTCCCGAAAACGGTAACCGGAAAGATTCGCCGAACCGAACTGCAGGACGAAGCCGAAAACGAGACAGAAACGTCGTCCTGAGTCTCTTTTCTCATTTCCCTTCCCTTCCCTTCCCTTCCCTTCCCTTCCCTTCCCTTCCCTTCCCTTCCCTTCCCTTCCCTTCCCTTCCCTTCCCTTCGAGTACCCGGGTTATTCTCACCCGATTAGATTCGGCACGAGGTTGATACTGGTACTTGTCCAAGTTCTACTATGGCTGACACTGATCCGTTCGGAGCCGTCCGAGAACTCGAACTCGACGGCCGGTCGTACAAAATGGCGGACCTCACGGTCCTCGAAGATGAGGGGCTGTGTGATCTCGACAGTCTCCCAGTGAGTATTCGAATCCTTCTCGAATCCGTTCTCCGAAACGTCGATGGCGAGCAGATAACCGCGGCGGACGTTCGGAACACCGCAGCATGGAAGCCGGACGTTCCTGATACGGAGGTTCCGTTCTCCCCGTCACGGGTCGTTTTACAGGATTTGACCGGCGTTCCTGCAGTCGTTGATTTGGCCGCACTCCGGTCAGAAGTTGATCGAAAGGGTCGAGACCCGACGCTGGTCGAACCTGAAATTCCCTGTGACCTCGTTATCGATCACAGCGTGCAAGTCGATTATTTCGGCACTGGAGACGCGTACGAGAAGAACGTCGAACTGGAGTATGAACGTAATGCGGAACGCTACCGCGCTATCAAGTGGGCACAGAACGCATTCGAGAACTTCAACGTCGTCCCGCCGGGGACGGGTATCGTCCACCAAGTGAACTTAGAGCATCTCGGCCGCGTCGTACACGAACGAGAACGTGACGGAGCGGAGTGGCTTCTCCCGGACACGCTCGTCGGGACGGACAGCCACACGCCGATGATCGGTGGTATCGGCGTCGTCGGCTGGGGTGTCGGTGGTATCGAAGCCGAGGCGGCGATGCTCGGTCAGCCGATCACGATGAAACTCCCCGAAGTCGTCGGTGTCCGCCTCGACGGCGAACTTCCCGACGGAGCGACGGCGACTGATCTCGTCCTTCATATTACCGAGCAACTCCGCGACGTGGGCGTGGTTGACCGGTTCGTCGAGTTCTTCGGTCCCGGTGTCGAGAATCTCTCCGTCCCGGACCGTGCGACGATTGCGAATATGGCTCCGGAGCAAGGTTCGACGATCAGTGTGTTCCCCGTGGATGAAACCACGCTCGATTACCTCGAACTCACGGGCCGTGACCCCGAACACATCGAAGTCGTCCGCGAGTATCTCGAAGCACAGGGACTGTTCGGCGAGCAGGAACCGGAGTACACCGAGGTCGTGGAGTTCGACCTTTCAACGGTCGAACCCAGCCTTGCCGGCCACAAACGCCCGCAGGACCGCATCCCGATGGGCGACGTAAAACACAGTTTCCGGAGTCTGATTCACGGTGAGTTCGAGGACGAACTCGGCGATATCGACGAGGATGCGCTTCGTCGGTGGCTCGGTGACGGTGGCGGTGCAACTGCGGAGACTGACGGTGGCGATGTGGAGACACAGGCTCGTGGTGATGTACAACTGGATGATTCCGGTGGTACCGAGCTAGGTCCGCTGACCAAGCGAGTCACAGTCGAGTTGGATGACGAGGAGATCGAAATCGGTCACGGTGACGTTCTCGTCAGCGCTATCACGAGTTGTACGAACACGTCGAACCCGTCGGTTATGATGGCGGCTGGCTTGCTCGCCCGCAACGCCGTCGAGCGTGGGCTTGATGTCCCGTCGTACGTCAAGACGAGTCTGGCGCCCGGAAGCCGCGTTGTCACTGAGTACTTGGAAGCGTCGGGACTTCTCGACTCCCTCGAAAAACTGGGCTACGACGTGGTTGGCTACGGTTGTACGACCTGTATCGGGAACGCCGGTCCGCTTCCTGATCCAATCGAAGCAGCCATCGACACACACGACCTTTGGACGACGAGCGTCCTTTCGGGCAACCGCAATTTCGAGGCGCGTATTCACCCGAAGATTCGCGCAAACTACCTTGCGAGTCCGCCGCTGGTCGTCGCGTACGGGCTGGCGGGACGGATGGACATCGACCTCGAAACTGAACCGCTGGGGACTGACGAGAGCGGTGAGCCGGTCTATCTCGCCGACATCTGGCCGGATGCAGACGAGGTGCAGGCGGCGATTCACGACAGCGTCTCGCCGGACCTGTTCGCCGCGAAGTATGCCTCGGTGTACGAGGGCGACGAGCGGTGGGACGCACTCGATGCGCCGACGGGTGCAGTCTACGAGTGGGACGACGACTCGACGTACATCCGCGAACCGCCGTTTTTCACGGACTTCCCGCTGGAAAAACCAGGTGTTGCTGATATCGACGGTGCACGCTGTCTCCTGACGCTCGGGGACACCGTGACGACCGACCATATCAGCCCCGCGGGGCCGTTCGGTCCCGACCTTCCGGCTGGCCAGTGGTTACGAGACCACGGCGTCGAACCCCATGAGTTCAACACGTACGGCTCCCGCCGCGGCAACCACGAGGTGATGATGCGTGGGACGTTTGCGAACGTCCGCATCGAGAACCAGATGCTCGACGACGTTGAAGGTGGGTATACGATTCACCACCCGACCGACGAGCAGACGACCGTCTACGAAGCCAGCCAACGCTACCGCGAGGAGGAGATTCCACTCGTCGTGCTGGCAGGCGAGGAGTTCGGTACCGGATCCAGCCGTGATTGGGCGGCGAAGGGGACGGACCTGTTAGGCGTCCGTGCGACGATTGCGGAGAGCTACGAACGCATCTACCGGGATAATCTCGTCGGTATGGGGGTTCTCCCGCTCCAGTTCCACGGAAACGACTCGTGGGAATCGCTGGGTCTCGACGGAACTGAAGTATTCACGATTCGCGGACTAGCCGACGGGCTTGACGTCATGGACGAACTGACGGTTGTCGCCGAACGTGACGACGGTTCGACGGTCGAGTTCCCCGTCACTGCCCAAGTCGGGACGCCCGCCGCTGTGACGTACATCGAACACGGCGGGATTCTACACTACGTCCTCCGCCAGTTGCTCACTGAATCGGCGCACTAGTGGTCGCCGCACTCGTCACCATTCGGTGACACTGACCGCGACAGAGCCGGACGGCTCGCATTGGGTCTGGTTGTCGTTGGCGACGCCGCAGTCAACGTCTCTCTTATGGCCGATGTCGACGCGACCGTCGAGCAACCGGGCTACCGCGGCTATTGCGTTGCTCAGCTCGATGCTGGAATCGCACTCGGGTGGTTGTATCTGACGACCGATGCCCATCGACGGCTCGGCGGTCGTGGATTCACCTTTTATAATGCTCTCGTGACCGAGGAATGCTCACCGCGACCCGAGAATCAGTTGCCGATGACGGCGTTCGCATTCGGCAACCTAGCGGAGTGAGATATTACGCACCGGGAGCAGTTTCGAACAGCGCGTCGATCTTATCGAGCGAGGTGTCGGTCGGAGCGAGAACGTCGATCAGCGATTCGATCTCTCCTTCGGGGCCGAGATCGTCAACGTCCGAGGCGTAGCCGGTATTGTAGCTTTCGACGACGGACGCGAGAACGGCCGCCGCTCGTTGGGCTTCCTCAGCATCGTCGTAGTATTTGGGATGCATGTTTCTCGCGAACCCGGCAACGACCGATCCGAGTGTGGTTCGGTCGCCAGTCCCAGCGCGTTCCGAGACGCTGTCGTTGAGAGTTTCAGCGAGTTCTCGATAGGCCTTGACGTACGTTTCGTACGCTTGGAATCGCTGTTCGACGTATTTAGTTGCATTCACGGTCCATTGCGCTTCCCGTAGAGAGTCGGGCATCGACGACGGTACATCGACTTGGAACTCGATCTCACAGTCGTCTGGACTGTTCTCGGCGAGTTCTTCGCGACGGTCTTCGAGGACTTGAACGCACATAATCGCCGTAGCGACGGTGTTAATTTGCTCGCTGATCAGTCCGTGAATCGTATCGACCGGTCCGATAAACGACAGTACCGCGATTAGCACGTAGTAACTTCCGACGGCCCATTCACCGATTGTCCACGACGGAAGCGATCCGGTCACATAGACGATCGCGGCAGCGACAATCGGGAGCAAGATACCGGTCCAGCTTGTCCAGGTAATTTGTGTCCGTGTTCCGCCGAGCACACTCCAGAAGTACGAGCTGTTGTACCGATACGCGATAACGAGCGCAGCAAGAGCGATACCGAGCCACTGTGAAAGGCCGTTCAGGAACGTGATCGCGACGAAAGCGATGATAAAAATGAGTGCGGATGCTGCTGCAGAGGTAATGTGGGTGATCGGATTTCTCAATACGCCGACGTCCGATTGCAGATCGTCCGGTGCGAGTAACCCAAACAACAGGAACGTGCTCACGTTTATCCCAACGGTAATACTGACACTCACAATCGCGAACGCCCCCACTGACGGGTCAGTGACGAGCACGCCCAACTGTGAAATACCCTCGATCTCACCAAACTGAATCAGTCCTGCAACTGCCAGGAATAGCCCGACAGTCATCGACAAAACTCCTGCAAACACTGCCCTGCGACGGGGATACAGGTATCCAAACGCGATACCTTGCTGAAACCCATGTTCGACTTTTTCAGAGTACGACCGTGGCATCTAAGAGCGATAATTCATTCGATTTAATTAACATTTTGATTTGATAAGAGAGTTGCCGCCGGAACGTCAGCAAAATCACCTTCGTACGCAACGGTGGCGTGTAATTCTGGCTGGCGAAGTGTATTCGTTGACCTCCTCCCCGGCGTCGCCCGCTTGTGAACGTGAGTAACTACGAGTCCGTCTCGAACACGAACCGGGCACCGCCGTCGGTACCCTCCGCTACTGAGACAGTCCAGCCGTGCGCTCGTGCGATATCTGCGACGATAGACAGACCGAAACCCGTACCGCCCTTGTTCGAGGTGACGCCGTGCTCGAATACGTCCTCTCGTCGCTCCGGTGAGATCCCCTGTCCGTCGTCTTCGACGTAGAATCCCTCACGGTCGTCTAATCCACCAACTGTAATCGTCACGTCGGTTCCACCGTGTTCGACCGCGTTACGAAACAGATTCTCGAACAGTTGCGTTAGTCGTCCTGCATTACCAGCGACGACCGGGGCTTGGTCGCAGACCGTGAGCGTTGCTTGGCTGGTATCCACGTACCCCCACGCCTCTGTGGCGATGTCTGTGAGGTTAATCTGCTCTGTGTCCTCGATTAGCGTCTCCCCGCGCGCTAGCGTGAGCAAGTCGTCGATCAGTCGCTCGATACGGCTGTGTGCGGATTCTATCTTCTCGTAGTGAGTTGGATCGTCCGTCTCTTTAACGACTTCCAGAAATCCCGATGCGATAGTTAGGGGATTTCGGAGGTCGTGAGCGACAACACTCGCAAACTCGTTGAGACGTTCGTTCTGTCGCCGGAGCTCCTCTTCGCGGTCGGCCCGTGCCAGTGCCGCTTCGACGGTTGCACCGAGGATTCTGAATAAATCAACTTCCGTCTCGGAGTATCGCTGTCCGACGGTCGATCCCGTTGAGATGAGTCCGTGATCGCCTAACGGCACGTATATCTCGCTTTTTATCTGTGTGTTGGGGTTGTATACCGAGCTGCTTGTTTCGACATCGTCACAGACGTGTATCTCTCTCGACTCGAAAACCTCCCACGCGAGACTATCTCCTGGTGTAAACCGGGGTGACTCGGAGAACCGTTCCCGGGCGGCTGTCGTCTCAGTAATCGGAACAAGCGCATTCTCGCGGTCATCGTGCCGCCAAATACCAGTTATATCGAACCCAAGGACATCGACAGCCGCTTCGACGGCGATGTCACCGATTTCCTCACGTGACCGGGCAACGCTCAGTTGCTGTGCGGTTTCTTGGAGCGCTCGGAGTTGGTTCTCTAATCGCTTTTGTTCGGTCGTGTCGTCGAGAACAGCGATAATGCTCGTCACCTCGCCACCGGCTTCTGTAATCGGTGCAACTGAGAGCAAGAGGTCTAACCGTTCGCCATCTTTTGTCTGTCGCTGGATCTCTTTGCCTCGTATTCGCTCCCCACGTAGTGCTTGCTGTCGATGTTGCTTGAACTCCGATTGCCCCTCTTTGGGGACTATGGGGTTGAATTCTCCGACCACTTCTTCGCGCGACCAGCCGAACATCTGCTCTGCGCCGCGGTTCCACAGTAAAACCTCGCCGTCGCGGTCGATTTCCATGATCGTAAGCGGTGCGGCCTCGATAAGCGATTCCAACCGTTGGTTCGTCTGTTCGAGTTCAGTTCGGCTCCGGTCTCGCGATAGTTCCGAACTCACGAGCTCTGCCAGTAATTCGACGAACGTCCGTTCGAGTGTTCCGAACTCGGACTCTCGCGTCGTTGGGCTTGAAAAGTTGAGTGTTCCATATCGGTTCCCATCAACAACGAGTGGCACGCCGATATACGATTCAAGTTCAAACTGCTGGTACGCGGGGTGCGATGATTTCCCTGCTGAAATGGCGTCGCTGAATGCACAGACCGAATCTTGTGCGACGACCACCTCACAGTATGTCGATTCGAGGTCGAACCGGTCGCCAGTTTCGATACTTCCATCGGGAGTGTGAACCGAACGAACCGTGTATTTGTCGCCCTCAATTTTCGAGATGATTCCGATTTCGAGCCCGGTCGTCTGACACCCGACTTCCAGTAGTTCCGTCAGTCGGTCGTCCGTTGAGAGTTCGCTGTCTGCCATTACGGTTTGTAACTCCCGTAGTGCGTCTCGCTCTCGTTTGAGCTGGTTCCGTGCTTGACTCTGTTCTGTGACATCTCGCGCGACGACGAGCACTTGGCGATTCATCGTGCTTTGGAACGGTGTCAGTCGAACGTCGAACACCCGCCGCTTGGTCCCAACTCGTAACCCGAGTTGGAGATCGAAATCGTACAGTCCGGTAACTCCTCCGTCCCCGTCGATCTCTTGGAGCGTTTCCGTCACCGCACTCTTAAACTCCCGTGCATCCGAATCAGAGACTCGACTACTGACAATGCCGCTGAGGCGCTCTTCTTCGAGACTCTCACGACTCCGTTCTAACACGCGTGCTGCGGCGGAATTGGCGAACTGGATTCTGCCGTCTTCGTTGATGACGAACACGACATCGTGAATCTTCTGTAGAATAGCTTCGTTCCGTTCTAGCTCCTGTTGGCGTTCTCGTTCGTCGGTAATCTCCCGAGAGAATACGGTAAGTCCGTCTTCGTCGGGAAACGCGCGCACTTTGACCCAATAGTCGAACGGTTCTTCGAGGTATTGTTCGAACGAAATCGGCTCCCCAGTTTCCATCGCGGTCCGGTACTGTTCTTCGAGTTTCGTCCCGGTGATCGTGGGGAACTCTTCCCAGAGAACTGTTCCGACGACAGTCTCGGGATCACGGCCGACGCGGTCGGCCATCTGCTCGTTCATGTACTCGATGCGCCATTCGGTGTCCACAGCGTAGATAGCGTCGGCAGTCCGTTCGAGCGTCCGCTGGAAGCGATTGTTGATTCGTTCGGCTGCTCGTCGTTCCCGTGCGGCTTGTACGAGCGTTTGGATCCGGTGGACGAGCAGTTCGAAGTTGTCGCGGTCCGTGCGGATGGTGATGTAGTCGGTGATCCCGGCACGGGTTGATTCGCTCGCAACCTCCTCGCTTCCTTGCCCAGTAAAGAGAACTATCGGCAGGTCCTCGTCCTGCTGGCGAATCGATTCGGTGAGGTCGATTCCGGTTTCGTCGGCGAGTGAATAGGCCGTCACGACGCAATCGATTCGCTCGACAGACACCGTTTCCACTGCCGTGCGTGCATTCGTCGCGTGAATGAATTCGATATCGGCGTCGGCTTGGCAGAGCTTCGTCTGAACCAGTTCAGTGAAGTCCTCGTCAGTGTTCACGTAGAGAACACGAATCGGAGTGTCCGATATCCCGGCCAAACTAGTCACGATACCTGAATACTGTTGGGTGGTTAAGTAAGCGTTTTCCCCTCATGGTATCTGTTTCTCACTGCCGATTTTTGGGATGGGACTCGAAGCTATCTGTCGAGGGAACGACCTGCTCGCGCGGACTGGCAATAAAAAAAGTCGAGTGCTTTCTCAGTCGGACGAGGATCCGAACGTCGTCGGGACGTTCACGTCAGCGTGCTCGGAGAGGTAGTACGCGGCGACGAAGAGCGCGGCGACGCCAGCGACGAGCAGCACGAGCGGGCCGACTGTGTAGCCGAAGACCGTGAGCGAGGAAACGCCGTAGCCTCCCGCGAGGAACAGCCCCGTCGCAACTACCCCGCAGAGAAGCGCGTACGGAATCTGCGTGTTCACGTGGTCAACGTGGTCTGCTCCGGCGAACATCGACGACATAACCGTTGTGTCGCTGATGGGCGAACAGTGGTCACCGAACAGCGAGCCGGTGAGGATTGCGCCGGTCGCACCCGGAAGCGGCGCGCCGAGTTGGACTGCCAGCGGCACCGCGACCGGGAACATGATCCCCATCGTCCCCCACGATGTCCCGATGGCGAACGAGATGATCGCCGCGGAAATGAACACGACTGCGGGCAGCATCGGGGCCGTGATAATGCCCTGTGAGATACTGACGACGTACGGACCGACGCCAAGCGCTTCACTGACCGAGCCGATGGTCCACGCCAGCGAGAGGACGGCGACGGGGAACATGACCATTTTGAAGCCCTCGAAGATGGAGTCGCTCACCTCTTCGAGTTCGACGCGAGCGTGTCCCACGAGAATGGCGAGGAGCAACGCACACGCTGAGAAGACGCCCCAGAGAATTGCGTCCGCCGTGGCCGCACCCTTCAACGCTTCGACGGGGGCCTTTGACGGCCAGCCGCCGGAGTAGAGCAGGCCGAAACCGGTCACGGCCACGAGCGAGACGATGGGCACGGCGAAGTACCACCAGCGCGGATCGACGTGATCGGGCGTGTCGATGTCCTCTTCGCGCGTTTCGATGAGGGGGTCGGCGTCGTCGCCGAGGACTTTCCCTTCTTCTTTCGCGCGTTTTTCAGCCTGCTTCATCGGTCCGAAGTCCCAGTCCATCACGATGAGGATGAACACGAGGGTGACCGCCAGCAGGCTGTAGAAGCGGAACGGAATGCTTTGCAGGAACACCATGAACGCGCTCTGGTCGATGGAGCTGATGCTGTTGATCTGGTCTCTGATGAGACCGACCTCGAAGCCAACCCACGTTGAGACGACGGCGACGCTCACAACGGGCGAGGTCGTCGAGTCAAGCAGGTACGCGAGTTTCTCGCGGCTGATGTCGAACTGATCCGTGATCGGACGCATCACGGATCCCGTAATCATCGTGCTCGCATAGGAGTCGACGAAGATGAGCATCCCGAGAATGCCCGTCCCTAACTCCGCCTGCTTGCGAGTCTGGATGCGGGAGATGATACGCTGTGCCAGCGCGCTCATCCCGCCCGAGAGGAAGATCATCCCGAGCATTGCCCCCGAGAGGAACGTGAACAGGAGTAGCTTGCTGTTGAACGATGCGGTAACGCTGTTGATGACCATCTGGAGCGAGTGCGCCGCCCCCTCGATGGGGTTCCATCCCACTAAGATGGTCGCACCGATCCAGATGCCGGTGAAAAGTGAGAGAAGCACCTGCCTGCTTACCAACGTCATCACGATGGCCAGGAGCGCTGGCAGCAAGCTGATGATTCCGTATTCTGCAGCCATGACAAACGTTCGGTAACAAAGCATCTGTGTTAAGGTTTTACACTTATCGCGGAAAGAATAAAATAAATTACTGCTATTGTCCGATGTAACATGGTTGTTTTTAACACACATGGTGGTTCTCTTACTTCTAGATCATTCAGACATCTGCCATCTAACACAGCTATTTTTGCGCCTAAAATTTAATCACTTATGGGAATATCAAATAATATAATGAGTTTCCGTGGGTACTATGGATAATATCTGCAAAGTATGTTGCCATTATAAACAACTACAACTAAAGTAGTTGAATATCTACTTCGATACACACGACGGACATTCTCTTTTCTAGAGAGTACTTAGTTACTGCGCACAGCGGGTGCTCGGATTCGAGATTCTGGGAGCGGATTTACGCGTCCGTCTTCTTCCTCGCCATCGTCGCCGCTTTCTCTGTCTTCGTCTCCCTCGCCTTCGTTTTCTCCGTCTGCTTCGTCGTCTACTTCTCCATCATTTTCGTCTTCCTCACCATTCTCTTCGTCGTCTGGACCGGCACACCCTGAAAGTCCGACACCGAGAAGGGTCACACCGATTCCCCGAAGTAGTGACCGCCGGTCGTGCCAATTTAAGTGTTGTTTCATTGGCTTTAATCACCCCGTCCACCCATCTATACGTTCGGAAATCGGGTCCGTGCAGTCGTTCGAAAACGGTCTCCTCGGTCGATTGAACAGCAATTCGCTGACTGAGTATAGTATTGGCACTGTGTGAATACAATGGTGATCCCTGCTGAGTCAATTCTCCTTAGATGCGGTATCTGCAAACCGTGGCCCTCGTTGCAACACTCAGAAGTTCCATTACACGCATAGGAATATAACGACGGCTTGGTGATTCAGCCGTTAAGTGAGATGTGTTTAAGTAGGGTACAGGCGGTGTCTTTCGACCCAGTGAACCGCTATGCGACGTTAATCTCGATAGCAGCTATTCACTATATGTGTTCATCGGTTCTGTTCATTTTGTTCATTCATTATTGAATATCACTCCAGTGAACCGATTTTGTAGCTCTTGAGTGACGGATATCCACCCTACTCGTCTGTACGACTAGTGTATCTGAATGCGAGACTGTACATCGTTCCGGTAGACTCCGATTCGATTCCCGGTGTGTATCTGTATTACACACCCGGTGTATCACTATACGGCTCGTCCGCGTTAGCCTTTTCACGCATATGCCACACGAGTTCGACCTCACCGAACCGGAACTGACTGCCGACGATCTGCTCGTTCTGGAGGATCCGCACTTCGGTCCCGAGACCACGGCCGTCGTGACCGGTGCTGCGTCGGGCATCGGACAAGCGACTGCCGTCGCGCTCGCAGCAAACGGGCTCTCCGTCATCGGTGCCGATATCGACGACGATGGTCTCACAGAGACAGTTGACCTCGCTGATGACATCGCTGTGGCGGGGACGATACATCCAGTGACGACCGACCTCACTGACGACGCCGACGTGGAGGCGATGATCGAGGTTGCGGCCGATCAGGGAGAGCTTCGATACGTTGCGAACATCGCCGGAATGCAACATATCGCGTCGATTCCGGAGTTCCCTATGGAGAAGTACGATTTCATCGTAGACATCATGTTGCGCGCCCCGTTTTTGACCGCGAAACTAGCGATGCCGCACATCCGCGCGACTGACGACGGTGTCGGCGCTATCGCGAACATGTCCTCGGTACACGGCCACTACGCGACTCAGGACAAACCCGCGTATATCACTGCAAAACACGGTCTCGAAGGACTCACCCGCGCTATCGCTGCCGAGGGCGAAGGGACCCTTCGAGGATTCTCAGTCAGCGTCGGATACGTTCTCACTCCGCTCATGGTGAATCAAATCGAAGGTACGGCCGACGAACGAGGCATCTCCAAACGCGAGGTCGTCGAGGACGTGATGCTCGGGCAGGCCCGCACGAAGGAGATGATGACTCCCGCCGAGGTGGCAAACCTCTTCGTGTTCGGTTTCTCCGGACACGGCAAGCACCTCAACGGCGGCGATATGCTTTGGGACGGCGGCTACACGACGACCTATGAGTGAAAACGAATCAACGAACGTTGCCATCGCCTGTCAAGGCGGTGGCAGCCACACGGCGTTCACGGCAGGCGTATTGAAGGGGCTGCTCCGTGAGTGGAACAATGACCACGAGTTAGTTGGCATTAGCGGCACCTCCGGCGGAGCTTTCAACGCACTCGCGGCGTGGTATGGACTCGTCACGGCCGACGCGGACCGTTCTATCGAGCTTCTCGACGCGTTCTGGTCTGATATCGCTGCTGACACCGCCACCGATAAAATCACCAATGACTGGGTTGTTGGGATGTTCCGATTGGAGTCCAACGGGTTTCCACTCCCGCAACTCAGCCCCTACCAGACACCCGGCTCCGACCTCGGAAAAGAGCGAATCAGAGAGATACTCGAACGGCACATCGACTTCGATGAGATTCCGGATCTCTGCGACCGTGATGCACCAGACCTCGTGATCGGGACGGTCAACATCAACGCCGGCAAATTCGAGACGTTCAACGATGAAAACGTGACGCCGCAAGCGGTGCTCGCCAGTGCTGCCGTTCCGAACTTCTTCGAGGCCGTCGAAATCAACGACCACTTCCATTGGGATGGCCTCTTCAGTCAGAATCCGCCGATTCACGACCTGATGACCGGCGATGTCGCCAACAAGCCCGATGAGCTGTGGGTGATTCAAATCAACCCACAAAAGCGGCAGAGCGAGCCCACTTCACTCGATGAAATCGCTGACCGGCGAAACGAACTCTCGGGGAATATCTCGTTGAATCAGGAACTGCGGGCCGTCGAACGCGTCAACGAGTGGATCGATGAAGGGCACCTGCCCGAGCACTCGTTTAAAAAGACCGAAATCCATCGGATTCAGCTGGAACACGAATATCATTGCTCCACGAAGGTAGATCGAAGCCCGTCGTTCCTTCAGGAGTTGATCGATCTCGGTGAGCAACGAGCAGCGGAGTTTCGAAGTAGTAGGTAACGTGGCGAGAAACGAGATTTTTGATTGGATTAGTTCGGCACATCTCGGAACGCGGCCTCGACCACCTTGCTCAGCGTCGGGTGTGCGTGGATGGTTTCGGCAACGTCGGCGACGGAGAGGCCGTGTCGCATTGCGATGACGGCCTCGTGGAGCAGTGTCGATGCCTCATATCCGATGGCATGGCTGCCGAGTATCTCTCCGTCGGGTGCAGCGAGAACCTTCATGAATCCGTCCTCCAGTTTCTTGGCCCGACCCATTGCTGACTCGGCGAACGCCGCTCGGCCGACGACGTACTCTGTCCCCTCTTCTTGGAGGTCTTCTTCTGTCGCCCCGACACCGGCGATCTGTGGCTCGGTAAAAATCGTGTGTGGCATCGCCGAAAGGTCGATGGCTCTGTGTTCGCCGTGGACGACGTTTGAAACCGTGTGGCGTGTCTCGTAGTCGCCGGAGTGTTTGAATAGCGCATTGCCCGCGACGTCACCCTGCGCCCACACGTTCTCGGCGGTCGTCTCCAGATATTCGTTGGTTTCGATAAATCCGCGTTCGGTGACCTCGATACCCGCTGCATCTAGCCCGAGGTCGTCGCTGTTGGGTTGCCGTCCGAGTGCGACGAGTACTTCGCTCCCTTCGACGGTCAGTTTGTCTCCGGCCTCGGTCTCAGCGTGGACGGCATAGCCCTCACTGTGTTCTTCGACGGCGGTAACGCGGTGTCCGGTGTAGACATCGTGACGCTCGGCGGCGACTTTCGTGAACGCTGCGGCGATATCGCCGTCTTCACGAGGAACCAGCGAGTCCAGCATCTCTACGATAGTGACATCGGTTCCCATCGATTGCAGCGCGTATCCCAGTTCGACTGCGATGTAGCCTCCACCGAGAATAACGAGGCTTTCGGGAGTCTCTCGGAGGTTGAGGGCCTCCTGACTCGTCAGGTAATCGATGTTGTCGAGGCCGTCAATCGGTGGCACGATTGGGCGACTGCCGGTTGCGACAACGACCTTTTCGGCGGTGACTGCGTCGCCGTCGAGTTTGAGCGTTCGCTCGTCGACGAACTCGGTGTACTCTTTGAATAGCGTGAGATGCTCTTTCTCTCGGTACCGCGCTTCCATATCCTCCGCAATCCCGCCGAGCAAGTCGTCCATTTCGTCGATAACGGCGGCTTGATCAATTTCGTTGACGGTGGCATCGACGTGGAATTTCGCTGCATCTCGGACGCTATTTGCCGCATTTGCCGCCTGAATCAGCATCTTCGAAGGATTGCATCCTCGATTCAGGCACGTTCCACCGAGCGGTCCCGGTTCGACCAGCGCAGTGTCGAGTCCAGCGTCGGCCGCGGCCGCAGCGACGTTGTTGCCGGATCCGCCCCCGACGACGATAACATCGAAATCTGACATATGTTGGTAGCGATAACAGCTATGATAAAGAATCTCTGGCGGTTATTCATCTCGATTGCACGGGCGCGAAACGACTCAGCAACTGAAACAAACTCTCTGCGGTGTCAATCCGGCTTAGTCATCGGAAAGTGAATCCCAGAACACGTCTGGAAGCTCTTTGTCGGGGTTCCGTTCGAGGTAGTCTTGCTTGGTTAGATTCGCCTCTTCGATGAGTGCAGCGGCCTCGCCGGCCCAGACGTAGAATCCGAGCAGCGTCTGACGACGCATCCGGTCGAGATCCACAGAATGATACATATTGACCACGCCACCGTCTTCTCGGTTCAACTCCGACCGACGGAGGAGTCCGAGGTCAACCAATTTGTTCAGATATCGGGTCATTGTGCTTCGGTCGTACCCGAGCGTCTCAGCCACCTCGCTTGCCGAGAGTGGCCCGTCACCGATGACGTAGAGGCAGATGTCAAGCCCGGCTTTCGGGAGTCCGAAGGCCTGGAAAAGGACCTGTCTAATGTCCGGTGACTTGATGTTCATCTCACAGTCAGTCTTCTGCTGCATCGGTTCGCCGTGACAGGATATTGGTTTGTCACCCCGACCGAAGGAGAGAACGATGTTATCACAGGTCGCACACTCGAAGAGACCATATCGGCCCGACGAGAGATCGTACTGAACTTCCTCAGTATCCTCGGCGGACCAACTTTTTTGCTCAGACATTAGCGGACGGGGGCTCCACGTAGGGACATAATCATCAGATAACAAGATAAGTTTTTTCCACTGTCATTTATGTGGTGAATCACTGTCGGAGATTTCCTCATCCGGCGCGTTCTTGGAATGGGTGTCTGAGAACAAAACGTCTGGTAGCGGCCGTTAGACGCGTTGGAATCGGTGGTACCGAAAGCGCTTATACTGCTTGACTGAATATTCAATCAGGGATGCCGACAACCAGTCCATTTCTTGACTCGCCGGGGGGAACGCGGGAAGAGATCATACGTGCGACCTATCTTGCTCTCTGCGAGTACGGGTACGCCGACCTTACGATACAGCGAATCGGTGAGCAGTTTCCGAAGAGTAAATCGCTTATTTATCACCACTATGATGGGAAAGACGAACTGCTCCTCGATTTTCTCGAATTCGCGTTAGACCGTTTTGAGGGGCTGGTTCCCTTCGACGATGCGGACAGTGCGGGTGAGCATTTAGACTCGATTCTCGACCACGTGCTTGCGACTCCGCTCTCGCCCGAGCGCCGCCAGTTTGCAACGGCAATCGTTGAACTCAGGGGCCAGGCGGCGCACAATCCCCGCTACCGCGATCATTTCACGTGTCACGATCAGTTCTTTCACGATCAGATCGCCGCAATCATCGAGGCCGGAATCGAGGATGGCGAATTCAACGCCGTGAGTGCAGACGTGTTTGCGTGGTTTCTCGTGACCGTCATCAATGGAGCAATGACGCAACGGGTGACGAGCGACGCCGACACAACGGCGATGGTTCGCGCTCAGATTGACAGGTGTATCGGGACTGTGGTCGCGGGGGCGCGATGAGTGGACCACCCGGGCCGGGTCGCGCGGTTAACATTACTGACGGGCCGATTCTCAAGCCCTTGTTGTTTCTCTCGATACCGATTGTCCTTACGAACATGCTGCAGGTTGCGTACAACCTTGCGGACACGTTCTGGGTCGGCCGACTCGGTCAGGACGCAGTCAGCGCTCTTTCGTTCTCTTGGGCGATCGTTTTTCTCATCATCACACTTGCTGCCGGATTTACGGTCGCTGGCACGGTGTTGGTCGCTCAGAACAAGGGTGCTGGAAATCTTGACCGTATCAGCGACGTTGCCGGGCAGACAATCGCGTTCGTCGTCGCGTTGTCGGTCGTTTTCTCCGTCCTCGGGTACGTACTCGCCCCGTGGTTGCTCCAGTTGATCGGTGCAACACCGGGAACTGAGGTGTTTCGCCTCTCAATTACGTACACGCGAACGATGTTTCTCGGCATTCCGTTCGTCTTCGCCTTCTTCATCTTCCAATCGCTACTGCAAGGATGGGGTGACACTAAGACGCCGCTCTATCTGATGCTGCTTGGTGTCATTCTGAACGTCGTCATCGACCCGTTTCTCATCCTCGGCTTTCAGGATAATCTCCTGTTCGAGGTGACTGGTCTTACGACCCTGCAATCGAATCTCTACGCGGCGACGGAATTTGGCGGCTTCGGCGTACAAGGTGCCGCGATTGCGACAATCACCGCTCGCGGAATCGGCGCTGTCATCGCTGTCGGACTCCTGCTTTCCGGACGCGTTGGTATCCACCTCGCGCCGAGCGATTTCGTCCTGACGCGTGAGACCGTGAGTAAGATTTTCACTATCGGTGCCCCGGCCAGTATCGAGATGAGCACCCAATCGTTCGGGATCACCGTGATGACGGCACTCGTTGCACTCGCTGGTGCGGAAGCGGTCGCCGCATTCGGAATCGGGACTCGGATCACATCGCTCGTCGTCCTTCCTGCACTCGGACTTGCCCGTGGGACCGAGACGGCCGTCGGACAGAATCTCGGTGCCAAGCAGGCGGGGAGAGCGAAGCAGGCGGTGTTCGCCAGTGCGGGGATTATCGCCGGTGTGCTCGTCGTTATCTCCGTCCTCGTTTATCTCAACGCGGCGACCATCGTCAGTATCTTCATCACCGGTCAAGAGGCTGCGACTGTAATTGCTATCGGGGCGGATTATCTTCGTGTAGTCGGGGTTACCTACGTCTTTCTCGGAGTATTCTACGTCGTCCAAGGCGCATACCGAGGGAGCGGTAGCACGCGATTGGCTATGATTTTCGGCATCATCGGTCTCATCGTTCTCCGCGTTCCCCCGGCTTACGCGCTCGTCGCGTGGTTTGATATGGGTGCGATGGGTGTCTGGTACGGAATCGCGGCTGCGAACGTGCTCATTGTGGTGCTTTCCGGTGTCTACTTCCTGCGTGGGACGTGGACAGAGGGCGTCGTTGACCGCGAGCGCGGGGCACAAGAGGTGACACACGGTGGTGACTGAGCGAGCGAAATCGTCCGAGGGATCTGAGATGCGAATCCTCGTCACTGGTGCGACGGGGACGGTCGGCAAGCCGTTGGTTACCCGCCTCCTCGACACTCTAGCACAGGTCCGTGTCGCCACCACATCGCCGCAGACTGCCCGTGAGCGGTTCGGTAACGCTCCCGAGTATGTCGAGTTCGATTTCGAACGCCCAGAGACGTGGGGTTCCGCGCTCGAACAGATCAACCGGATGTTCCTTCTTTTCCCACCCGCTGTGGGCGTGACTCCGGTTCGTGAGTTTATCGATGCCGCCGACCGCGTTGGCGTCGGTCACGTCGCGTACCTTTCCATTCTCGGCGCGGAGAAACTTCCAGTGCTTCCACATCGCCGACTCGAAAAACATCTCGTGAGGGCCGATCTGGCGTACACGTTCCTCCGTGCTTCGTGGTTCATGCAGAACCTGAGCGGGATTCACCGCCCGGAAATCACAGCAGATGATGAGATATACATCCCTGCTGGTGATGGGAGACTGGGATTCGTCGATACCAGCGATGTCGCCGCGGTGGCTGCGACGGTTCTCACAGAAGCCGGCTACGAGAACCGGACGCTGGACCTCACGGGGCCGGAGTCGATGGACTTCGACGCTGTGGCCGCTGTGTTCTCGGACGTGCTGGACCGGCGAATCACCTATGCTGACCCCTCACGATTCGCGTTTGCTCGCCACATGTATCGACGCGGCGTACCCACCTCGATAATCGTGTTTATGGGTATCGAGTACTCCATCGTCCGCCTCGGAGTTTCCGGGCGGACGACCGATGATGTGGCGACTGTTCTCGATCGGTCTCCTCGTACAGTCCGCCAGTTTGTCACAGACCACGCGGAACTGTTTTCGGAAAACTAGCAGACCCTCGGAGTTTGGACTACCGTGGATAGCGAGACGGTTGCTCTCAGAAGCGCCTGTGGAAAATCCGACGTCGATTTTACTCGTCGGATCCGTTGACGTTCACCGTCAGGACGGGCACAGGTGCGTCGGCGACGACGCGGGCCGAGACGCTTCCGACCATGTTCTCTTGATAGTTCGAACCGTGCGTTCCCATCGTCACGATGTCGATGTCCTCTCTTTCGATGTAATCGATAATCTCCTCGGCGGGATTTCCGCGTCGGATGGCCGCCGTCGCTTCGACGTCGCCCGATTCGATTCGGTCGAGTGCGATGGTGGTGGCTTCTTCACCGGTCGCTTCGAGTTCGCTAACTACGTTGTCAACTACATCAGACGCGAGTGTGAGGAACGCGCGGTCGTCGATGACGTAGAGTATGTGGACGGTTGCGTCGTGACGCTGTGCGAGATCGAGGGTGTGAGCGTACACGTTGTCCATCGACTCGTCCCCGTCCGTGGGAAGCAGGATATCGTCGTACATCAGTTCGTCTGAACCTCGATTGTCCGGGGATAAGAAAACTGTCGTATGGTCTCGTCGGATGAGAACCATGACGTTTCATCACGTCAGCATATCGAATCTGGAAATAGGTTCGAGATCAAGCGATACACACGGCCCTCAATTCGATGCTCGCATTTGACGCGCTTTGTGTCGTTTTCGCCGTTGAAATTCTCAGATAGATCTGAGAAATCGAACTATCCCACGACAGTTATATTTATTGATATTTAAACTGCGCCGTAATTTATCTTTGAGTGATTCTATGCCACTGTACTGAGACAGTCGGGTCAGTCGCCTGCAGTAGCGCATGTCGCGGCAAGCGATGTCGCTCTCACTGCTGTGGATGGATTTTTGCTTCGGGCGGGCAAACGTGACGGTATGTCGAACATAGATGCGGACGACTTGCTCCCCAACGAACGCGTACAGCAGGCAGTCGTGAACGGCGACATCACCCAACTCACTCGTGGGGCGAGCAACCGCTACGCCGAAGAAGGCGACGCCTTCGATATCGACGGTGAGACGTTTACGATCACCAGCGTCGAGCATCGAACGCTCGGTGACTTCACCGACGAAGACGCAAAGCGCGAGGGATCTGAGTCGTTAGACGCGTACAAACAACGGATGAAACGCGTCCACCCCGGCGACTTCGAATGGGACGAAAGCAGCGAAGTGCTGACATACCGATTCGAGCGACAGCACTGATCGGACTGTATCTTGGGCAGAAGTAACCGATTTTGATCGAGAGCGGATTACAGGCGCGTTCGCTCTCACTCAGCAGTCACGAACGTGATGCGGTTGCCTTCGATCCGGTGGCCGTCGGGTGTTGTCACTGTCGCCACGGCGACGTACGTCTCGCCGTCATCGAGATCTTCGATGTCTTCATCGAATTCCTCGGGTTCGTCGGTGTCGAAGTCCTCGATATATTCCGCGTCGTCCCGGTCGCCCTTCTCCCAGCAGATGAAGCCGGGCGTCACCTCGTCGGCGTCGCCGAGCGAGACGACTTCACCGCGGAGTTCCGCCTCCTCGTGTTCAATGTCTGTGGGCGAGAGCGTCTTGACGACGGGTGCTTCTGCTGGTTCACTCGTGGAGAAGGCCACAGCCGACCCGGTAACGGTATCGTCGTCAGCCGTCGCGTACGCGCGGAACTGGTAGTCGGTGTCCGCCTCCAGTTCTTCAACTGTCGTCGTAAATGTGCCGGCCGACGATTCGCTACCGACCTCGACAGTGGTTGCCGAGTCGTGTTCCGCTCCATCGACCCAGTATTCGACGCCGACAGTCGCCGACGAGTAATCGCCAAGTCCGGTGAGGTCGCCGCCGAGCGTTGCACTGGTCTGGCTCACATCCGATGCGTTTGTCGTCACGACCTCGAACGCATTGCTGCCACCATCGCCACCGTCGCTATCTCCGAGTATGGCGGCTTTGGCATCGAGACGGCCAGCGCCCATCTCGTTCTGGTCGAGACCGATGTCCTCGGCTGTTTCCGTGAGGCGCTTGCGCGCTTCCGTGTTCGAAGCCCCGTTAGCCATCAAAACAGCGCCGACGCCCGAGACGTGGGGTGTCGCCATCGACGTCCCGGAAAAGGCTCTGTAGCCGCCGCCGATCACCGTTGACGTGATGTCGGATCCCGGTGCGGCGATGTCTACCTCCGGGCCGGTTGAGGAGAACTCGGACAGTTCGTCATCGATAGTCGTCGAACTCACGGCTACTACGTCGTCGTAGGCCGCGGGGTAGTGGATGCAGTCATCGCACGGCCCCTCGTTACCAGCGGCCGCGACGAGTAACACACCTTTGTCGTAAGCGTATTTGACCGCGTCCTCGATTACGGAGGAAGGGGATGTCGCCCCGATACTCATACTGAGGACGTCGTACCCTTGGTCGGCGGCCCACCGGATTCCCTCTGCGATGTCACCACCCGTTCCGCTGCCATCTCCGTTCAGTGCTTTGATTGCGTGGAGGGTGACACCCGGCGCAACGCCGACGACACCCTGTCCGTTGTTGACCGCGCCGATAGTCCCTGCACAGTGGGTTCCGTGGGTGTGATCGTCGTTCCACGGTTCCTCACCCCGGTCTGAGTCCACAACTGCGTATCCCTCACCGAGCGTCCGTGTGAGGTCGGGGTGAGTGCTTTCGATTCCAGTATCGAGAACCGCAACGTCCGCACCAGTGCCAGTTTCCCCGGCTCGAATGGTCGTGTCCGCCTCGACCTTCGTGCAACCCCATGGAAGCGACTGACCGAGCGTTTGGACCGTAACGTCCCGTTCAACGTAGCGAACGTCGTCTCGGCTTTCGAGTTCAGCCAGTGCCTCGTCACTGAAATCACCGACAACGGCCTTTCCGCGTTTGCCGAAGTCGATCTCTTTGTCCACGGCGTCGGCTCGCTGCCCCGCGACATCGACCCCGTACCGTGATTTCGTACCGACAACATGACGGGAGTTGTCCGATGTCTCTTGGGCTGATCCAGTACCAATGAATCCAGTGCTAGCGATGCCGATACCCACCGTCTTCAGCAGTGAGCGCCGCGAAAATTCAGTCGGGGTCTGTCCGGTTTTCATATCGCTATGCAGCACACAGAACCGCAAGGGCCTACTCTCGATATTGCCTTAGATGCGGTGCAGTTCGGGTTGGTACATATCGAGCGCTCGCTTCAACAGGTGGGCAAAATGAGGCCGCGGGGATACGCAACCGCGCCGATAAATGATAGAGAATATCTCTCACGTATTGCGTGGGCTCATCCCACTAGTCGAAATATATCGAGGGTGGACAGACCCGGTGTCGATACATATCGTCAGCAGCGGCATAGTCTAACGTCTCATGTATTCAGAGGGACGATGATGCACACCGGCTCAGTTGTGACTCACGGAAACGGGGATACAGCGTCATGACCTTCTGTGCGAACTGTGGTGACGTGATCGACAGGAGTGAGTGGTACTCGTTTGCTGCCCGGCGCGATGAGGACGGAGTCCTCCAGACCTACGCGTTCTGTTCGGAGCACTGCCGATCCGAATTCCTTGATGAACCGATAGCGGATCCGATTGACAATTGAGCGTGCGCGTGCTGACTTACCGGTCTCCAAACAGCGACACGAATAGTTTGCGCTCGGCTCCTCTGAGGTGATGATTGAACGTCGATTGGGAGATGCCGATTAGATCTGCGACTTCCTGCCCAGTGATCTCCCGCGGCTCTTCGAAAAATCCGCTCTCGTACGCTGTTCGAAGCACTTCGTACTGGCGTTCGGTCAGTTGCTCTTCGAAGGTCGTGATGAATTCTCGGTTCGTTTTCCGCGACCGTTCACGGTCTCGTCGGCTAATCAACTCCGTCTTGCCGTAGTTGTTCTCCAGCAGTTCGACAACCTCACGAACATCTGCAAACTGCGGAAGCTCAATTACCGCGTGTATCGTTGATTGGTCGGCCGTTATCTCCTGTGGGTACGTGCCGTAGTTGATAAGCGGTTGCGCAACGACGGACCCCGTGGTTGTTGCCTCGAATAACTGCTTTTCACCCGTTTGTCGGACGTGCGTGATCGACTCAATCGAGATGAACTCGTCTGCGACCGAGAGAATCTCCTCAATCGAGTCGGTTGCCACGCTGAACAGGACACGTGTTTTATTGCCGGGTTGTGGAATAACCGCCTCGAACTCGACGCTTGCGTTTGCCTTCCGGGCGATCCGATTCAAGACGCTATCTGATTCGTGAATCTTCAGTTTGATCTCAGTCACCTCGTCCGACATCGTCCCTCGTCGCCGCTGAATCCCGTTGATCGCGTAGGCGACGGTGCATCCTAACTCTTCGAGAACCTCCCTGACCAGTTCGTCGAACGCTGACTGCTGATTTGCGTACACCGTCAGTATCCCGTATCGGACGTCTTCGTACACGAGCGGGATGCTGATGACGGACTGGTACCCGTTAGTGAGGGCTTTCTGTCGCCAAGGTTCTTCCCGGAGATTGTCAGCCACGTTCGGGATCACCGTCATCGTCCCTGACGTCAGCGTTTGGACTGCTGGCTCGCTAGAGTCGTCGATGTCGAACGAGACCTGATCGAGATAGTCGCTTCCGTTGTTGACCCACGCTCGTGGGCTGATCGATCCAGAGATCGAATCTCGTTCGCCGATCCAGACGAACGGAAACCCCCCGCTTTCGTTCAGTTTCTCGCAGACGGCCTCTTCGATCTCCTCGCGTGACGCTGCTTGTATGAGCACCTGATCGATTTCTCGGATGATCTTATTGATCCAGTTGAGTCGTGTGAGCTTCCAGTTTCGATCTTTGAGCTTCTGATCTCGCTCACGAAGATCCATCTCGTGGTCTATCCGCTTGAGCGCGGCTTCAGTCGTTGCCGCTAGCATGCCGACGAGCTTGCGAGTATGCGTGTCGAACGATTCGACAGAACCGCAGAGCGTAACGAGGACGCCCCGGTCACCGATTGGGACAAAGAGACCGCTTTCTGCGTCTGTCCGCTGTGCCATCTCGAACGTTGCGTCGGTGGTTTGCAGATCTTCTACGAGTGCTGTGTCGCCACTCACGAAGACATCCCAGACGACCGAATCGGTGGTGTCGGGTCCGACAGATGGGTTCTCAGCGGCGCATTCAGCCAACTCCGGCGTCGCTGCGACCGGCTCTAAGACGTTCTGTGTCTCGTCTATACAGAAGATAGCGACGTGAGAGAGATCGAGGATCACTCTTCCGGTGTTGACGACGAGTTCGGCGACATCGGATTTGGTTTCGGTGTGGAGTAGTTGTCTGGTGGCGTGATGGAGCGTCGTGAGTATCTGTTCACGCTCTTTCCGATCAGCCGCGGTAATCCAGAGACCGATGATCGAACCGAGTTCGCCGAATGCGTCCCGTTCTCGCTCGCTGAGGCTGTGTGATTGACCGCGAAAAAGCGTCAATATCCCGTGGACGGTCGAACCGAAGATCAGCGGAACTGTAATGACGCTCTTGCGTTGGTCGTCGGACGTTTTGGTTTCTCCCGATACAGCGGCTAACTCTCCCGGGATATTCTGAAACTGCACCTCTTGGGTTCGGTTCGCCATCGCCAGCGGATCCTGCTCGCACAGTTTCTCGGTGGCTTCTATCGCGTCATCGAGTTCGTCTCTCTCACATCCCGCCCATGTGACTGGTGTGAACGTCCCGGCTTCTGAGCTGAAACTGCAAATCGCGGCAAATTCGTACGGCGACTCAGCGGTAAGACAGTCACAGATCGCTTGTTCGACTTCTTTATGGGTCGATGCATCGGTGAGCGGCGTGTTGATCTCTCGGATGAGTGTTTCAACTGGGTTCAGCGCCGCCGATTCGTTTCGTCGCTGAGCGAATTCCGTCTCGTGGTTTTTCTGCGTTACCGCGTATCGAATCGACCGCAGGAGTTGGTCAATGTCGATACGATCCTTGATTAAATAATCCTGTGCGCCGTTTTGGAGCGCCTGAATCGCCGTATCGCGCTCGCTCCGCTCCGCTAACACGATTATCGGCACCGCTGGTGCTTGAGATGCGATTCGGCGTGTCGTCTCTAAATCCTCATACTCTGGTAGACCGAGGGCAACCATCACGAGGTCGTACTCCGTCCCGGATAGCCGCGCCTCCCCCTCAGAAAGCGTCTCAGTATGTGTTACGTCGATAGATTCTGCTACACCCTGCAACTGAGATTTTCTGAGATAGTGCGTGATAAAGTGGGCGTCGTCCGGGTCTTGATCGATCAGGAGTACCCGAAACGTGTTTTCGTGTTCCATGCTCATCTTGAGAGTGATATTCCGGGATCGCTGTTCAGCTAACTCAACCGGCACCGTCGTCGTCGTTTTCGGTCCTTGACCGTTCCATCATCACCTTCGTCACCCTCTCGACCCCACGATTGGTAGCTGCGGTGTGGGTAGCTTCGCTTATATGTATATAAAGAGAGAATCTCTATCACGTTATGCACTCGCCGATGGGTTATCTGCCGAACCATGTTTTGGGAGATAACCCATTACTTGGCGAGTTCTGATTTCTAATCCTCTTCTCAATATTCTACCCGGCAGGTTCTCTCCAGTCAGTCTAACCGACTCAGATTGCCCCGACGTTCACGCTGCATGATGCCGCCAGCGAAGAACCGGAGTTTCGAAACGAGTTCTTCCTCCGTCTCGTACGTTTCCACTCGTAAGTCCCACCGTACCCGTGCTGACCGAATCATCGCACTCGTAACGTCGTCCTCGTGGACGAAGATTAACCGGTCTCCGTGGGTTTCTGAAAGTGCTTCAAGAATACTCCCTGCCTCCTCTCCAACACCGAAGTTGTGTCCCAGAAACGGCAGCAAGAACGCAGTCGCGTTACTACATCTCGTGTATTCGATGCTCTGGGTTGCCGCGTCCACGTCGTCGGTATCTACATCTACGTCGAGTGCTAGAAATGCGTTTACCCCGGGATTCACGCGAAGTTCGCCCTGTATCCGTCGCAAGAGCGCCTGCGCCGCGTCGATGTCGTCTTTGCTCTGGAAGAGGCGGCGCAAGGGCCCTGGGAGATCTTCGATATCAATCTCACTGCGCTCCTCTTCGCTGAGTACGTAGTTGAGATTGAATGACTTGTACGGTCCCATCAGATAGAAGAGGAACCGGTCGTACTTCACGCGGCCCAACCGTTCGGCGATTAGGTTGCGCGTGATCTCCACAGTCATGAGCGATCTTTCCCACCGAGAGTATTTAAAGATCGATGTTTTTGAAAATATTTGGCTTGAGAATACATAAGAGTCTCAGGTCCGTATCTCTGAGTAAGATGGCGACGAATCACTCACACCCAGTCCGCGGCGGCGTCCCAGAGGACCCTGAAGATCTCTTGCCGGAGGATAGCGTCCTCAGCCTCGACGAGTATCTTGCGATGCACGCCGCCGTCGGACACAGGACCCGCTACGAAGTTCTTTACCGACTCGTCCACAGCGGTGACATGAGCCCCAAGGAACTGGAGGAAGCGATAGATATCGATGATAGCACCCTCCACTATCATCTCAACAAACTCGTTGATGTTGGCCTCGTTGAGAAACGTCAGCTAACCGAGCGGGGACAAGACGGTCTCTACACGTACTACCGAGCGACCGTATTCGGTGAAGTGACGCTCACCGAGGGCGTCGATGAGTTGATCCGCGGGGAACAAGAATTTGAAGCAATGTACGACAGTTCGAATGAGAGCTAACCTCCCACGGTACCAAAGCAAACGCTCGTGACCTGAAGAAGATGATTGAGGTTGGATCTGGGACGAATGAAGGCGGACACTCTGTTTCCTGTTTCCTGCCTCTTTGAACCAAAGGACTTGATCAGAAAAATATCAGAAGTATTTCATTCGCTCGGCAACGTTTAGATCGCCAAGTGTACCGAAAGCCGACAACAAAATAATCGCTTCAACCTAGATCTCCAAGAGAGCGAATACACCGCGGTCGGTGCCCTCTTCGCCAAACAGGAATCGGGAACGGTTTCCCCGGTTCCAAATCTGCCGTCGTTTCCATTCAATTGACCCGGTAGATCTCTCTACAAACAACTGTGGTACGACGACGCGAAGAATTCGAATTAGTCAATCCAGTTACTCGGTTTCGGAAATAACGAGTACCTCGATATTGCCACTATGGGGCCGTCGATATGGCCGCTGGTGTCGCGGAAGAGTACTTGAAGATTCATACTGACTGTGTCGCCGTGCACTTCGGCGTCAGTGTGAATCTTCCTGGACATAGTGTGGTGGTTCTGTTGCAGTAATGGGATTCGTGAGTGTCGGCCTGTACCTGGAACTAGAAGATAGCATTTTATTCCTTACTATAATATGGATTTCTTGTCTATCCAGTGATAAACACGATGTAAGATCTCTGGAAAGATCCGACTTTCGAGTAGACTAACATGAGATTCTTTCCGTTTATCAAATATTAATAAATTCGTAATTAAAATAGTGGCATTATCACGCTAGGTTTTCTTACTGAAAGAATTCCAGTCGTTGTTGATTTTTCCGACTGCACTGAGATTATCCAATGTGTATTGACATTATCGAACCCACCGACTGAAGAAAATCTATATTAGGGGCCTCAGAGTCGTTGATTAGGGAAAAAATATATGATGGATTGGTGTATATATTCTGACGTGATTTCATATGGAAATCATTGAGATGATCGAAGACTGGACGCAAGAGTGGATGAACCAACGCAGGGGCGGCAATAACTGGGACTGGAACCACACTAACCCGACATTCAAAAACTATTACGACAGCTACGGACTTGATCTGCAACCGACATCAGGTGATTATCAGATCGAAAGTCAGAGTACGAGTAGTAAATCAGTCTTCACAAGTACGTACGGTCCGAACGATTACCCGACAGAAGCCTCCTTCCAGCATACGCATACGCAAGAGGACAGATTCAGTTGGTCACTCGAAGACTCGCTATCGTATGGGGAGGATGTGAGCATTGAAGTCGGTGTTCCTGATATCTTCAGCGCTAATGTTGGGAACCATTATGAGATCTCGTTGACGACGACGCAGGAACAGACAAGATCAAATCAGACAGAGTGGACGCAACACCAGACCTTCCACCTCCCAGAGGACGAGACAGCGCGGGTGGAAATGATTGTCGATGTGATAGAAGCTAGGGCAAAAAAAGATGTTAGTGTGGTTGCCACTGGGTCGGTAGCGGCTGGCCTGAATCACACATGGAACGGTCACTACTTCTGGTTCCTCCCAATCGGAGAGTTAGCAGACGAGTTCTCTACACACCCTGGAGTGAAGGTCAAAGACAATCATCAGGTTGAGTTCACAACGAAACTTAACATGACCGGTAACGCTGGTGTCAATAGCCGTATCCAAATAAAAAGAGAAGACAAAGAAGGCATGACGACTGTACAGACTTTCAATCATATTCATCACCCAGAGCAGTTACTCACTGGCGCGCAGACTCAAAAACCAACGGCTGACTAACATCACCACGGCGCTATCCGTGGGGATCCTCTGTTGGAGAGTGAACCTCCAGGAATAGAGTATCTCAGATGCGTCGCTATGGTCGGCGATAACGGGATTTCTGGCCGTACCAGTACAGTTCCTAACAAGCACGAGTTGATGAAAATAACACTAATTCTCTATCTATGGGGTCGAGATTCTCAGTACGCACCGGTGTTGGTATTGCTTCTGCTTCCTACGCAATCGTCACCAGTGGCTGCCACGACGCAAGAGGTACTCTGAATAATGCCGTTAGTTCCGATCCTACTGTACCCTGCACCCGGTACTATGGAACCGATGAATTCCTGATTCCATGAACAATTCAGTGATGTAACTTCTCGGGAACTGGACTTTCTTCGTGCTGCAGTCGTTCCACCAGCGAGCGTTGAGCGGCCTCGTCCATCCCATCGTAGCGACTGGCCGCATCGAGGACCATCGAACAAGTTTCGGATCGCCCGGCGTAACGGCACTCGTGACGCCCTGTACGGCCGCAAAGTCGAAGCGTTCCTGAATCCCGTCCGGCGTCTCGACCGGTCGGTACCAGTTTGCGTACGGGCGGTCCGCCTCAGGAAGTTCGTCGGTGGGTGGCCACGGACCCTCGGCGAACGCCTTGATACAGAGCGTTTCGATGTTTTCTGCCCCGCATCGTTCGAGGACCCTCTCGTAGTCGTACTCGTCGCCGTCTTTGCCGACGACGGCGGGGTTCAACGGGAACATCAGCGATTCGAGGTCGTCGATTCGGTTGATGGCATCGAGGATGAGTTGCGGCGACCCGTGACTCGTCAGTCCGATGTGGTCGATGACCCTCCGCTTTCACATCGCGGACTGCCACGAGTGCGCCGTCATCACCGGTAATCACCTCCAGTTCTTCCTCGTGTTCGAGGCCGTGAACCTGATACAGGTCGATTTTCTCGACGCCGAGGCGGTTCAGCGAGCGTTCGGGTTTCTGTCTCGCTCCATCGTACCCGCGCTTTTGCGTCTTACACCCGAGGAAAATCTCTTCGCGGTGTTGTCGGAGTTTTGGCCCGAGTTTGAGTTCCGCATCGCCGTAGGTAGGTGCCACGCCGAAGTGGTTCACGCCGTAATCGAGGACGTGTTTGACCATTTGGTCTACACCCTCCTGTTCGAGCCACTTGAGTGCTATCGCACCGAACGTCACTAGTGTGCTGTCGTGACCTGTCTGTCCGGGCGAGGTGTTTGCCTGCTTGATACACCCTCCCAAAATGGGTAACGTATGGTACCGACGTTACGCTTCGAGATTCCTAGATCAACCGTCGAGGTCCTCTCGAATGACTGCGGCGAGTTCGGATCGAAACGCCGCCATATCGAGGTCGTTCGCCCGCTGATCGAGTCGGGCGTGTTCTTCGCGGAGAATTGCTTCCAGTACACGCTCGTACACTGACTCGAACGTAACCGGTCGGTTGTGTTCGGAGAGACGTGATTCGACCGTCTCGATCCGCCGCGGGGTGGCGAATTTCGCGGCGAGTTCTGCGGCCGATCCGTCGGCTGGTTCCACGTTCGTTTTCTCACGAAATCCGGGGTGTGATAGTTTCCCACGATTCCCTCGCTTGTTTCGAACGACGACGCCTTTAGTGGGGCCATCGTACCACGCAGAGTGTGGAATCGTGTACGAGTCGGGATCGAAGTCGCGTGTGTTTCGCTCTTTTTCGACGGCATTCGCGGGCCGGAGTCCGAGTTGCTCGAAAATCTGCTCGGCGGCGTCCGGCGGCCGAAACTCGTCTACATCGGATGACCACACGTCGTAGCCGAGAAACGACGGCGTGCGTTCCCAGTCGTATTCGATCGTCCGGTGGTGGGTCGCCACACCGAAGAAGGTAATATCCTCGACATCAGTGACTGCCCGCCGAAGTACCTCGCGGTCGAGGTTCTCCCTGATGTAACGGATGGCATGCTGATACCGGTCGGGGACGGCATCCGAGTCGTCGTAGACGCGGGTTTCGTCCCCGAATCGAATCAATCCTGACTCGTCGAGGCGGAAGCGAAGCGGTTCCCCATCGACCAGTTCGAGTATCCAGAGATGACCGCCGTCAAGGAGTTCGTCGGGAGCGTTCTCGATAGCGGGGAGTGGTGGGAAGTTCTTCATATCGGGCGGGAATCAGTCGAGTGTTCGTCAAACTCGGACTCACGTCACCTAAAGACGGCGACTACTCAACGCACCACAACGTGGAAGTATCTGTTCGATAATCTTTCACTGAGATGCCATCCCTCCTTGAACGACTGCTTGGTGACGGGACGCCGGATGAACAGGTTGACCTCGAATCGCGGCAGAATGACGCGGACGACGCACTCCGAGAGTCCGTCGAAGAGCGTGGATACGCTATCGATGACTGCGGTGTGACGGGGGTCGCAGTTGTCAACGAAGGTCCGGATGGCGAACCGATAATCGTCCCAATCGCTCGGTTTTCACTGGGTGAAACTGTCGAGAATCCGGATATGGAACTAGTGTGGGATCTTGTGGGCGAGGCCGCCGACGCGTTGCAGGGACCCTTTGATGACGTGTTTGTTCGCCATTACGACGTTCAGTTCACGTTCGACGGAGACGAACTCTTCGAGGCTGAGGAGTGCCGTCGAGTCGCGCTCACAGACCAGTTCGTTGATCGGTACGTGACCGACGACAGATTCGGCCTTGGTGACCTCCGCGAGGCAATTGAAGTTGCAGACGATATCGACGACGAAATCGCACCGGTCGTGTGGGGTGAGTGTAAAGATTACAGTCGGACGAACAACGCTGCAATCGTCTTTGCGGGGTCATCTGCTGCGGCGGCCGCGGCCGCCAATGCGAGCGCGGCGAGTTGTGCCGGCGCGGGTGTTGCGGGTGGTGCTGGCGGCGGCGCCTGCTGAGTTCGGGAACGGCGTGGTGACAAACACCACAAACCTGAGTTTCGGTGCATCGACGCCGATTCTCATTTCCACACCAACTTTTAGGCCAGCCTAAACTATATGGGGTTCCGAAATGAACTCGAATTTGACCGGATGCTTCGGCTTCGATGACCGAAATACTCCATGACAGAAATCACGATACTCGTGGACAACACGGTTGGGACGGCGATTCCGAAAGGCTTGCGCGGCGAGTGGGGGTTCGCGGCGGCTATCGGTGACGTGCTGTTCGACACCGGGCAATCGGATGCTGTGGTTCACAACGCGCGCCTTTTGGGTCTTCCCACGACGTTCGACGACATCGTTCTGAGTCACACGCACTTCGACCATACGGCGGGACTCGATCAATTTCTCGATCCGATGAATCAACCGAGGGTCTACCTCCACCCCGAAATCTGGACTCATCGGTACTCCACGGGACCGCCCAACGGCGGGTCGTTCCCTGATCCCGTTCATATCGGCGTTCCGTTCTCGCGAGCGGAAGTCGAAAGCGGTGCGGAACTGATCGAGCACCGCGAGCCGGTGGAAGTCACTGACGGCGTGTTCGCGTTAGGTAAGATTCCGCGCGAACACGCTGAGACGACGACTGGAAAGCGAACATCTGGCGGCGAACTCGTAGACGACACCGTTCCCGACGACCAAGCAGTCGCCGTGCGAACCGAAGACGGGACTGCCCTCGTCCTCGGTTGTTGCCATGCAGGCCTCCGCAATTCAGTCGAGTACGCCGAAGCCGTAACCGGCCAAACGGTGCGTTACATCATCGGTGGAACCCACCTTGTCGCCTTGGACGATGCCGGCGTACACGACGTTGCAGATTGGCTCGCGGGAAAAATCGACCTGTTCGCCGGGACGCACTGTACGGGTTTTCGGGCGCAACAGATTCTCTCTGACCGACTTTCCGACGCGTTCCGGTTCGTTGGCGTCGGGACGACACTCGAACTCCCACCCCGCCGGAAGTGACGACTCACCACCGACGATGGGTCAACCGTTCAAACGAGGCCACCGTGCCGCGCGGAGGTAAACCGTCCCGGGATGTCGGCTGTCGAGACGTCAGCCCGCTGAAGCGCGTCCCAGAGTGTCGCTCCGTTGCTAGTGACGACCGGAACGTCGCAGTCGCGCTCGAGTCGTTCGATCATCGGAAGCGTTCGGTAGTTCGTACACGAGACGAACACAGCATCGACTTCTGGGGCCGTGTCGAGACACATCCGAGTCTGCCGGTACGCGTTTTCAGGCGTTTGTTCGCCGATCTCCGTGTTCGACTCGATTCCGAGACCGTCGAGTGTGATGACGTCGTACCCGGCCGATTCCAGATAGTCTGTCTCGCGTTGGTTGAGTTCCTCCGTGTAGGGGGTTACGACACCCAGTCGCTCGGCCCCTAGCACGTGGAGCGCTCGCTTGACCGACAGCGCCGTTGCGACGGCGGGGACGCCTGCCGCTTCGGCCAGCGACAGTTCGAGTTCGCGGTCGAACCCGGGACCGTGGAGGAGACTGCCGGTCGTACAGGCGTACGCGACGACATCCACGTCGGCGTGTGAGAGTCGGTCAGCACAGTCTACTGCGGCGTCGGCCATCGCATCGAGTTCGTCCGGTGTGACGGATTCGAGGGGCATCCGTGCCGCATGGACGCTCACGCCCTCAGGTGCGTACGTGGTAAATTCGCCTTCGACCGTCGTGTTCGACGACGGAACGACGGCTCCTAACCGGGTGCGCCACCCGTACATTACCGTTTGACCTTCCCGTCTTCGGCATCTCGCTCTTTGTCTGCCGTAGAACGGTCCTCCGGCGTACCGTGGCCGCCTCCGCCGGGCGTCCGAACCGTGACTGTCGTTCCGGCGAGCACATCACGGGTCGTCTTCGCTGGGACTGATTCGCCGTCTACGAGGTTTTGGCCCGTCGCACCGTCTTCGCCACCTGCGATCCCCTTCGGGGCGACACGACGGCGCTCTGTGAGGAGCGAGACCGTGGCATCGGCTTCGATGGTGACTGAGCGGACGATACCGAGGCCGCCGCGATATCGGCCGCGGCCACCGCTGTTCTCGCGGAGGCTGTACTCCTCGACAAACAGCGGGTATTCGGCTTCCAGCGCCTCGATGGGCGTGTTGAGCGTGTTTGTCATTCCGACTTGGACACCGTCCATGCCGTCGCCGCTGGCACGGCCACCGAAGCCGCCGCCGATGGTTTCGTAGTACGTGAAGCCTTCCGAACCGCCCGCACGACTGCCGATAGTGAGATTGTTCATCGTCCCTTGTCCCTGTGCGGGAACGCGATCCGGTGCGGCCTCTGCGAGTGCAGTGAAGACAACGTCAGTCACGCGCTGACTCGTCTCGACGTTGCCGCCGACGACGGCCGCCGGTGCGTTTGGATTCAAGAGCGTCCCTTCGGGAACCGAGACGGTGATGGGGTCATAACAGCCCTGATTCGGCGGAATCTCTGGATCGGTTACACACCGAACGACGAAGTAGACTGCGCTTTTGGCAACCGCGAGCGGTGCGTTGACGTTCCCAGCTACCTGTGGGGCCGTTCCGTCGAAATCGACTGCGACGGTTTCGCCATCGGTGGAGACGGTTACTTCGATAGGGATGTCTTCGTCTGTCACGCCGTCGCCTTCGAGTACGTCGCGGGCGTGGTACTCGCCGTCCGGAAGGGCACGGAGTTCCGCAGTGACGCGGTCGCGGGAGTACGCCATGACGGCGTCGAACGCCGCGACGACCTGTGGCTTCCCGTGTTCTTCGACTAAGTCGCCGAGGCGTTCTTCGGCGCGTTCGTTCGCCGCGATTTGCGCGCGGATGTCGGCGCGGCGTTCTCCGGGATTGCGGACGTTGGCCAACAGGACCGACATCACATCGTCGTTCACCTCACCACCTTCGACCAGTCGGACTGGCGGGAGGCGCAAGCCTTCTTGGTAGATCTCGCGCGCGCCAGCGGGCATACTGCCCGGAGCCATCCCGCCCACGTCGGCGTGGTGCGCACGCGAGACGACGAAGCCGAGTATCTCACCGTCGAGGGAGAGCGGAGAGACCATCGTCACGTCCGGCAGGTGCGTGCCACCCTCGAACGGGTCGTTCAGGACGAACACGTCGCCGGGTTTCGGATCGTATCCGAGAACCGTCTGCACCGCTTCGGGCATCGCGCCAAGATGGACCGGGATGTGTTCGGCCTGCGCGACGAGGCGGCCGTCGGCGTCGAACAACGCCGTCGAACAGTCGCGTCGCTCCTTGATGTTCGGCGAGTACGACGAGGTAATGAGTACCTGTCCCATCTCCTCTGCGACGCTCTCGAACTGGTTCCGCATGATTTCGAGCGTGATCGCATCCACCTCGCTATCTGTTTCTGCGTTCATGTCGGTATTCGTGTCCGTCTCTTCGTCCATCATTCGCCGTCACCTCCGGCCGTCATGACGAGCGTTCCATCCGCCCGAACCGTCCCCGTCCACGTCGGCGGAACGACGACAGTACTCTCGTTTTGCTCTAAGATGACCGGACCTTCGACCGTCGCGCCTTCTCCAAGTCCCTCTCGTTCGTATACGGGCGTCTCGTGGAACTCACCGTCGAAGAACGCCGATCTGGTGTCTTTCTGCGCCTCGCCAGTGCCGCGATAGGTGACCCCGAGTTCGCCTCGTTCGACGACAGCGGTCGAACGCACGTTGACGAGTTCGACCGGATCGGAGAGCCGATAGCCGTACGCGTTCTCGTGTGCTTCGTGGAACCGCCCCTCGACGACATCGGCGTCGAACGTCTCGTCCACCGGGACGGTGAGTTCGAAGCTTTGCCCATCGTACCGCAGGTCGGCGGCGCGTTGCACCGTCGCGGCGTCCGTTCGCTGAACGTCCGCAAGCACGTCGGATTCGAGTTCGTCGTACGCGGCTTCGACGGACTCGACGCTGGTTTCGGCCAGCGGGCTTCGGAGTGTCCGCACCGAGTCGTGTTTCTGGTCGGCCGCGAGCAGCCCGTACGCCGAGAGGACGCCGCAGGCTCTCGGGACGACGACGGTTCCAACGTCGAGACTTTCCGCCAGCGCGGCCGCGTGCATCGGACCGGCACCGCCGAAAGCGACGAGGCCGAACTCCCGTGGGTCGTGGCCGCGCTCGACCGTCACGGCCCGAATCGCGCGCGTCATGTTGGCGTTGGCGACGCGGTAGACACCGCGAGCAGCAGCCAGTGCGCCATCGAGTCCCGCTTCGTCTGCGAGATTCGCAAGCGCGTCGTGTGCGGCGTCAACGTCTAAGGAGAGTTCGCCGCCGAGAGCGGAACTACCGCCGATATAGCCGAGAACGACGTTCGCGTCCGTCACCGTTGGCTCGGTGCCGCCGCGTCCGTAGCAGGCCGGTCCGGGGTTCGCACCCGAGGAGCGCGGACCCACGCGGAGTGCGTTACCAGCGTCAACCCACGCAATGGATCCGCCGCCTGCACCGACGGTGTTCACGTCCACCATCGGCGTCTTGATCGGTCGCTCGTTGATTTCGGCGTCTGTCGTCCGCTCGACTTCGCCGTCTCTGACGAGACTCACGTCGCTGGACGTGCCACCCATGTCGAAGGTGACGAGGCCGTCCAAGTCGTCGCTCGTCGCCGTTTCAGCCGCTCCAACGACACCGGCCGCTGGACCGGACATCGTCGTCGTCACGGCGTGTTCGCGCACCGTCGAAGCCGGTGCGATGCCGCCGTTCGCTTGCATGATCTGGGGCACGGGCACATCCATCTCCGCCGCCCGCTCTTCGAGGCGGCCAAGGTAAGCGTCGATAGCCGGTGTGACGTAGGCGTCAACGACCGTTGTCGAGGTTCGCTCGTATTCGCGGAACTCCGCGAGGACTTCGTGCGAAGCGGAGACTGGTACGTCGAGTTCTTCGCGGAGGACATCCGCGACGATCTGTTCGTTTTCGGGATGTTGGTAGGCGTGGAGCAGGGAGACGGCGACGCTCTCGGCGTCGCTCGCACGGATGTTTTCGGCGATGCTCCGTACCTCGCTTTCGTCTACTGTCGTCTCGACCCCGTCGATAGTCGCCCGTTCGGTCACCTCGAAGCGGCGACGTCGTGGGACGAGCGGTGCGGGTTTGTCCGCGGTCACGTCGTACAGATCAGGCCGGGCCTGTCGGCCGATTTCGAGAACGTCTCTGAACCCCTCTGTGGTGACGAGTGCTGTTTTCGCGCCGTTCTCTTCGAGGAGGGCGTTGACTGAGACGGTCATCGCGTGCGTGAACGCGTCTACGTCGCTCGGATCGATTTCGGCTTCGTCGCAGGCCTTCTCGAACCCGCGGACGACGCCGACACTTTGGTCGTCCGTACTCGGAACCTTCGCGGTTACGAGTTCGTTCTCGGGAGTCAGAAGCGCCACGTCGGTGAACGTGCCACCGACGTCAACGCCGATTCGCGTTTCGCGGGACATTCAGAACACCCCCAAATCGGCCGCGACGGTATAGAGGGTTCGGAGTCCCAGCCAGACGACGATGATCGTTACGACACCACCGACGACGTTCTGTACCGTGTTGTTGACGTACGAGCCGAGGATATCACGGTCGTTCATAACGTAGATGAGGAAGATTGCGACGATAGGAAGGAGGATGCCGTTAGCGACCTGCGCGAAGACGATGGCTTGCACAGGGCTGTACCCAAGCGCGGAGAAGACAATGCCGGTGAGCAGGATGGTTCCCCAGACCGCGCGGAACTTCGTAGATTGCAGGTCGGTATCCCAGCCGAGGGCACCGGCCGTCGCGTAGGCCCCCGCGAGCGGTGCCGTCGTTGCACTGGTGAACCCTGCGGCGAACAGTCCGATACCGAACAACACCTTCGCGTGGGTGCCGACGAGCGGTTCGATCTGTTCTGCCATCGTACTCACGTTCTGTATCTCAGTTCCGACCGGGAACGCCGCCGCAGCGGTGACGAGGATAGCGATGGTGATGAGACCGCCAACGACGATAGAGAGGACAGTGTCGGCGCGAGATTCGTTCAGTTCGTCGGGACCGGCCCACCGCTCTTGGACGCTCCCGGCGTGCAAAAAGAGGTTGTAGCCGACCACAGTCGTTCCGACGAGACCGGTGATGAGGAACTCCGAACCCTGCGGGACGCTCGGGACGAACCCCATCGCCAACGCGCCGAGGTCGGGACCGATGATGATGGCGTCCACGAGGAACGAAAGCGCCATGAGTGAGACGAGGCCGACGAGTGCCTTCTCGATGAGTTTGTACTTGCCAGACCACAGTAGCGCCCCCGCGATGAGGCCCATAACTGGCCCCCAAATGTTGGCACTAATGCCAGTCAGTCCTTCCAAGCCGGCCGCTCCGCCGAGAATGTTCCCCGTCTCGTAGGCGGCAGTCCCGATACCGATTGCACTCACCACGAGCGCGATACTGAACGCCGATGCTACTTCGTTGTCGAATTGGCTTCGAAGCGCCTCGCCGAGGCCTTCGCGCGATACGAGCCCCAACCGAGCGCTCATCTCTTGAAGGACGATAGTAGCGATGATCGAGAAGGCAATCGTCCAGATTAGTGCGTAGCCGAACTGTGCACCCGTTACACTCGCCGTCGTAACTGTTCCGGGGCCGATGAACGCTGCGGCGACCATCGCACCAGGCCCGATTGATTTCAGTCGTTCCACGATGTTCATGATTCTGCCCATGAGTTGGCATGACGTACCGAATTACTCTATATAAATCCCTGTTGAGAACGCTGTTTATAGGTGGTACAGCGTGTGTGACTGGATATGTGTGAGTATGAACTAGTATGAATAGATACGAACAAGTACGAACTAACGCTGGCGCCGCCACTATCGGACTTCTGTGAACAGTACTTTCGAGACTCCTTCTTCGGTCTCGATATCGAACGGGAGTTGTTCGGTACTCAGTTCGATGAACCGTCCCATGAACCACTTAATCGATTCTGTGGGGAAGACGACGTGGTACGTTCGACCCTCAGATGCGCGAACGGTGAGAAAACCACAGAACGAGAGCCAATCTAAGAGCTCACCGAGTGAGTCGAACCGGTCGGCGTACTCGTGAGCGTGGAACGACGCGACGCGGTCTGCGGCTTCCACGAACTCAGGATCCGGATCACCCTCCGCGTTTTCGACGTAGTCGAGAAAGCAGTGCAGGAAATCGACGTCGAGGAGGACGTGTTCACCGCTTGAGAGCATCTGATGGTACGCTTCGAGGTTCGGCCCGGCTTCCGTCGCCGCCGCCTCGAAATTCGCCGCGTAGAATACCAACGCCTCCCGGACGAGTTCGCTTTGTGCTTTGTCTGTCCGGTTCGAGAGGCTGTCGAGTGCGCCTTGGGCGTCGTCATCGAGTGAGACCGTGATGCGATTCGTGACCATGTGTGTCAAACGGACGGTGGGGGCCTTATGGGTTTGTTACCGCGGTTCGCTCTGCCCGTCGGCAGGTTGCTAATCGTAGTTGGAGGTGATCTGTGGAAGATCATATATAGAAATGTTATTCGTATGATGTGTAAATATTCCCTGGCGTATTTACATAAATTAATAGGTGGATTCCTTCGCCCGCTCAGTACTTCGTAATTACCGGGAAGCGAATGATGTGTACTGATAATCGAAACGCTCTGTGCCGACGAAATACTAATGGCACATAAGTTGACATTTTGTTTTGTGATGAGTCCCCGCGTTCCCGCCGCTGAACTTGACTCCGTTTTTGGTCTCTTAGCAAACGAGTTGCGGATAGAGATTCTTCGAACGCTCTGGGCACAGCACCCCGAGTCACTTTCATTCTCCGACCTCCGGTCGAGTGTTGACATTCGTGACTCAGGGAAATTCAATTACCACTTGGACGTACTCGTCCCGAAGTTCGTCCGGAAATCCGACGGTGAGTACCTGCTCACGCACGCTGGTCGGCAAGTGATCGGAGCCGCCGTCTCGAGAACGCTCACCGATGCAGACGACGTGACTGTCGAAGATGTTCCCGCCGGCGAATGTATGTTCTGCAGTGGCAGCTTGATGGCCCGCTACGAAAACGGCGTTGCGACTGTCGATTGTGCGGCGTGCGATGATCTCATCACTCGGATGCCGATTCCGCCGAACACCGTCGCTAACATCGATGCCGAGGCTCTCCCGGAGGTGTTCAGCAAACACCTCCTAACGGTTACCCACCAACTCAGCCGCGGCTTCTGCAAGCTCTGTTACGGGCAGGTAGATGCATCGCTCACGGTGTTTTCCTCGGTGGAATCAGTTACGCACTGTTCGCCGCTCGATGTCCAGTTCGAGTGTCGAGAGTGTGGCGACCAGACGCACCTGAACGCTGGTGGTGTTGTCATGGACCATCCCGCGGTGACGTCGTTGCTGTTCGATGCCGGAATCGATTTGCGACGGGTCTATATTTGGGAGCTTACGTCGCTTCTCGATCCCGAGGTGACAACCGTGTCCGAGGATCCGCTTCAGCTACATCTCACGATACACCTCAATGGCGAAACGCTCGACCTAACGCTGGACGACACTGCGACCGTGATCGCTTACGACCGCCGATAGAGCAGTACGCGAACTGACTGCTTCCGGTGACCTGTTCTGTCCTTCGACGAGAAAATCATCTTGAGTGGTGGTGCAACTGATATGGATCGGCTGTAGGGAAATGAGCAAATTCATCATTGAAAGTCGTTATTGAGTATCGAATCTAGGAGATCTACTGTCAGTGCTTGGGGGGTTTCTGCCTTCTATTCTTTTCAACCCATATTTGATGTCTATAGATGGAAATATTCATCTATTTTGGAGATAATTTGCCGTTTTCTACTTTAATATTGGTTATATTATACTAGGCTCCTCGAATACATCTTCTAAACCTAGATATTGGTGATGGTGATGCTATTCTAAAACTAAAGAAACCAGAATACTGTGTAGCGATGACGCCCCACGAACTCATTGAACAATATGAGGATCATTAATTAATGAAACTTAGACAATGATTACAGTCATACACTTGTAAGGTACAAACAACGCCGTGTCTTTCTATTGGACCGTTATAGAACACATTATTCATTATCTTCTCGTGGGCGGAATTCACCGACTGACGAATCGATATCGGGTAGTGTCGCCTACGACGTTCGATTCACCGTTTCTGCTGAGGCTATCACGAACAATCGGCCGCAGTGACCCACTAACTCGACAGTAGCGTCTCCCTTGAGATCGACATCCGCCTCGAAACTAAATATATGGGTGAGTATGACATGGTATGGCGACCGACCCGTTTGAGTTGATCGCACGCCTTCTCGGTATCGATGCCGACAAGCTGCGCCGGTTGGCGGCCGAAAACGACCAAAAACTGGATTTAGATGCGTTATCCAATCACCTCGACATTGATCCCACGCGACTGTCTGACTTACAGGAACTATCGGACGGAGACGATGTCGAATGGGATGTTGCCTTCGATATCGATGTGAGCCAGATAGACCGCGAGGCGGAATCGCCGCGACAATCACGTCGCGGAGTCGGCATTCGACCAACTCGCCGCCGGTCGGGAACGAATCGCTCTCGAAGCCGACAGCAGAAGTCGGAGCGCTGGACGTGCCCGACCTGCGAGCGGAAATTCCTCTCCCATCAAGCGCTCCAGCGCCACTACGGTACTAATCCGGAACATCCTCAGCGGATCCTTGACGTGCCTGATAGTGAACTAGACCAGGATGAGAGGGGCTGGATTGGCACTCAGTGGATCGAGTTCGATGACCGAGTTGAGACCTTCCTCACGCTTCCCGATAAAATCGAAGCGGACGATATTGAAGTGACGCACTCTCCATCCGACGAATGTGTCGAAATCAGCGGTGAATACGAGGAAACCATCGATACGAACAGTATCACGGACCTACTCTCGGACACCCTTGAATGGCGGATGTCGGGGCGTGATCTCATACTGTCGTTCCCGATACAAGATCCAACATCGGATGAAGATGCATAACTGTAACACGATGAGTCGTTCACAACTCGACGCATAGTCCAGAGACCGTCTGTTTCGTACTATTTCCCGTATCGAAAGATCTACTGAGATATATTGATTTGTGTTAACATTCAACAAGCTCTATTAGCATAGGTAATAAATATGAGGTCACGTCTTGGGCTGCTGTGAGCGAGAACAGGCTACTGAGACGTTAATCAAGGGGACAAACGATGTCATCAACAGGACCAGATATTGACGAACCGGCTATCGAACAACTTCAGGACGGGCTTCGAGGACAACTGATCCTGCCAGAAAATCCCGGGTACGACGATGCGAGGGCGATCTATAATGCGATGATCGATAAACATCCGCGGCTCATCGCCCAGTGTGCCACTGTCGCGGATGTGATCGCGGCTGTGAACTTCGGTCGTGAGCACGACCTTGCGACGGCGGTCCGCGGAGGCGGACACAACGGCCCCGGTCTGGCGTTGGTGGATAGCGGCCTCGTTATCGACCTCTCCGAGATGACGGGGATTCGGGTCGATCCCAGCGCGAAGACCGTGCGCGCTGAACCCGGATGCACGTGGGGCGATGTTGATCACGCGACCCACGCGTTCGGCTTGGCGACACCCAGTGGAATCATCTCTACAACCGGTATTGGTGGACTAACTCTGGGTGGCGGTCACGGATATCTAACCCGTAAACACGGCTTGACGATTGACAATCTAGTGAGCGCAGATGTCGTGTTAGCGGACGGACGGTTAGTCCATGCGAGTGAGAACGAGCATCCAGATCTGTTCTGGGCGCTCCGGGGCGGCGGCGGCAACTTCGGCGTGGTCACTTCGTTTGAGTATCAGTTACATCCGGTGGAGACAGTAGTTGCGGGACCGCTGCTCTGGCCACTCTCGGAACTTGAATCTACGATGCGGTGGTACCGTGAGTGGTTACCCCAAGCACCTGAGGACGTGTACGCGTTCTATCTCGTCGCTGAGGTCCCGGGTGAACCATTCCCCGAGGAGATTCACGGGGAGAACGTGTGCGGGCTCATGTGGTGTTATCTCGGCTCAGAGGACGAAGCCGAGACCGTGATCCAGTCGGCCCGCGATGTTGCCGAACCACTGTTCGAGCATATCGGGGCGATGCCGTATCCAGCACTCCAAAGCCTGTTCGACGATCTCTATCCCCCGGGTGATCAGTGGTATTGGAAGGGTGACTTCGTGTACGAACTGACCGACGACGCTATCAACGAACATCGGCGTTTCGCCGACGTCCCGACCGCGAAATCGACGATGCATCTGTATCCCGTCGATGGGGCTGTCAGTCGTGTTGACGCGGATGAGACCGCGTGGGGCTATCGTGACGCGACCTGGTCGATGGTCATCGCGGGCGTCGATCCGGACCCGACCAATGCTGAGGCAATCTCCGAGTGGGCCAAAGACTACTGGCGGGCGGTGCATCCACACGCAGCGGATGGCTCGTACGTCAACTTCATGATGGAAGAAGGTGAGAGCCGAGTCCAGGCCGCTTACCGTGACAACTACGAGCGATTACAACAGGTGAAGGCGAAGTACGACCCAGATAACTTCTTCCATATCAATCAGAATATCGAGCCAGCGGGCTAACTATCGGTGGCGCACTATCTAGCGCTTAGCGGTTTCCGTTTCCGTTTCGACCCTCTCATTTGATGTGCCGGACCGCTCACCGGGAGTCGCACGCTGTCGGTGGGTCGTATCCCACTCTTCGAACAGACCATACTCTGTCATCGTCGTCATGCCAGCGATAGCTGCTCGAAGGCTGATCCCGATGAGGGGAATATCCGCTACAGTGACGATTACGTCCGCTTGAAGGACTGCGCCGTCGCGTAACAGTACGTCCACGAACTCCACAATAGCGTGCGTGTCGTCTTTTGTTGGTTCCATAGTCGCGCTCACCCGAGGTCCGGTGCGAATGTGTACGGAGGCCACGGACCTGTGAATTTGATACTCACTCCTTCTTGTTCGGCAGGGCCGTCCAACCGATTCCCGAGTTCGGTTTCATCCGCTTCGTCTGCGAGGACCGCTACCCGCGCGACTGGCTCCCCATCGATTGCTGTGGTGTCGTCCGTAAGCGGCGAGGACGGGTCTTGTTCGATCATCTCGGTCACGACGGGGGAAATCGACTCTCGTAGTGTCGCCGTCAGATCGGACCGACGCTGCTGTTTCAGTTCACGAAGCCGTTTATCGTACTGTTTTTCGAGGAGAAACGACGTTCCGGAACCTGCTTGCTTTCGTCGTCGTTGTAAGTCCTGTAGCTGGTCGTCCTGATCTGCAATCTCGGCTTCGAACGCTGATGAATCCCAGTGGAGGCGAATACGATATTCCCACGTGCCAGCGAACGACGTCAGCGCCTCCCGAATCGTGTCGTGATTTTCGTGTACCCACTGGGAGATACTCGCGTCCCCTCCCTCGATGATGGTATTGAATCGCATCGGTAGCGGTGTACCGAACACCTCACCCGCGGCATCGACGACGTGTTGGTGTCTGAGTACCCACTGTGTCACCTGTTCTGGGCTTTCCGTGTCGTAGACTGCTTCACAGTCGTGGACAGCGGCTCCGACACTCTCGGTCTCGATGACGTATACGGAGCTCTCACCGACACCGAGAACCGACAGGTCATTCGAGTCCGCACTTTCGGTGTCCACGAAACAGTACAGATACCGACCGTCGGTGACTGCCTGTTCACCACTCGATCCGGTGGACTGTTCTGTGGCATCTGCTGACTGCTCTGCGGCTGAAGTCGGAGACGGTTCAGTCATTGGATGCACTCCCAGCGTTGAATACCGGACTGCGGGACTGTGAGGCCTCGTGCCCGGATAGTTGCTCGATAGCGTCGCGCACGACGTGATCGAGGTCACTCTTGAACGCAGCGACCTCATCGCCGATGTCTTCCTGTTGTTTTAACCGCTCAACTTCTTCTTCTAAGGTCTGCAACTGCTGACCTAGTCGCTCGATTTCGGCCGCAGAGAGGTCACCGGCTTCCATCCGTCGCACAGCCTCTTGTTCGAGCGCCTCGACCAGCAGTTCGACGACAGTGACAACGAGTGCGGTGAGTCCGCCCTGTACATCGTCCGCCTCGCCATCGAGTGTAAGTTCCACGGCTATTCATTCCTCCCTCGAAGACGGGGATGATACCGCCGAATGTTCGTCTGTTGTTTCTCTCGCTGGTTCAGTTTCCGGCTGTGTTTCCGAGTTTGCATCGGAGGCATCCGACGAGACGCCAGCCGCTGTCTCGACGCGTTTCATATCTGTTCCGGTCGGAAATTCGAGACCGTACTGAGCCGCGGTCTCGAACGAAGCGACGGCTGCTCGCAGTTGGATGCCCAGTAGTTCCGTGTCGCCGACGCTGACCGCAATATCGGCATTGATGACGACTCCTTTGTCTAGCAGCATCTCCAGCATTTCGGCGAGGTCGCCCTGCGAGCGGGTCGGCTTGGGATCACTCATCGCTGGATGTCTCCCTCCTGTCGCTGTCGGTTTCTGATGGGTGATCGGCGTCCACATTTCCACCCTTATGCGCGCTCGCTCTGCGGTGGAGTCGTTGGCCGTACAGCCGTTCGCGGGCAGCCACATTCGAGTGTTTCGGCACCGCCGGAACGGTCGAGTGGGAGTTCCGGGCTGCGTTCTCGGCATTCGATTTCTGGGGCGGAAGTGTCGAATGTGCCGTTGGGTTCCCTGTCCCATCGTTCTCATCCCGGTCGCGCTGTGACTCTGACTGGTGCCGGTTCCGTTTGCGGCGCTGTGCGATTTTCCTCCGCTGTTGGAGCAGTTTTTGTCGGGCCGTATCTCGGCTGAGCTGTGCCTTCGCCAGTATCTGTCTCGCTTTCTGTTTGCGTTTTTGTTGCTGTTTGTCAGTCATTCGGATGCTCCTTCGGTAGATTCGTTTCTTCGAACCAGTCGGATCTCGAGAATCTGGTTGTTGAGTTCTACATCGGTAATCGTCATGTCGGGGTGGTCGAGCGCAACACGACCGACAGTTTCCCCATCGGCGCTCAACACTAACGCGGGCGCATCGGTATCAAGCGTAACATCGAGGTCGTCGTCGGATTCGCTGTCAGTCACGCCGAGGAGATCAGCGATGACGATCCGCTCGTTGTGGCTGCATTCCCGTGTCTCAACGTGAACCGATTCTGTGTCTCCCTGCTGGCTGTTCGACTCTCCGGTCCGGGAGTGATCTGATGCAGACCGATGGGGAGATTCAGCTGTTCGATCATCCGACCCGAGACCGATGGAAACCTCGTAGTCATAATCGATTTGGGAACTCCCCTGATCGATCTGACCTGATCCCCGTCGATGACCGCCTTCTTCAGATTCGATTTCGGCGAGCGATGCCACGATGGCTCGGAGTTGTTCGAGGAGGCCACTGGGGGAGTCGGGGCGTTTGTCAGGGGACTTGTCGGATGGATCTCCGGCGTCGTTGGAGTTGGGAGACATCAGCCTTTGATCTCCACACGGCCCCGCATCTGGGACTTGACCTGTTTGGCGGTGTCTAACTGTGCTTCGAGTTCCTGCTTGCGCTGCTGATACTCCTCTTTTGATCGCTCGCCGATCTCATACAGCAGTCGATTTTCCTTGATATCGTCCTGAATCGCTTCGGTGTCGTACATCTCGTCCAATGCCATCGTGTGCAAGATGTCCACCAGCGAGAGAAACGGGTTGACCAGCAAATCGTCCAGCAGGAACATGTTATCGGCCCCCCTGTTGCTCGGCCCCGATGTGAATATCGACGAAATTGTACGGAGCCCACGGTCCGGTGTACTGCACCCGTAATTCGTCGTCGTACGCCGCCTCGATAGCATCGATTGCGGCGTCGAAGTCGTCTCTGTGTTCGCGCTCGACCAGATACGATTTGTTCACGATCAGTCGGTCACTGAAGAGGTCGTTCTCAGTTTCGTTGAGACTCACCTCCGAGAGCCGGTCCGTCACATCGGCCTGGATTTCGTCTCGGGGAATGCCGTCTTCGGCAGGGGCAATTATTTTCACCCCCAATTCGACTGTGCCCTCGATATCGTTCAAAGCACTGCGTAGAGGCCGTCGCGCTCCACGAAGGACTCCTTTTAGGGTTCGAGCGCCCTTGAATGCCATCCCAAAGCTCATTGGGACGATTGTACGGCCACCGTCGTATTCGAGTACGGTCTGGAGAACGTTGTTGTGCGCCTCGATATCTTCATCAGTGCGCTCTGGATCCGTCGTGTCGATGTCGGATACGACGGCCGACAATGTGCGGTAATCGACGGTGTAAACGCGTTCAGCTTCGCCAACACCATCGACTTCCAGTTCGATATCTTCCTGTTCGATAACGCCGTATGTGTATAGGTTATCGCTCATCCGTCTCACTCCGTTGGGACTGCACGTGTCGGGTCTTACAATCGATTATCAGTGCCTTCAGCACGAGCGAAAACGTGATCAATCGATTCACTGCCGGTTCCACGCTGTTGAACGTCGCTTCCGCATCCGCAATTCGGTAGATTTTCCGCTTCGTCAACTCAGTCATGTCGAGCATCCCCTCGTCTGCGAGGTCGTTTAAATGAGGATACACGGTTCCGGGGCTCAAATCCACGCCGAAGAGACGGCGTAGATCCTGAAGGAGTTCCTTTCCACAAGCCTCACCTCGCACAGCGATCAACAGCAGTAAAATCTCGTCTAATTGTGCAATGACATCTTTATCACTGACCGTGTGGAGATACGCTTCATCGAGCCAGCCATCCATCGTAGCCACTGCGTCGTCAGTGAGTTGTGTTTCCATGTACTGCGGCGAAGAACTACTCTCGCCGAACTGGGATCCGTGTTTTGGCTCGTATTCGGACGCAAGTAGCGACCTGACAGCCGAAACGGTAAACGATAGCTCCGTCTCCATTCTGATCTCCTCGTGGAGTTCTTTGGCAAGCCGTTCCATCTTTTTACACCATCTCTGTGAGTGTGATTCTGGGGATGCTCTGTGATTGATCGATACCGATACCGAGCATGGAAGTCAGCGGATTTTCGCCGTACAGCATGATGGCTTTGCCAGACCGCTCCAATCGGAGATGCATGTCTGCGACACGGTCCGCCCGCTTTCGGAGTTCGGTTCCCGGTTTAGTGATGAGAATCGCTAGGTCGTTATGGAGGGCGACATAGTTCGCAAAATCACCCAACCACGTTTCGAACGTCGATCGTGCCGTATCCATGCTGATCACGTGCAACAACGGCCCATCGCTCTGCTTTCGCACCTGCTCGACGTACTCCATGTACGGCTCGTAATCGAGTTGACCTCCTTCCACGGGCGATTCGAGCCTCTCGTCGATTGTGGTGGACCGATTTCTCTCCACGACATCATCCGATGTGCGTGACTGCTCCTCCCGACGCGTGGCCCCGATTCCGATGGAACTGTCCACATCTGATTTCGAAACCGCCCGTGATGTCCCGGAGGGGGCCTCCGATTGGTCGTCGTTCTCGTATGTGTCTTTACTTCGAGACGGACCCGCGTACGTCTCGAAGACGTGACAGTACGTATCGAACACGCGGGGCGTCAGCACCGAGTTCAAGTCGTTGTGAAGTAGCCCCGGGCTCCCTTCCCGCGGCGGAACAACAGCAACACCCATCTCATTGACGAGGAAGTTACGGATTGTCGGGAGCGTCAGGACACACCACGCATCGCGGGAGAGATCAGTACCCAGTTCGAGGTGTACGACGCTCCCACGGTTGTACCCGCCCGACAGAATGGGGTCGAGATCACTAATCCCCGTCGAGAACTTCGCCTTCGAGTTCGGGCGTGGCTTCCATGTGCCACTCCCAGTTCCCGTGTGGACAGTCGGCAACTCGACAGGGGTAATCGCTTGAAACTGGCCGTTGGCAAGCGTGATCGGCTGTAACCGATTACCGATACGGACACCGCGTAACTTCTCCAATCGGAGATGTCGCCGCGTGCGTCCGCGCTCGTCCTCCGCAACCTGTAGCGTAACAACACCGTCAACGATGTATTCGAGCGGCGACGAATCGGCGGTTTCGGAGACGAGCAGCAGTCGGATGTCCTCTTGACGGGCAAGAGCGACCAACTGGGTCGTCACAGTTTCGATATCCGGCGGTTCGTCGTGGCGAGTGGCCAAGTACTCGTAAATGAGCTCCCAACTGTCGAACGCAATCGTGAGCCGCTTGCTTGCGGCCTTGACCTGTTGGATCCATTCGAGTAGAGCGTCTAAATCCAACCTCTCGAACGGGACATCCATGTCTAACGGAAGCTCGAACGGGTCTTGGGAGAGGTCGAGAATGGATGTCTTATCGAGGGAAAAATGCTCCTCGAAGTACATCTCGTGGACCGTATCTTGGTCAACGCGAGTCGACACATAGAGAACATCACCATCACGCTCCAGAACGTCAAGACCGCGAATCGTGAACAGCGTTTTCCCTGTCCCCGGCGCTCCCTTAACGAGCAGAGCGTGACCCGGGTCGCCAGTAAAAAAACGGCTGATTTCGCGGGGAAAGAGCGCACGGCCCTGTTGTTCCGTGAGCAAGGATGCAGGATCAGGTGAGGTCATAGGTTGCGTATGGTCGGTGGATGCCGGAGCGGTTTGCACTGGTTGACAACAGTATGAAGCGCTCCTTAATCGAGCCGACCCTACGTGAGAACTCATTCTCATCGTACTTATATGTTTGACCTATTACAGGAAGTGAAACGGTTGGTGAAATCATACAAATCAATTTACAACTTCATTGGGTAGTGTCGTGTGGGTACAAAGTACAACCCAGACCAATCATGGCTCAACCCGATTCATCGAGTTTGGCGGAAGTTCTGGACCGCGTATTGGACAAGGGTGTCGTCGTCGACGTGTGGGCGCGTGTCTCCCTCGTCGGTATCGAGATTCTGACCGTTGAGGCGCGAGTCGTCGCTGCGTCGGTCGATACCTTCCTCCATTACGCTGAAGAAATCGCAAAAATCGAACAAGCGGAACTCACTGCTACCGCCGAGGCAGCACCCACGCCTGAGGCCTGAACCGCTGGCCTACTTTGGCGGAGTACGGAGGCGTATAGCTTGCAAGCAAACACTATCCAACCTATTTTTGCACACAACCACCCATGACTGTCAGAGACAAACGCGAGAAAATGACCGCAACCCGCGAGGAGTTCGCGGACGCACAGCAAGAGTTCGCGGCGTACGCCGCAGACTTCGCCGCTGACATCGAAACCAAACGAGATGTGAGTAGCCTGCTCGATGCAATCGATGCCCTCCGAGCGGAGATCGAGGAGACCGGCGACGCGTTCGACGCATATAACCAGGAGTTCGCTGCTGAAGTCAGCCATCTCCAGACCGAAATCGGTGAGCAGCGAGAAGCGCTGCGTGAGATGCGTGACATCTTCGACGCGTATGCTGAGACCTTCGAATCGGATGTCGAAGCAAAGCAAGACGTAAGCGATCTCCTCGCCGCAATCGAGGACCTGCGAGCGGAGATGGACACAACTCACGAGGCGTTCGACGCGTATACGAACGAGTTCGTGACCGATGTGGCTGCCCTCCGCGATGTATCCGACCTGTTGGCGGCAATCGAGGAACTACAACTGGAATTCGGCGCAGTCCAAGCGGAGTTCGACGACTACACCGATGACTTCGATGCCGACATCGAGCGATTCCGGAATGCCGTCGCAGAACAGCGCGATGCCGTCGCAGAATACCGCGAGGAGTTTCACGGCGTCGAAGTACAAGCTATGCTGAACGCGATTGCCGATTTCCAACAGGAAATCGACGACTTCAGAGCGGAGTTCGAAACGACTGAGGAGTCCTTCGACGCCTTCGCCCGCGACTTCTACGGAGCAGAAGCGTCGGATTCGGGGGACGCCCCTCGAAACGGAAGCCGAAGCACCAGACGCCGGAGTACCGGAACAACCGGCCGAAGAATCAGTTGAAACCGAGAACGAGGAAGCGGAACTCGAAGTAGTCGAAACCGAGACCGACACCGAAGATACAGACACGGGGAGTATCAAGGAGGTCGAAGAAGAGTTGATTATAGAAGAGGAGATCGACACGGAGGACACGAGAGAAGCGGAGAATGCGGTAGAAGAGGACGAAGAGACGGAAGCAGACGAAGATGCTCCAGAAGGAATGATTCAGTGTCTCGTGTGCGGTGAATACTATCAGGCGATTACGGAACCGCACTTACAGACCCACGACATGACGATTCAGGAGTACCGTGAAGAGTACGGTGAAGACATGCCACTCCGCCCGGACGATAAAGCATGACGAACGGGTCACGCAAACGGAAGGTTCGAGGGTCGCAAATCCGCTCGTCTCGCGACGAAAAACAAGAACAAAACGTACGCAATCGCAGAGAAAAAGAACGCCAACGCCTCGAAAAACAGGAGTCTCACCGAGCAGGGAACGGAGCAGCACAGTTCGACGACCGATTTATGCCCGAAGAACAGCCGTTCGTCGAGACCGAGGCGGTAGCGCAGGTCGAAACGCGCATGAGTCGGTGGCTCGACGTGGGACGGCCCGTTCACCTGATCGGGCCGACCGGTTGTGGAAAGACGGCGTTGGCGATGCACGTCGCTCACGAGCGCGACCGCCCGGTCGTCTGGATCAACGGTGATGCCGACCTAACGACGAGTGACCTCGTCGGAGAGTACGCCGAAAAAGAGCGCATTTCAGAGCGCGACAAGTACATCCACAACGTCATCAAGAGCAAGGATATCATCCGTGATCGATGGGTGAACAATCCGCTAACAGTGGCCGTGCAGGAAGGAGCGACGCTGGTGTACAACGAGTTCTCCCGGACGAAACCCGTCGCAAACAACGTTCTCCTGTCGGTCTTCGAGGAGGGGGTTCTCGAACTCCCGGGACAGCGTGGAGAGTCCAGATACGTCGATGTACACTCCGATTTCCGAGCGATTCTGACCTCGAACTCCGTGGAGTACGCTGGCGTTCACGAGCCACAAGATGCGCTCTTGGATCGTCTCGTCGGCCTCTACATGGATTTCTACGACCGTGATACCGAGGTCGAAATCGTCCAGTCCCACGTCGATGGACTCGATGCCGAAAATATAGAACAGATCGTTGAATTGATGCGCGAGTTGCGCGAGCGGCTCGATATCAACGTCGGGACACGAGCGGCGATTATGGCTGCTGAGGGCATCGGAACTGTCGATGATCGTAACCAATCCGTACTAACGGACATCTGTGTTGATGTGTTGGCCTCGAAAGTTGCTCAGCGTAGTGAGGTTTCGGAGTTGCGAGACGTGGTCGAGTCCGCCATCCAAGACATGGAGGTCACCATTTCTTAAGGTATCAGCTTCATACCTAGGAAAATGTCAGACCAAGCAAACGATCCGCCAGAACGTGATGACATCAACGATGTGGTCTCCCCTACCGAGATAGAGGGGATGCCGTCAGCGGAGCATGTCGATGATGAGTCTTCCGAGCAGGCTACATCGGCTGAAGCGATGCCGAACCAGTCTTCGGATTCACCAATCGGACTCGGTGACGCGCAAAAACGAGCGCGAGAAGTGGCAGAAGAGCTGTTAGAATACAAATTCGAGGGGATCATCAAAATCGAGGCGACGGACGACGACAGCTGGCGGACTGTCGTGGAAGTGGTCGAACGGAGTGCCGTTCCGGATACTCAAGATATCATCGGGTGCTACGAAATCACACTCGACGAGACGGGGAGTGTCACCAGCTACGAGCTACTGAGACGCTACCGACGTGGTGATATGAAAGAGGAGATGTGACTGATTGCACCAAACAGAAGCAAGTCGGCAAACACGACGTACCGGCTGATCGTGGCAAACGAGGAAGGCGAGTTGGGAGTATCGACCCGGTTAGTATCGCAGTTACGGGTTCACGATAGCCGTCATAGGCCTGTCGTGTCCCAGTCCTATCAACTACGCAAATATTCTTACACCGTCCAAGTCGATTTCTGTGTGAGATGTCTCCATCCGATAACGATCAGGATTCGATGCCGTCCGATTACGAGATTGCACAGTCCACTGAGATGGTTCCGATCTGGGACTTCCTCGAACCGTGGGATCTCGACAGCAGCGACCTGCAGTACTCCGGTGAGTACAAAGCGAAAATCGAGCACCACGCTGTCGAGCGTCTCCGTGACGATGCCGCGGACAGAGCGCAAAATCTCGTCCTCGTAACCGGCATGACGCCGACACCGTTGGGTGAAGGGAAAACGGTGACGACGGTCGGACTCGGACAGACGCTCGACCACCTCGGCAAAGAGGCAGTTATCGCTATCCGCGAACCGTCGCTCGGCCCGATATTCGGGGTCAAAGGTGGCGCGGCCGGTGGTGGCTACTCGCAGGTCTTGCCGATGGAAGATATCAATCTCCACTTTACCGGCGATCTCCACGCGCTCACGTCGGCGCATAACCTTATCGCGGCGATGCTCGACGCGAAAATATCGCAAGGGAGCGAGTTGGAAATCGACGTGAACGATGTCGAATGGCCCCGCGCTCTCGATATGAACGACCGCGTACTTCGGGAAACGGTCGTCGGTCTCGGCGGCAAGACGGGTGGCACGCCGCGCGAGGATGGCTTCCTCCTCACTGCAGCCTCGGAGTTGATGGCCGTCCTGTGTCTGGCAAGCGACCTCGGCGACCTTAAAGAGCGCATCGCCCGGATCATCGTCGCGTACGACGACGAAGGCGACCCGGTCACTGTAGACGATATCGAGGCCACCGGCCCGGTCACGATGCTCCTCCGTGACGCCATCAAGCCCAATATCGTTCAAACAATCGAGGGGACGCCCGCGTTCGTCCACGGTGGCCCGTTCGCAAATATTGCTCACGGAACGAACTCGCTCATCGCTGACAAGGCCGCGTTCGGCATGGGTGACTATCTAGTCACAGAAGCCGGATTCGGGTCTGATCTCGGCGCGGAGAAGTTCATGAACATCGTCTGCCGATTCGGGGAGATGACACCGAACGTCCTTGTTCTCGTTGCCTCCGTCCGGGCACTCAAGTACCACGGGCTGGATATGTGGCCCACAGACTACGACGCGATAGCAGAAGCGGGAGTTGACGCAATAGAGCGCGGATTCGAGAATCTCGACAAGCACGTCCAGAACTTACAGCAGTTCGGCGTGCCCGTCGTCGTCGCCGTCAACCGCTTCCCGAATGATACGGACGAGGAAATCCAGACCGTCTTAGACCACTGCCGCGACGATATCGGCGTGAAAGCTGCTGAATCAACCGTCTTCGCGGACGGCGGTGAAGGCGGCGTTGACCTCGCAGAAAACATCATCGAGGAAGTCGAAACCAACGACCCGGACGACTTCGCGTTTCTGTACGAGGACGACGCATCGATCAAAGAGAAAATAGAGACCGTTGCGACCGAGATGTACGGTGCTGATGGGGTGACCTACACGGGGACCGCATCGGAAGATATCGAGCGGATGGAGGAGTTAGGCTTTGCGGAGTACCCGGTTTGTCTCTCGAAGACGTTCCACTCACTGAGCGACGATTCGAGCAAGAAAGGCGCGCCGACGGACTGGTCGCTCGAAGTCCGCGAGGTGTACCCGTCCGCCGGAGCGGGGTTCCTCGTTGCACTCACCGGCGACGTATTGACGATGCCGGGACTACCCGCTGACCCGGCCGCCGCAGACATGGATATCGACGCCGAAGGTAACATCTCCGGACTGTTCTGACCCGGATCGGACACTGCGTTCGATTAGCTTCCGGACGGTGTCGAATCGATGCGGCCGTTGCGACCGCTCCCCCGGCCCGCCTCGCTCCCGTCAAACGGTGAACGCCACCGCCTTTGGGCGATTCAACACATCGTTTAATGTACTTTCGTGTTATGTCTCAATCATGACTCGGGGATACCGACGATTACTCCCAATCGTTACGATGGGATTCGGAGTTGGTCTCGTCGGTGTCAGCCTCGCCGAAATCCTGCTTCGGATGAGTGGTCGGATCCCGACAGGAATCCCGTTTTGGGCGAGCGTCACGACCAGTGCCCCGTTTGCACTGTATCTCATGATCGGCGGATACTGGCTCAAGCGGAGTGATGTCCCCGAAGTCCGTTACCCCCGAGTGCTCGCGATTACGATGACTGGAATGATGTTTCTCGGCGGATTCTTCACAATCATTGGGGTCACCTTTCGACAGGTGGGAATCGTCCAAACCCTCTCTCCGATTCGGTGGGGATTGTCGGTGGGAGGGGGCAGTGGATTACTCCTTGCGTTCTTGAACGCCCAACGAATAGAGAAAGAACTCGCCAGTGAACGCGAATTGATCCGCTCAGCGGAGCTTGAGGAGCGTCGAGAACTCCTCAATTATCTGAATGCGTTGCTCCGCCACGAAGTACTGAATACCGCGAACGTCATCGAAGGATATGCCACTGGCTTGATGGAGTCTCTAGACGGCGATGAAAAGGACAACGCCGCGACGATCCGGCGCCAAGCCCGAGAGCTGACAGTAATAATAGACGATGTCCGCTTTCTTCTTCGGGCCGCTGGCGAGAATCCGTCGATGGAACCGACCAACCTCTCTCGGATGCTTCGAGATGAACTGACGAGTCTCCAAGATCGACATCCAGAGGTCGATATCGACCGGGACATTCCGGACGAGGTGTACGTCGCTGCCGATCTAATGCTCAAACGACTGCTCTCCAACCTGTTGGAAAATGCCGTAGAGCACAACCCAGACGAGAGACCCTGGGTATCTGCCGAGGTATCCGTCACCGACGATACTGCGGCAGTCCGCATCGAGGATAACGGTCCAGGCGTTCCGGAAACCGTTCAGTCGGATCTGTTCAAACCAGCCCAGAAGTGGGATGACCGGCACGGACTGGGTCTCCTCATCGTCAAACGACTGGCCAACCGATACGACGGCCGGATCGAACTCACCGAAACCGGTCCGGACGGGAGCGTGTTCACGGTCGAACTCCCTCTGGCGACGACGTAGCGAGGCTGATACTCCGCCGTGAAGCGCTCGCTCGACTTCGCCGTACAGCACGTACTTTCGGACGCTAAAGCTCCTGTTCGTGCTTTTTTCGCTCGGTGATATCCCGACTGTTAATCACGAACCCCTCGACAGCGGGATTATCCAACTGGTTGTTGCCGACCGCTTCGATCCAGCGCCACGACCCATCCTTATGCCGGAACCGACACTCGACAGTTGGTGTCATCTCCGGGTTTGAGACCGCCTCGCTGAACGTTTCCATGACCTCCTGACGGTCCTCGGGATGGATGTATTCGAAGGCGTTCTCACCGAGCAACGCCTCGGGTTCGTATCCGAGAACGTGCTCGACCGACGGACTCTGGTATAAGTACGTACCGTCTTCATCGAGGACGACGATGATGTCAGTCGAGTTTTCGATGAACGCTTGGAATCGCTCTTGCTGCGCTTTGCGCTCTGAGATGTCTCTTGCGATACCGACGAGACCGGTGAGGTTACCCTCCGGGTCGGTCAAACGTGCGCCGGTGAACTCGTGGGGGATGTACTCCCCATGTTTCGTGAGTACATTGGCTTCAACAGTGGCAGATCCCGTCGTTAGCGCCTCCTCGATTGCCTCACCCACCCGCTCTCGTTCATCCTCGGGGAAGAACTCAATCGCTTGCATCTCGCTGATTTCCGCATCGGTGTACCCGGTGCGTTCCAAGGCAGTCTCGTTCCACCGTCGCATCGTGCCATCCGGGTTAATAACGTAGAACGCGTCATCGAGCGCATTGAGCGCTTGGTCGATGAACATGCGCTCCTGCCGAAGCGTTCTCTCTCGTTTTTTTCGCTCGGTGATATCGCGTGCGAAGCCGGCGATGCGAGTGACCGTCCCAGCACTGTCGGTGATCGGTTCGGCCTGTACCCAGATCCATCGCTGATAGTTTTCGTCTTCGTTGACGCGGTATTCGAGATCGGCCGGATTCCCGTTCGAAAGTTGGTTCATCGCAGCCGTAACTTGCTCACGGTCGTCGGGATGAACGCCGTGTAGAAAGTCCCGAGGCTGCGCCGCAAGTGTCTCCGTCGAACGGCCCCAAATATCTTCGTAGGCGGAGTTGATATAGAGCAGTTCATCCCAATCCGATGAAAACATCCAGAGGACATCGTTACTTGCCTCGCTCAGTTCCTGTAAGCGGCGTTCGGTCTTGGTCGCTTGCTGTTCGGCACGGTACTGTGAGACCACGTTTTTGATTCGGTTCGCCAGCAGTTTGTACTGTCCCGTCCCGGCCTGCTTCTGGAGATAATCGGTTACCCCTGCCGAAATAGCGTCGCTGGCAATGCTTTCGCTTCCTTTGCCAGTAAATAGAATGAACGGGAGCGAAGGATAGTCCTCACGGACGGCGTTGAGAAATTCGATGCCGTTCTGCTCCGGCATATCGTAATCGGAGACGACACAGTCGATGTCCTCGGTGGCAAGCACATCAAGCCCCGCTCCGGCAGTCGTTGCCGTCTCAACGACAAAGCTGTCGTTTTCCCGTTCGAGAAAGTCGGCCGCCAGTGTCGCAAAGTCAGGTTCGTCATCGACGTGAAGCACGTGAATCGGCCGATCTGACTGTACCATCATGGCAATTGTTATCTTGGAAATATAAAGAATTGAGGTACTACTCAGAGAGAAAAACACCCGATAAATAACATATAATATGCATAATATACATCGATACTGGATTGGTGTTTTCTGAGGATAGAAAACCACTAATGGGAAAATTCTAAATTTGAATCTTCATCTCCAAAATGAAGGTGTCAAGATCTATCTAGATACTGTCTTATCCTAAACACCGCTAGTATGGCCTATTCTGACACCAAACCATCGAAATCTGAAAGGCAAGACGAAACTCGGCGAGTCAGTCGTCTCTTGTTGTTTCGCCACGACCGCCCACATCAGGTGTTGTAAGCACAGACTCGTCCGTCTCGGGACCGAGTGGTTCGACGCGGACGCTCGACACCTTGTACTCTGGAATGCCCGTCTGCGGGTCGAAATTCTCCTGCGTGAGTTTGTTGACGGCACCGGCAGCAAAGTGCATCGGAATGAACAACGTTCCGTTCCCGACACGGTCGGTAATGGTCGCCTTGACGACGATAGCCCCGCGCCGGGACTCGACACGGACGTACTCGCCGTCCTCGACACCAATCTGTGCTGCCGTCTCAGGGCTTATCTCGACGAAACTCTCTCCGACGTGGCTCATCAGACCCTCGACGCGACGCGTGATTTGCCCGGTGTGCCAGTGGTAGAGAACGCGGCCCGAAGTGAGCGTGTACGGGAACGCTTCGTCCGGCAGTTCACCGGGATGGCCGCCGTCGGCGGGAACGAACCGCGCGAGTCCGTCGTCAAAGTTGAAATTCCCCTCCTCGTAGTCGTAGAGATACGGTGTACCCGGGTGGGTTTCATCCCAACACGGCCACTGGAGACCGTGTTCGTCGCCGTTTTCCAATCGGTCGTACGTGACACCGCCGTAGATTGGCGCGAGACTGCTGATTTCCGCCATCACCTCTTTTGGATGGTCGTAGTCCCACTCGTAACCGAGGCGATTCGCCAACGCCTGCGTGATTTCCCAGTCCTGTCGGGCCTCACCCGGCGGATCGGAACTCGGACGAACGCGTTGGATACGACGTTCGGTGTTGGTGAACGTGCCGTGCTTTTCGGGCGACGTGGCCGCAGGCAGTATCACGTCCGCGTACTCGGCGGTCTCGGTCACGAAGATGTCTTGGACGGCGAGAAAGTCGATCTGCTCTAACGCCTCGGCAGCGTGTGTTACGTCCGGTTCCGAGAGCGCGGGGTTCTCCCCGACGATATACATCCCTTTGAGGTTCCCCTCGTGTATCTCCGAGAACATCTCCGGAACTTTGAGGCCGGGTTCTTCGGGCGGTCGCTCGCCCCACGCCTCGGCAAACTTCTCGCCTACGTCGTCGTCCGCCGGGTCTTGATACCCCGGCAGACTCCCCGGAAGGGTCCCCATGTCACCGCCACCGCCCTGAACGTTGTTCTGCCCGCGGAACGGCGAGAGACCGGCACCCTCTTTCCCCACCTGTCCGAGCGTGAGCGCCAAATCGGCCATCGCGATGAGGTTCTCGGTGCCGTGACTGGATTGTGTCATCCCCATCGCCCACCCGAACACGACGGTGTCTGCGGCCGCGAGCGTCTCGGCCGCGGCGGCCAGTTCGTCCGGGGAAACACCCGCGAGTTCTTCGACTCGCTCGGGGGTGAACGCCTGAACCTTCTTTTTGACGCTCTCGAACCCCTTCGTGTTTCGCTCGATGAAGGCCGTATCGTGTAAGTCGTTCTCGATAAGATACCGGATGAGACCGTTGAGCCATGCAACGTCGTATCCGGGTCGCGTCCGAGTGTACTGGTCTGCGTGTTCGGCAATACCGACTTTCCGCGGGTCGAAAACGATGAGATCAGCACCGTCGCGGACGTTCTGCTTGATTCGCGTCGCCAACACGGGGTGTGATTCGGTCGTGTTGGACCCGCTGATGAGGTACGCGTCGGCGTGGCCGATATCTTCGTTAATGCGGTTCGTCATCGCGCCGTACCCGAGCGTCTGCTGGAGTGCCGCGACAGTCGAAGAGTGGCACAGACGCGCGCAGTTGTCGATGTTCTTCGTGCCGAGCACCTGTCGTGCGAACTTCTGGACCAGATACGCCTCCTCATTGGTCCCTTTCGAAGATGCAAGACAGCCCACGGTATCGACGCCGTGTTCGTCCTGAATTTCGGACAGGCGATCAGCAACGTAATCGAGAGCATTTTCCCAACTGGTCGGTTCGAATTCGCCCGCATCGTTGCGAACGAGCGGTCGGGTGAGTCGCTTCCGACTGTTTGCAAACTCGTGACCGAATTTCCCCTTCACGCAGGTCGAGAAGTTGTTCGCGGGTGCACTATCAGGGTCTTCGATAGGGACGACACCCAGCGAGTCGCCGTCTTTGCCCCACATCTCGAACCGACAGCCGACAGCGCAGAACCCGCAGGTCGTCTCTGCACGGTTTAGCTTCCCGAGTCGGTACGCTCCGACGGCGCTCGCAACGTCGAACAGTCGTCCTTCAGGGAGCGTGTTGGCCGCGATACCTTCGGCGGTGTGTTCCCCGGTAAGCATGAGTTTCCGCCCGATGTCGTCGGCGCGGCGCTTCGCGTTCGCCATAAATCGCGCAACGCCTGACCGGTCGGCGGCATCGCCCTCATCTCCGTCACGAACCCCGAACGAACGGTTCGGAGCGGGCGTGTCGTCTATCGTTTCGACGGACTCGTGATCGATGACCGTTCCGACCGAGTTTCGTTGGGTAAAACCCGGAAGTGGAAGCGTTCCGGCCCCGCCGATTCCTTTCTCGGTGATCGAACCGGTCGGGCAAACCGTCGCACAGTGCCCGCACGAGACGCACTCTGAGTCAGCCATCGTCTCGGCGTCCGACTGAAATCCGATTCGGGTGTCCGGACCGCTCCCTTCAATGCGAAGAACCCCCTCGACCTGTACGTCGTTGCAGGCTTCGACACAGCGGTTACAGAGGATACACTTGTTGCGGTCGATCTGGATGAACGACGAGGTGTCGTCCAGCGGTTCGTACTCCGCGCGGTCGTCGAAAACGCCGTATCGGGGATGCTCGACATCCGCACCGATAGCTGTCTCTTGAAGTTCACACCGACCGTTTCCGTTACAGGTCGTACAGCGCAGATTGTGATTCGAGAGGACGAGATCGAGGTTGACGCTCCGAGACTCCGCGGCGTCCACCGTGTCGGTCCGGACGCGAAGACCGTCTTCCGCGGGGAACGAACAGGACGGGACGAGTCCGTGTTCGTCGGTCTCGACGATACAGGTTCGGCACTCACTACGTGGGCCGACTTCGTCGCTACAGTCACCCTCGCGGTCGTAGTAACAGAGTGCGGGAACGTCGGCATCGTCGTGGAGGACATCCGCACCGGGGCTGACAGTAACCGTCTGATCACTGGCCGCCTGCATGGCATCGATTACCGTCGAACCCGGGGGGACGGTCACGAGTTCGTCGTTCACTCGGAGCGTCGTCGACGCGTCTCCGGACGTTCCGGTCGGCGGATCAGACGCAGTTCCGGTCTCGAACTCGCTCGTGACCGGTGTTTGGGGCCGCGGGTCGGTAACGTCAGGGATGCTCGGTAGTGGGTCGTCAGTGCTCATGATGCCTCCAGACCGGAGCAGGTGGGATGGGTGTCGTCAGCGCGTCCTCTGACTGTCGGTGCAGTCGTAACGAATCCCGAGTCGGCCGCATCTCGGACGGCAGCAGTGACCGCCTCGAAGTCACTCCCGCTGAGACCGAACCGGGCGGAAAAACGGAATATCGGCCGTCAGAACTCGGTCTTCGTACCATCTACTCAGATATCGGTCCGGGTGAGGTAAAAAATGCCGGTGCGAGGCTACGTGGAGGCCGCGGGATAAGCGAACGAAATGAATCGCCAGCGACCGATGCAACGCGTCCGCTGGCAAAGGGGTTAGGAGACTCGGGGTCACGTTGTGCAGTATGGAGAACCCACAGTTCGACGAAGTCAGAGCGGACGCCGCAGCAGCGATTACGGATGGCAATCTCCGTTCGGTTTACACCGGTCTCGTCCACGAAAATGGCCGCCACGAGTACTACTTCGGCAACGACACCGAACGTGCGGACGAACTCAGAGAAACTGCGGCGATTCAACTTGGAATGCTCGTTCGCGTTCTTGCGGACCGATCAGACAGCAGCGTCGATGAGATAGCCGAACTCGCCGCCGAGCGTGCCGAGAACATGGAACTTCGGTAACTCGTCAGTTCGAATTACTGTATCTCGACGGCACCACACTCGGGACACGTCACTTTGACATCACCGGGGTCCTCGTCCGACTCATCTACGAGTTCGTATCCCCTCGCGCACTCTTCGTGGAGGAACACGCGATGCTCGGCGTGGTCCGCAAGGAGGATATCGTCCCGTTCGTCCGGAAGGACGAGTCCATGACAAAAGTAGCACTCGCCGTCCATAGTTGTATATGGCTACTAATCGTGATATATTTGTCCCTCAATACAGGTGCAATTGCGACAGAGAGCAGTCTGAGGTGGGAAACGTAGCTGAGAGGCTCAGATAGAGAAATATCCAAGACTAAGACGCTCGACGGCAAACAGTCAGTATGGAATATCGGTACACCGGTGACGCCCACAAACGGTTGTTCGCCTCGTATCATGACGATACCGACCCGTTTCCGAAGCCGACAGCGATGGAGTTTCCGACGCAGCGGTACAGACGCGAGGAGGTCGATATTCTGAAGCGATTGTTCTTCCCGACGTGCTGGAACGCCGCCGGTCTCGTCCGAGACAAATCGGCAGTCCTTGACGAACTCGACAACCTCGGCTCTCTTTTCTACGCCGGGATTCGCCCATATGCAGACGACGACCCGTCTCGCACGGTCGAACAGATTCTCAACGAACTACCGAAGATTCGGGCAACGCTGAAAAAAGACGTCGAAGCCGCGTACAAGGGCGACCCGGCGGCGAAGACGTACATGGAGATCATCAGGTCGTATCCGGGATTTCTCGCCATCATGGTCCAGCGCGTCGCCCACGAACTCTACAAACGAGACGCGGGTGAGTACGCCCGCGAACTGACCGAGTTCGCCAAAACACAGTCCGGAATCGACATCCATCCCGGTGCCGAGATTGGCGAGTATTTCTTCATCGACCACGGGACCGGCGTCGTCATCGGGGAGACGGCAACCGTCGGCGACTGGGTCCGGATCTACCAAGACGTGACGCTCGGCGCACTGCACTTCGAGAAGGACGAGACCGAAGAGCACAAATTAAAGAAGGGGTACAAGCGACACCCGGACATCGGAGACCACGTCGTCATCGGTGCCGGTACGAAGGTGCTGGGTGCGATTACCGTCGGTGACCACGTCAGCGTCGGTGCCAACTCGTGGGTGTCCGAGGACGTTCCGGATCACACGAAGGTACTCGTCACAGATCATCCGACGCAGAAACGGAAAAGTACGGACTAACAGTCAGACCAACAGGGTACTGATAGAGAGGCGGACGCCGATTCGTAGCTGCCTTTTTCAACAAATATCGTCCAAAGATACGCAAGGATAGCGACCGATAGCGTACGATGACAGTGGTGATCGCGGCCGCCGCTGTCACGCGTGCGGCGCGCGAGCGGTGCAACAGGCGACAGTGGTGATCCACCAGTGAGTGGTGATACAACAGTGATAGTAGTGAGACAACAGTGACGAGCCAACTGGTACGCAAGTCAGTACCAGCAGAACAACAGAAACTATTGTTTCGGTAGCGACAAAACACGAACGGCAACGAACGCTGATGGATTGGCACGCACGCGACCCCGAAGAGAGCTACGAGGAACTGGATACGACCGCGTCCGGCCTCTCAGCCACAGACGCCGCCGAGCGCTACGAGACGGTTGGTCCGAACGAAATCACGGGTGAGCGACAGCGAGGTCCACTGCGGATCTTCCTCGCACAGTTCTCCAGCGCGCTCATCTGGGTACTACTGCTCGCGGCAGTACTCTCGTTCAGCATCGGCCACACTGTTGACGCGGTTCTCATCGGTATTATCCTCCTCGCAAACGGCGCCTTCGGATTCGTCCAGGAGTACCGCGCAGAGCAGAGCCTGGACGCCCTCCGAGAACTGACGACGCCGACAGTGACTGTCCGCCGCGACGGCGACGAACAGAGCGTGGAGGCGACGGAACTGGTTCCCGGTGATATCGTCGTCGTCGGACAGGGGGATGTCGTCCCCGCGGACTGCCGACTCGTCGAAGCGCAGAACATGGAAATCGACGAGTCCGCACTAACCGGCGAGAGCGTTCCCGTCAAGAAGACGACGGAGGCGGTGAACGCCGACACGCCGCTGGCAGAACGGGAGAGTATGGCCTACAAAGGGACGAACGTCACCCGCGGTCGAGGCGTCGCCGTCGTCGTCTCAACCGGGATGGAAACCGAAGTTGGTTCCATCGCAGAGGCGCTGAGTAGCGCAGAGGATCTTCAGACGCCGCTCCAACAGGATTTAGACCGACTCGGTCGCCGCCTCGGACTCGGCGTCGTCGCGCTCTCGGCCGTTCTCGTCCCGCTACTCGTCTTCGTCGGTGGGAGATCACTCGTTCAATCAGGGCTTACAGCCGTCTCGTTGGCCGTAGCGGCGGTTCCAGAGGGCCTCCCAGCCGTCGTCACGCTGACGCTCGCACTCGGCGTGCGTCGAATGGCCGACGAGAACGCCCTCGTTCGGACGCTTCCAGCGGTCGAAGCCCTCGGTGCCGTGGACGTGGTCTGTACGGACAAGACGGGGACGCTGACGGAGGGAGAGATGCGCGTCCGTGGTGCCTGGGTGTACGGCCAAGCGTTCGACATCGGGCGGGATTCGGCGGGAAATCCAGCGGAAAAAGCGACGAGTGAATCGGCAGACAAAGGGAGAGACAAGCCAGCGGATGAGGAAGCGGGAGAGAGAGCAGACGAGCGGTTCGACCGACTCCTCGAAATCGGCGCACTCTGCAACGATGCGACAACCGAGGAGGGCGATCCGACGGAACGGGCACTCGTTGCGGCCGCGGAGCGGCGGTTCGACGTTGCTGCTCGCAGAGCGGAGCGTCCGCGACGGGACGAAGTTCCGTTCTCCTCGGAGCGAAAACGGATGGCGACGATTCACGACGACGTAGTGTACGTCAAGGGTGCGCCGGACGAGATTCTCCGCCGGACGACGCGTGTCCTCACCGCAGAGGGGATCACAACGATGGACGACGACGTGCGAACGCGAATCCGCGACCAGATAGACGAATTCGCCGCAGACGCGCTTCGCGTCCTCGCGTTCGCTTACAAGGACCGAGATGACGACGGTGGTCCCGAGGAGAATCTCATTTTCGTTGGCCTCCAAGGTCTCATCGACCCACCGCGCGAGGAGGTACGCGACGCTATCGAGGACACAAAACGGGCGGGAATCGACGTGAAGGTCATCACCGGCGACCATCCGACGACTGGGCAGGCGATTGCCTCGCAGGTCGGCGTCGAATCGGACGTGCTGAGTGGTGCTGACGTGGACTCGATGGACGAGGACGAACTGCGGGAGCGTGTCGAAGACGTAGACGTGTTCGCCCGAGCGGAGCCCTCGCACAAGGTGCGTATCCTCAAGTCGCTGCAAGCGAACGGCCATCGAGTGGCGATGACCGGGGACGGCATCAACGACGCGCCGGCGCTGAAAAACGCCGATGTCGGGATCGCCATGGGCGTTCGCGGTACCGACGTGGCAAAGCAAGCGAGCGACATCATCCTGTTGGACGACAACTACGCGACAATTCGCAACGCGATCAGACGCGGACGAACAATCTTCGACAACGTCTGGAAGTTCGTCGCCTATCTGCTCAGCGCGAACGTCGCCGAGGTGTTGGTTGTGTTTATCGCGTCGTTATTCGGTTATCTCATCCTTCCAGCAGTTCAACTACTGTGGATAAACCTCCTCACCGATGGTCTCCCGGCGTTAGCGCTCGGGACGGATCCCTCGGGAGATGTGATGGATCGAACGCCGCGAGACCGCGTGACGGGCATTATCGACCGAATGATGCTCGAACTTATCAGCGGGGCGGGTGTGACAGTGACCGTTCTCATGTTGGGGCTGATGTTTTACACCCTCAACGGCGCACCGTCGGTGACGCCGTACGCGATGACGATGGTGTTCACCGGCTTCGTCCTCTTCGAGTTCGTTAAACTCTACGTCGTCAGGTGGACGAAAGAGACGCCCACGTTCTCGAACGCGTGGCTGGCGGTCGCCGTCGTCGCGTCGTTACTCCTCCAGTTGGCCGTCCTCTACACGCCGCTTCGAACCTACTTCGGAACCGTTCCGCTCAGTGTCAGTGATTGGGGGCTGTTGGGAGCCGTGCTTCTCACCGGCGCGCCAGTTTTGGTTCTCGTCGGCTGGGTGGTCAAGCGCCGAGAAAGTGGTCACCGTCCGATACTCGATTCCGTCGAGTCCGCAGACGCTGATCTCGAACTCGGTGGTGACTGACGCTCCGCCGTAGACGACGGCCACCACCAACGGCCGCTGCCGACCACCTCAACTCGGGAGAACAACGTTGATTCCGGCAACGACAAGTCCCGCGAGCGCCATCCGGAACGCTGAGACGTACCAGCGCTGGCCGGAAATCGAACCCATGTACGCTCCGAAGACGGCCAAGATGCCAGTTCCAAGAGCGACGCCGACGAATCCGGCCTCCGCCATCGAGAACACCGACCCTTCGAATGCGAACGGGACGAGCGGGACGAGGATACCGATCAGCGGTCCGAGTCCGCTCAGCGTCGCGTGGACGGTTCGTGCGCCACGTTTCTTCCGTTCGATCTGCGTGTCATCCAGATCAACCAGCATCGCGCGTTCGAGGCGGCGAATATCGGCCCGTGTCTCGGCGCGTTCGATCTCCCAGACGCTCCAGACGGCCGAAGTACCCAACCCGACGGCGGCACCGACACCGATTTTCACGACGGTAAAGCCATCTGGGATACCCGAAAGAACTGCACCGACGATGATACCGATACTCGTCAGTGTCCCGTCGAACCCGTTCGAAACGAAGTACCGACGGGCGATAGCGAGAACGGATTCGTCACGGAGGAGGCGGAGAAACCGACTCGTCGGTGACGCCACGACGATTACCCGTCCTGCAACGTCCGGTGGTCTTCGACAATGTATTCACCGTACGCGACTTGGTCCACGGAGTGGACAGTTCCACCGAGATTTTCGATTGACTCCTCGATAGCGACGTAGTCCAAGGCGGTTCCTTCGACGGTGATTTTCACGTTCTGGACCTCCTGATCGAGTTCGATGAGCGATCCGGTGGCTGCATCCACCGTCTCGGCGTCAGCGATGTGTTCGGTGAACTTCCTCAGCGGCGGGTCGTGCGGCTTCAAAACGTCGAGTACAATGCGTCGCGCGTCGGCCATTACGTAGTCGTGTCGGCAAGCAAGCTATTAATCTCAGGGGATAACACGAAGTTCCAACGAACGCAACTCGGTCGAACCCGAACGTCTCCCACAGTCCGGTTCTCCGATTCGACCGCTACTCGTCTAACACGTCGCTGACGGCCTCGCCGCGCTCGGATGCGTCGATGTGCGAGTACGCCTCCTTCGTCGTGCTGAGTGATTTGTGGCGAAGTACGTCCTGTGCGAGTCCGCGGTCGGTCCGGAAGAGTTCGTCACCGAGTCCGCGGCGCGCCCCGTGCGGGAGCGGTGGCTTGCCGTCGATATCGACGCCCGCGGTGTCCGCTATCCGTTCGAGAACGCGCCGTGCGCCCTCTGTCGTGATGGCGGGCGGTGCGACGTCCTCGTCTCGGAGTACGTCGTCCACTTCTGCACCGTCGAGACGGGCGTTCGCATCATCGGTGCCGAGCGCATCGCGGACGGCGGCGTACTTCGACGGCGCATGCGCCGTCGGGAACACGGGCCACTCGGCCGACGGCGGATCGAGGACGGTCCGCCACCGTCGGAGAGCCTCACGCGCTTGTTTGGGGACGGAGACATCCTCCCATTCCTGTGCTTTCCCCCACACACGGAACGTCCACGCATCCGTGTCCACGCGTGCCCAGGTTAGACCTTGTCTGCCTTCTCGATTGTCACCGCTGACGCGGAACACCTCCGCGCCGCGGACACCCGTGTACGCGAGAACGTGAACGAGCGCGCGGTCACGGACTTCCTGTCGGGCATCCATCCCGTCACTCTCGATTGCTTCGTACGCGGCGTCGTTTGTGTGCTGGACGAGTTTGCGGCGAACCTCTCGCGTCCAGAACTGCTGGCTGTGATCTTCGTCGTCTCGCGGGAGGGGTTCGCGCGCTCGGTCCGCGAGTGCAGGATTCCGCGTGAGCGCTCCGTCGCGGACGCAGAACCCAAGAAATCCGGAAATGACGTTGTAGTACGTCTGCGCCGACGACGCCGAGATTCCGTCCGCTTCGACACGCTGGGCGAGTCGGTCAGAGTAACGTCGAAGCAGTTGCTCGCCCTCGTCCTCGAACGCATCGAACGTGTCCTTTCCGCGCCGCCGGAGCCACGTCTCGAACTTCGAGAGGACCGATTCGGCCGTCGAGCGGTACTGCGAACTATCGCCGTTCGAACGGAGATATCGTGCGATTGCAGCGGCGACCTCCGACTGCGCGCGCGTTCCGTCCGACTCCTCACTTTCGAACTCCCCGGAGTCCCGGTCCGAATCTGGCGTGGACATCTACGTGCTCCACCAGACGAACACCGGTGTCTTCAATCCACTTGGTTTTACGAGCGCAAAAATATATGAATACAGACAATAAATAGTTGATTTAATATCAGACTAAGAGATACGGTGGTTGATAGCTCCGTTCGTGAGTCGAATCGCCGGAGCGGAGTATCCGGGTCCACCGGAACTATTACAGTCTCGTAAACTCCGATTTCATTCGTGGTTTACGAGACAGGTAACCGAACGGTCGATCAAGCGGTCGCCAAAGTACTCGATGGCGGCCAAATAGATCGAACTGAAGCATTGGCCCTGATTGCACAACCGGTCGAAGACCTCGCACCGGCGGCGAACGCCGTGCGAGAACACTTCGGGGACGGAACAGTCGATGCCTGTAGCATCGTGAACGCCAAAGCGGGAAACTGTGCGGAGGACTGCGGCTTCTGCGCCCAGTCGGTCCACTTCGATACAGGAATCGATACGTACGGTTTTCTCGGTCCCGAGGAAGTGCTTGCGGCGGCAAAACGAGCAGAACGCGACGGCGCACAGCGGTTCGGCATTGTCGTCGCCGAGAAAGGAGTAAGCAAAGAGAAACGCCCCGAAGAGTGGGAAGAAGTGATTCAGGCGATTCGTCTCGTCCGCGACGAAACCGACGTCGAGGTCGATGCGAGTCTTGGTATTCTCACGGAAGAAGAGGCCGAGATCCTCGCTTCTGAGGGAATCAATCACTACAACCACAACATCGAGACGTCGCCAGCGTACTTCCCCGAAGTCGTCTCGACGCACTCCTTTGCGGACCGCGTTGAGACGCTCGAACGCGCGAAAGCAGCGGGGATGGATCTCTGTGCCGGCGTTATTCTCGGGATGGGCGAAGCCCCCACTGACAGAATCGACGCCGCACTCGCCCTCCGCGACATCGGTATTTCATCGCTCCCGGTAAACGTCCTCAATCCCGTCGCCGGAACCGATCTCGGCGATCAATTCGGCGACTCAGCCACGATTTCGACCGAGGAACTGCTGCAGACGATTGCGGTCTACCGGCTACTCCACCCGAACGCGCGAGTACGCCTCACCGGCGGCCGCGAAGTCAACCTCGATACGGACGAACAGCACCGGCCGTTCGAGGCGGGTGCCGACGGGATTCTCACCGGCGACTACCTCACGACCGAAGGGCAGTCACCCGGCGACGACATCGAAATCGTCGAGCGCGCCGGGTTACAGCCCAACAGAGAGGTAAACGATTTCGACCCGGAGGAGGTCAAATCCCGTTCCGACGACGCCGCGGAAGCGGAGTATTCGACGACCGCGGCCGGCAGTGCGACAAGTAACGCAGAGATCAGTGACTGACCGATGAACGACGCAGACAAACCGACAACAGACACCACGACGACAACGATGGACGAGATTCGATTCGCAGTACTCGGAACAGGCGGTATCGGACGACGGACGCTCGACGTCTCGAAACAGAAGCCGGAACTCACGCCGGTGGCGGCATGTGACCGACATGGAGTCGCAATCGACCATGACGGACTTGACGTAGACGAACTGCTGTCCGCGACCGAAGGCAACATCGCCTCCGACGGTGGGACGACAGCGGTGAAAGAAAGCGGCGAGAACAAAGGTGTCGCGGCGTCGAGTCAGGCAGTCTCGACCGAAACACCGATTGACGATGTGATCGCCGAAAGCGACGCTATCGACGCCGTGTTGATCGCACTGCCGAACTTCGAGCACGACTTCATCCCGCGCGTCGCCGACCGGTTCGTGGAAGCCGACTATTCAGGCGTTCTCGTGGACGTACTCAAACGGTCGCGGGTCATCGGAATGCTCGAAGACCGAACCGACGCATTCGAGTCGGCAGGTATCACGTTCGTCTGCGGTGCCGGTGCGACGCCCGGATTCTTGACGGGTGCAGCGGCGTTGGCCGCCCAGTCGTTTGTCACCGTCGAAGAAGTCGAAATCTGGTGGGGTGTCGGACTCAAATCCGGTTACGAAGACAATCGCGGCACCGTCCGCGAGGACATCGCCCACCTGCCGGAGTACGACATCGAGACGGTGCGTGAGATGAGCGACGAGGAGATCGAGGCGGTTATCGACGAACACGACGGCGTCTTGGAGTTCCACGATATGGAACACGCCGACGACGTCCTGCTCGAACGTGCTGGTATCTGCGACGCCGAGGACGTGACCGTCGGTGGGATTCTCGATGTCACCTCGGATGAAAAGCCCACGACGACGACGGTTCGCGTGACGGGGACGACATTCGACGGCGAACGCGGGACCAACACGTTCGAGTTGGACGACGCCACCAGCATGGAAGCCAACGTTAACGGCCCAGCACTCGGCTATCTGAAGTCTGCCGTCCGCCGAAACCGTGGCGGCGAGTACGGCGTCTTCGGCCCGGCCGAACTGCTACCAGGGTTCTGACGGGGCGAAGATGACAAAGGAGACGGAACCCCGACCCAGTGGCGGGGCCGAGGGGACCGAAGCAACCAACGAGGGAGATTTCGGCTTCGACCCGGCAGCACGCCTCGCAGAGCGAGACCAGCAGGGTCTTCGGCGGACCCTCCAACCGGTCGAACACGTTGCAGCACGCTCACGGATGGCGTCTGATCCGGGGGGTGAGAAGCCGAGATACGGCGCTGAGCAGATCGTCTTCGCAGCGAACAACTATCTCGGTCTCACGCAGGACGAACGCGTCGTCCGCGCGGCACGAGAAGCGGCCGAAGCGGTCGGAACAGGAGCCGGTGCGAGTCGGTTGGTCACCGGTGATACCGGTCTGCACCGAGGACTGGAGCGTGACCTCGCCGACGCGAAAGGGACCGAACGCGCCCTTCTGTTCTCCTCGGGGTACGCCGCGAACGTCGGGACCATCGGCGCACTCGACCCGGACGTGGTCTTCTCGGACGCACTCAACCACGCTAGCATCATTGACGGCTGTCGGCTCTCGGACGCCGAGACGGTCGTCTATGACCACTGTGACGCCGACTCGCTCGCGGCAGCGATGGCCGACCGCTCCCGGTCCAGCACACCGGACGACTCGTGGCTGATCGTAACTGACTCGGTGTTTAGCATGGACGGGGATGTCGCTCCGTTAGCAGACATCTGCGACGTAGCCGAGCGCTACGGAGCGTGGGTAATGGTAGACGAGGCTCACGCGACCGGTCTCTACGACGGTGGCGGCATCGTTCAACGAGAGGGACTGTCCGACCGCGTCCACGTACAGATGGGCACGCTGTCGAAGGCGTTGGCTAGTCAAGGTGGATACGTGGCCGGGAGTACCGCGCTCGTCGAACAGTTAGCGAACGCCGCCCGGTCGTTCGTCTTTTCGACGGGTCTCACGCCGCCGGCAGTCGGTGCCGCACGAGAAGCACTCCGTATCGCACGCGAAGAAAAGCGTCACGAGCAGTTGTGGGATCGCGTGAGCCGACTACGGAGTGGATTAGAAGCACTCGGCTACGACGTGCTCGGGACGACGCAAATACTCCCCGTTGTAATCGGTGACCGGAGCGACGCAGTGGCACTCGCAGAGCGTCTTCGGGAGCGCGGCATCGTCGCTCCGGCGATACGGCCGCCGACCGTCCCAGAAGGGACGAGTCGCATCCGCGTCTCACCGATGGCCACGCACACGGAAGCTGACATCGACCGCTGTCTCGACGCCTTCGAGGCCGCCGGACAGGAGTTGGATCTACTATGACGGCGTTCGAGTTACCCGACGACGCGTTCGCCGTCGTCGGGACTGACACGGGTGTCGGGAAGACAGTGGTGACGGCCGGTCTCGTCGGTGCGTTACGAGAGGCGGGACACGACGCGTGTGCCATCAAGCCTGCCCAAACCGGCTATCCGCCGGACGACGACGCCGCGTTCGTCGCCGATATCTGTGGAACCGAAGCAGCGGCGACGTGTCTTCGTCGGCTCGAACCGGCGCTCGCCCCGGAAGTCGCGGCCGATGTCGCTGGCGTCGAGTTGGAGTACGAGTCGATCCGTGAGGAGACCGCCGAGCATCTTGCAGCACACGAGATCGGCGTACTAGAAGGAATCGGCGGACTCCGCGTTCCGTTGGCCGATGGGCGCGAGGTGATCGATCTCGTTTCCGACCTCGGAATTCCGGCCGTCGTCGTCGCACGGTCCGGGCTCGGTACGTTGAACCACACTGCGCTCTCGGTTTCGGCGCTTCGGAACCGGGGGATAGACGTCCCAGCAGTCGTGTTGAACGAGTACGAGGGCGAGTCGCTCGCCGCGCGTACGAACCCTGACGTACTCGCCGAGATGACCGACTGTCCAGTAGTCACGCTACCGCCGCTCTCTGTCGAGGACGGGTCGAGCGTCGTGGACGGCGTTCGCGCTCACGTACTTGCCGGAGATATCGACTGAAAGTATCAGGGATATCAACTGAAGGGGCGTCGAAACCGTTTCCTGACGCGTAATCATCGACAGTCGCTCCGGCGGATGCGTAAGACGACGCGGGGACAGTCAAGAATGAAAGGTGATATAAAGAAGATAATAAAATTTTGACTGGATGTTGCGTGCTGAGAGAGACCTGCCGACCTTCGAGGGCGGGTCGCTGATTCCCGTTACAACGTATCTCTTACTCATTACCGTCCTCTCCGGATTCGCGGTAGTATTCTCGGACGGCGCATCACCCATCGCCGGGATGGGTTGGGGCATCTTCCTCGTCATCCTAGCCATCGGCGCGTTTACCGTTGAGGGAGTTTCACCGCGCTCGATTTTGTCACCAGTTCGCTCACTTCTTTCCGCGTTGTTGGTTGTGACCGTGTTTTGGGTGCTATACAATCTCGTTGCGTATGGGTTCGCCCTCGACGGCGTCAGCGGATTCGAGGTGTCCGGATCGAAAGTCGCTGCACACCCGCTCATGTATCTCGCCGCCTTCGTCAGTTCGGTGCTGTTCACCGCGATTCCGGAAGAACTCGTGTTTCGCGGGTACCTCCAGTCGAAGTTCGTCTCGCTGGCCGGCGGTAAAACAGGCAAAGCGGTCGCAGTTGGTGTCGGGATCACAGCGATCCTATTCGCACTGTTTCACCTCCCGCGATGGTTCCTCATGTCCGGTCACGGGGTCGGTGCCGCGCTGGCGACGCGACTCCTCGGTCTGACGCTCATGGGACTCGCCTACGGTCTCGTGTACGCGCTAACCCGGAACCTGTGGCTGGTCGCATTGTTCCACGCGACGATGAACCAACCACCCTTCTTAGTCGGCGTCCACATCCCGGACGGCTTCCACTTGCTCGTCGGTGTCGTTGAGTTCGCCGCCATCGTCACAGTCGTATTTGTGGCCACGCGTTTAACTGGATCCGACGGACTCGCGCTCACGTCGGCGTAGCGGTTGTGGTCGCTAGCGATAGATTTCGGTGGCCACACCGACAGTGAATATTGACAGTGGCTCGAAGCGGTCCTCACGATCAGGCTTTTTGACTCATTGGCTGCTAGCGCAGGCCACGAGACACCGAGGCTGCCAGTTTCTGGCTTCACATGCGATTTCGTTGGGCGGAGCAGTACCGATGAGGGGACAGCGCGGACCCCTCTAAATCCACTTGTCTTTATCGGAGTAAAACAAAGTATTGTGCTGGTGGTCGGAATCAGCCGAATTTAGACAGTAGAGACGCCAAATTCGACGTTCCATATTTTATAAAGTTCATAGTGCTATATCAAATTTGTTGGCTTGGAAGTTCCCACAGATTCTGCGTTTGGATTTCTACAAACCAACAACTCAACAACATTTCTCCCCGATGTTGAGCTAATCAGAACTTTAGGAGGAGCGGCACAACCTTGGAGGATGGATTTGATATGCGACTTATTTACAGCGTTGGAGAGAAAATCAGCCGATCAGTAGGTATGCAGACTGATCAGCTTCTTCTCTACTGTAGCGTGATATGAGGGATGTTAATCAAATAACAAATATACGATGACCACTGATCAGTTAGTTAGTGGATATATGAGAAAAACGTTCGAGATATCGGGTACCTCGCTCGCTCACCTCCTCTACGCGGCTACGCTGGGCTGTCTCGTACTGCTTACAATGGTGTGGGCGGTCGATAGTTTCGCCCGCGTTCCATTGGCCATCCTTTTTGCGTCTTTGGCAATCGCAATGATCGTGGGCCTGTGGCGGGCGAAGACCGGCAGAGACGGTGAGCATCTCGGTACGGCTGGGGACATCGTGTACGATCCGCTCGCCCCCGGACAAATGGCCAAAGAGAGATGGTTAAAGTCGGTCCGTCGCCTTTCCGGTATGGAGGACGAGGAGGATGAGGAGGATTGATCACTCGGTTACCTGTACTGATAGCATAATCGTCCCGAGACACGGGAAAGGGCACTGTCTAGTTAACCTCCTCGACCGGTGTTCGTCCATTGAGCGCTTGATGCGGTCGTTGAAAGTTATAGTAATGAACGAACAGCGCAAGCCACTGGCGAACGCTCAGCCGACTGCCTACCCATGAATTGTGAAAGCGGTCAACTCGCATTTTGAGGGTCCGAAACGCTGTCGGCCAGCCGATGAACCAACTGGAAGATCGCCTGAAACGAGCGATCTACGCCAATCAAGCGGAGTATCGCTTCTGTTTCCCTGAGCGAGAGACCGGCAGTGTGGAGGCGGACGGCGAACGCCCTGACGGGCGTCCCCAGAAATCTTCGATTTTTGGTGTGCGAACGAGACGCTTTGCGTCTCGTCAACGTTCGAAAGACGAAAGCGTCTTTCGAGCCCACAAACTCGCGTCGCGAGTTTGGGACGTCACCGTCCGCTCCCGCTGCCAACATTCAAGCGTAGCCGTGTCTAAACTCTGCTTGAGCAGGTTTGAGAGTGGCATGAAACACTAGCTCTTCGACCTGCTCGCACCTTAACTAGACAGTGCCGGTTGCTCGTATATATCGGATATATAACCATATAGAGATATTATAGTAGTAGGCGTGCTATTTTAATATTAAATACCATCCAAGTGCAGTGGTACAACTAGAAAATGAATATAGGAACACACAACAATCTACATATACCATTTTTCAACTGTATATTACCACAATATCGTAGCAGATCGTACATTTTAGAAATAGAAGATTGCAGCAGATTTCAAACTCTATAGAATTGGATAAAAGGCACACATCATAGTCCATCCTCCGAGGTTGTGGTGATCCGTATGTTGATCCGTTCGGTGAAGACGTGACAGGTGGTTCCCGCGAAGACGTTGATCGAGACTATGAGTTCTTTACTAAGGGGTAACTGCTTAAGTGACTTTATTTCAAGAGCTTATTTCTTGAGACCACTAATCACTACGGCTGCAAGCTGCAGGGAAAGAAATATTGTGATATAGATAGAATTTCTACAATATGGAGACAGGTAATCCGCGCTCAAGAAAGGGACTCCACTTTATTTTCGTCTTCGTAGTTCTTGTATTTCTGCTGCTAGCCACTAGAGGCGTTATGGGGGGAGTATATGAATATATTTCTAATATAAGCTGGGTGGCTGGCATCTTATTTCTCATACTTGCAAGTATAATCCCTATTTGGCTTGTTCTCCGATACGCTGATAATGAAATGAAGGATAGCTAGTGAACTCATCCCCAGAATATGAAGACGCACAACCTCGGAAGATGGGGCTATTTTCGCGTGTTTTCGGGACTTATCGTGGTTCGGCGGATCACATCGGAACTGTATCAACGATCTCTCGGTGAGGTATCATCGAATACGTGAAATCAGCCTAAAATTCGACCACACAAAAAGTGTCGCCACTCACGGTGGGCGGCCCGAATCGGCATTAAGCGTTAATCCAGCGGGATCAGTGCTGAGCAGACCAACTCGACGCACTCACAAATTATATGTAATTTCCACCGGGTTTTTATTTATAGAATGTAGTAATAAAATTTAGAGACGGAGTGTGGTTCAGACGATTGGTGTTCTTTCTATCCCAGTTCTTGCTGGATGTTTATCTAACAATTCCAGAAGTCTAAGAATCTTAATGATAAAACCATTCTGAGAGAGTAATCCAGTCCAATTAACCAGTACATTTGGCGCTCGGAGAGAGGGGTGTCATATAATCCGACATTTAACTCAGGAGGCAAAATGACGATGCAGAGGACTTCTGGCCCCCGAATACGACAATGAGTTCAGGCGTAGAACTGAATAACGAAATCGTGCTACCAAATTGCATCGCGTGCGAGCCCTGCTCAACGTAGACAGAGGCTGATTCAACGGCGACCTCTTGCCCATTTTCGTCCATCGTCTCGATGACCTCGCGTTCGGAACTATGAACCCGCTTCGGGATGAGATAGTTCACATCAAGGGTCGAACGCGTCTGAAACACGACTTTCGAGTCAAACTCTCGGTCGCACAGCACCCTCCCGATGGGCACGCGCTCACGAGCGCGTTGAAGCTGAAGCCTGAGATCGGTGAGTACAGTACAGCAATCTGTTCCTTCACGGGGGTGCTTGCGGAGTTCAAGCGCTGTGACAAATACGTCGGTCAATCGGCGGCCACATTGTTCCATCAGTTCGCCTTATTTATACACAATCAACAGTGCTGAGGGCTCTTCCTTTGCATATCTCTCAGATTGGATGTGAAACCTACTCTCTGAGGAAACGTTTCGGCCTACCAAAACCGGAAGCACTATTAACCTTTAGGCTGGCCTAAATCGTATGACAGGAGATTCCAGTCAACACGAGGCACTGACGCGCAGAGACTACATGAAGTACGGCGGGGCAGTCGTCGGCGGGGGACTACTCGCTGGCTGTTCAAGTCAGTCAAGCACTGAATCGGCACCAACCGATACAAGCGGGGCCGAACCAACCGCGAGTGCAACTGGCACCCCCGCCGAGTCGTACGAAGCCTGCATCGAGCCCGTGGGGTGTCAGACCTTCGAGGAAGTCCCAGAGACGTACATGGTCAACAACGGTGAGTGGGCGGACATGGCCTTCGCACTGGGTCAACGCGACGGGTTCCTGACCTCGGCCTACATGATTCCCGGATTTCTCTTCGAGCCGTTCGGACTCGATGTCCCACCGCTCTCGGAGACGGAGTCGTTGTCGCAGACGAACTGGGACAAGGAGATCTTCTACGAGCAGGATCCCGACGTGATTCTGATGGACCCGAACTACATGCACAAGACTGGTTGGGACAAGTCGTGGGACAAGTCCGACACCAACGAGATCAGCGAGAACGTCGCCCCATTCTTCGGCAACAACATCCTCCGCCGCCGCGACTGGCACGACTACAAACTCTACTCGATGTACGAGGCGTTAGAACGGCTCGCAGAGCTGTTCCAGGAGCGCGAGCGGTACGAGGCACTCGCCGAGGTTCACGCCTCGGTACAAGACGAGATTCAATCCCGGCTCCCGCCCGCTGACGAACGGCCGGAAATCGCACTGATCAACAGCGCGTCGAACCCGAACGAAGGGACGTTTTATCCGATGCGGACACAGGACGAGGGCGTCGAGCTGAAGCCGTATCGGGACCTCGACATCCGGAGTGCGTTCACCGCAGACCACATCGAGGCAGGGACTATCGACTACGAAACACTGCTCGAAGTGGATCCAGAGATTCTCGTCGTCCACTGGGGAATCAGCACGACGGGCGATCAGGACACGTTCTCACCGAAAGCGTTCCGCGAGCAGTTCGTGACGCCGTTCGAAGAAGACCCCACCGGGAGCCAACTCACCGCTGTCCAGGAGGGCAACGTGTACCCAGGTGCGTTCGGTTCCCAGGGGCCGCTGGTGAACCTCCTTCAAACCGAACTGGTCGCCCAACAGCTGTATCCTGAGGAGTTCGGCGCGTTCGACGCCGAGACGTTCCCCGAGGTGCCCGCAGAACAGCAACTGTTCGACCGACAGCGAGTCTCGGACATCATCAACGGCGACATCTAACTCGTACCTCGGCTGGTCATCGTGGGTTGACACGGCACCGAAACGTAGTGGTAATTTGAATTCCGAGCAGGGACGCGGTGAAGAATGCGATAAATGGGCCGAGATAGAACACGAGTCCAAGGGCTTGACGCTACTGAGAATTTCGTGAACTCGTCGTGAAATGTGTCGTTCATACGATTAAGCGTGCCGTGAAACACTGAAACCAACCATCGTATGGAGATTCACCAGAGTTACATTCTTCTCCAAAGTTCCGCCAATAGATAACTCCAGTATGCTACTCCGACGCCGTCCGCGAGCAATGACAACATTATAGTCAAACATACAGAAATATGATGGTAGAGTAACACGTGTGTCTCAATGAGTTCGAATAGGACCGACCTAGCTGCGGCCGAAGAGCGATCATCAACTAATTGCGCAGTGTAGCACTGACTTAATGTATCCACCCCAGACCGTTCTCCAATCGGTGTCGAGTCGGCTTCCACTGACTAGTAAACAGTTCTGGACGAAAGTACAGAGCCCTCGCTACTGGATGTATGGGCTCTTTTTGTGCGGCCTCGGCGTGGCACAGATGCTGGGAATCGGTGCGTCCCCCAACTACGATCCTGGCTCCGAACACGGATTCGTCATCATCCAAAGTAATATCGCGTACTTCGGAAGTCTCATCGCAATCTTCGCTGGATACGCCTCTGTTACGAGCGATCAAGCGAGTGGACGAATACGACTGCTACTGAAACTCCCGTACGCCCGCTGGAGGTACGTTTTTGAGAAGTATCTCGGCGAAGGACTCGCACTCGGTACGTTTACCGCGCTCGCAATTCTCGGCGGACTCACAGTTTCGGCGACTATCTATGGCCAGCCACCGGTTTTGACAGCAGTCACTGTCCCGCTGTTATCGATCGGCTATCTGTTCGTTTGGCTCTCGTTTGCGGTGGCCACCTCAGTGGTCGCTAAAACTGGCCGTCAGGCGATTACCGTCGTTATCTCTGTATACTTACTGCCGATGGCTTGGACGTTAGTAACGCCAGCTGTAAGCTGGCTGGTTGGAGATGATCCCGCCCTCTTTCTGTTCGTAGAGCGACTGCTTCCGATGAACGCGTACTTTGCCGCGACTAATTGGGCGATCGGTGTCCCAAACTCACATGGTCCCGCGAGAGACGTATTAACAAAGGTTCTTACCGATATTCCGCGGCCAACGACGATTATCGTATCTGAGCTTTTTGAGTCAGTTCCATGGTTTCTCTCAGGATGGGTATCGGTTCTCGTACTTGTAATATGGGGACTCGTTCCAATGCTACTGGCTTGTCGGCGGTTTGCGACTGCCGATATCGCCTAGTTCGACTCAACTTGCGGGATGGCCTTCTGTGTCTCAAGGTACGCTCGCATATTGGAATATCAACATGTAGTATGATCGCGGGCGTGCGAGATTCCACATCTGGTGGCAACAATTAGTGAATCATCTCAGAGACAAGTCAAGGGAAATCTAAGCGGTCCCGTATCCAGCACATCGCTCCGCGATGTGCGAGACCCCGAGGCACTCACCTTATTTTCTGTAGATGGAGTCTTGAAGCCGAGATACGTATCGAAATCGTGTTCCTAGCAGTCGGTCAAACTCATAGATTTACTCACTAATAGCTAGTTCGATACCCGGAGAAGGTGGGAATTGCTAACAAAGTAGAGTTCTTCCCCACGAATCGAGGGGACACCACCAGATACTGGTTCGGTATCAAGCGGGAGCGACCACTGGATATCTCCGGTTTCAACATCAAACGCGTATAACGTCTCGTCACCCAGCGAGAACCGTGTATCGTCGGCGACAACTGGTGGCCGTTGTCGGAGATCAGCTTCGAGTTGTTTTATATACTTCTTGCTGCCGTCAACCGCGTCGAACGCCGCAACGACGCCATCCGCAGATTGCACGTGGAGCGTTCCGTCGCTAATAGCGGTGTAATGGCTCCCACGTTCCGACAGTGGGATAGATGCTTGCCACTGTGAGGCTCCATCGTCCAACGAAAGCGCGTATAGATCCTCCCCTTTTGCGGAGTAGTACAGATGATTGTCGCCGACTGCGAGCGGAGCGGAACTCTCCGGGAGATCGGCCTGCCGCCACACCTCCTCACCGGATTTCGGATCAAAGGCGGCGGCACCTGTCTCGGTTGCTGTATATGCGGTGCCGTCGCGGGTGACAGGTGGGACTAGGGAATCATCGACGCCGTACTGCCAACGTTTCTCACCAGTTGCAGGGTCGCGGCCGTTAACAGTACTTGTGGTGTAATCAAGGAGAGTTCCCTCAGCGAGTATGGGTGCGTTCTCTGCACCACCGGAGCCACCGTCGTCTGCTCGCCAGCAGAGTTTACCGTTCCGTACATCGTAGGCGGCAACGAATTCGGCTGTTGAGACGAAGACTGCGTTTCCGGCAATCGTCGGCGTCGATTTCCCTAATTTGTAGTCAACTGTCCACGACCCGCTTGAAGAGTCGAGCGTGAAAGATCGATACTCGCCATCTTCGCTACTCCCGCCGCTGTAACCGACGATACCACGACCATCGATGAGTGTGACCGCCGTTCCGAATGCCGCGTTATCGAGTTCGACGACACGCGAGAGTGTTGCGTCACTCGACGGACCGCTATCTGTTGTAAAGCCCGTGTTCGCGAAGTCGTGTTGATAGGTTGGCCATGCTCCGGTAACGTCACCGAAAGGGGCATCCTGATTGTACACACGGTGACTTCCATCGATGATGTCACCGATACATCCTGTGAGGGAGGTCAGTGTAGCCGCTCCGGTCGCTGCAAGGACTTTGCGTCGGGTCTGTTTTCGCGGGGACATGTTCCAGAACTACATGTGAAATGACAAATGCCCTTTGATCTTGCTACATGTTGAGTCCAGCGGGTTGCTTTGGTGAGGTGTTTGTGAGCGTCTCGTTTGGCTTGTAATAGAGCCTCTTGACGTTCTGTAGTGCCATCCAGAGTCACAGATGATGGATACTCACGTGTCCATCCCGCGGCACTATTCCTGTATCG